>JAKQKF010000255.1 GCA_029560815.1 bacterium
ATCAGGGACCTCCGTATCAAGCCATAAATTTCCCGGGAACAGGATATGGATATCAATCTGCCGCGATCAGTTCGGGCTGACCTGGTTGTCCTTCATCCACTGAACCAGCAGCAGGGAATCCCGTTCGGCGATTTTGAGATGCTCCTGCATCGCCGAAAAGGCACCCTCCGCATCCTGCAGCTGGATCATGTCGAATATTTTCTTGTGATAATTGGGGGCGTTATCGCTATGGGTTTTCTGCAAATGGTTGACGATCAGAGCTTTGACGCGAGGGAGCATGCTGAACAAGGGATCCATGATGAGCGGTATGAGGGGGTTGTGGCAGGAGAGGGCGATCAGGGAATGAAACTCGACGTCAAGCTGGGCCAACTGGTCGGCATCCTGCGTGCGGTCGGAGAAAGCAGCCAGATTCATCTGGAATCCGGCCAGATCCTCCCGGGTGCGCTTTTGCGCCGCCAGCCGGGCGATGTTGGGCTCGACGAGCTGACGGAGATGCACCAGATGAAGAATAGAGTCGCTGTCGAATTGCAGCTCAAGATAAAGGCTCATGGGTTTGCTGGCGAGTGAGGAGGAGAAGGCGTTGATGTAGACGCCATCCCCCTTGCGGACATTGAGCAGGCCGCGCGCGCTCAACATGCGCAGCGCTTCGCGCACGGCAGTCCGGCTGACGCCGAACATCGCTCCAAGTTCCTTCTCGCTGGGCAGCTTTTGGCCGGGCTCCAGTTTTTTTTGACGGATTGAATCCTCGATCTTGAGCTCGATCTCCTCACTCAGGGTCAGGTTTTTGCCGATTTTCCCGAAAAGTTCTTGCACAGCATACCCCTGGTTACTTGTATGACATGTTATATCTTATATCCTCAAATAGTGTAACAAATTCGCGTCAAAATGTCAAGTACTTTGTGATTTTTTTTCGCACACTGCTCACGCTCGCGTCGATCGTGCCGGCACCCGCGCGGATAATTATTGGAAATTTTCCGGGAATTGCGTATGTTTCGATAATAAACGAAATGAGGCGACCTGCGCGGACTGATCAACTCTTTTATAATCGCAGCCGGTGGCTGGTCTCCCCGGACTGACGCCGGCTGCTGACAACCCGTGCCGCGATCCCGGCAGTTGTGCCCGATCGTTTACAGACCGTGCGAATTACCTCGAACAATCACCCAGTGGAGTAAACCATCATGCGCATCCTGATTCTCTGCACCGGCAATTCCTGCCGCAGCCAGATGGCAGAGGCCTTTCTGCGGCATTTCAATCCCGCTCTCGATGTCAATTCGGCTGGCACCGATCCGTCCGCCGCCGTCCATCCGCTCGCCGTCCAGGTGATGGCTGAGAAGCACATTGATATCTCGCAAGCCCGGCCGAAATCGGTTGTGCTCTTTACCCATCTGCCTTTCCACTACGTCATCACCGTCTGCGACAACGCGCGCGAGAGCTGCCCGGTTTTCCTCGGCGAGGTCAAGGATCAGCTGCACATCGGCTTTGAGGATCCCGCAGCGGTCGAGGGCACGGAGGAGGAAAAGCTGGCGGCCTTCCGCAGAATTCGGGACGAAATCCATATGGCCTTTAAAAAGTTCTACGCCGAGCATCTCGTGCAAGATGAGCACGGGAACTGATGCAGCTCCGCCGGGACAGACCTGGGCCGGGTGAGGTTTTACCCGCCGGTTCTCCGCTTTCCGCAAAAAGCTCATCAACCGGTGTCATTCCGCCGTTCCTCCGCATCAATCTCCCCCTGAAAAATTCAAAAGTGTTGGGCCAGCGACCCCGCTCACGCATGATCAGGCCGTGCCGCTGGAAGCGATCCAGAAAGAGCTGCCGGCTAATGGAAGCGCGGTAGCGCTGCAGCATGATCTGATACCAGGCCGCTTTTTCAAAGGCCTGCCTCTCCGCTTCACTCTGCCTTATGGTTTCGATATAGCGCAAGAAGAAGGGATCGAAGCCGGAGAGCGCGTCCCCGGCCCGTTTGACGGTGCGAAGGTAGCGGGAAGATGCCTCGCGGCTGCGGATATCGACCGATTTACCGACGTAGAGGATGCGGCCGTCGCCGTCTTTCATCAGATAGACGCCTGCGGCGCGGGGTGCGCGGGCGGCCTGCGACTGGAAAGCATCGATCAGGAGAGCCGCGGCTTGCCCCGGCGCGGATTCATCCACAGCGCCATGCGTAATTTTTACTTTGCCCTTTGGCAGCTTCTTTTCCTGATCAATGCGTGGCGGCCGTTTTTCGTGTGAGCTCCTGCACTCCGGTTCTCATTTGCCGGACGGAGGTCACAGGGTGCAGCCTCTCCCTAGCGCACCAGGGCCATCTTGTGCACGGCGATGCCGCTGCTGTGGCGGAGGCGCAGGAAGTAGAGTCCGCTCGGGCAGCTGCTGCCCGACTGACTGCGCCCGTCCCAGACCAGCTCATGCGTCCCGGCCGGCAGCGCGGTCGCGGCCAGCGTGCGCACGCGCCGGCCGAGGGTGTCGTAGATCTCGGCCTCGATCCGGCCCGTCGCCGGGAGAGTGAAGCGGATGGCGGCGGCGCTGTTGAAAGGATTGGGCCAGCTGCCGGCGAGGTGGAATGCCTGCGGCGGTTCCGCCGGGCTCTCCTGGGCGACGCCCACCTCGAGGTCGGGCAGCACCAGCCGCTGCCCGACCGTGGCGATGGTGTAAATCGCCACCCCATAAGCCGGCAGGCTCACGCGCAGGGTGTCCAGCTCCGCCCCGCTCACCGGCCGGCTGCTGTTGTCGTAGAGGTTGTTGAGGTAATAGTTACCCTGCGCGGAAAAGCCGGCGCTGAAACGCATCCACTCCTCCGCCTTGAGGGCCACCCTGATCTCCTGCGCGGAGCCGGCGAAATTCATCACCGCCAGGCCGTTGGCGTCCTGCCAGGGCCGGGCCATGACGTAACTGACGGCGCTGCCATGATCGAGGCGGCGCTGCATATCCTCATCGGGGCCGATGATGCGGCCGTCGCCGTTGGTGTCCTCGAACTGGGTGCGGAAGGCGGGGAACTGGGCGCGGATCTGGGCGAGTTTCTGGTAATGGGGGGTCAGGAGCGGCGCATAAAGGCCGGACCAGTTGATAGTGCCGCGGCGGCGGGCGTCGAGGGTGCTGCCGTAGAGCCCCATACCGGCCTCCTGGCCGGCGTAGAGCAGGGGTGTGCCGGTGGCCAGAAAAATGGCGGTCGAGACCGGGATGGTCTTTTCGCCGCTGCCGTAGCGGTAGATGACGCGGTCTTCGTCGTGGTTCTCGAGGAAGCGGAGAAAAGTGCTGTTGGGCCCGGGGCGGTAGCCGGCGTTATAGAGGCGGATCTGCAGAGCGCCGGGATTTGGGTAGGAGCTGAGGCCGCCGAAGAGGGTCCAGTCGTAGCCCATGTCCATGCCCCCGCCCTGGTCGGCATAGTTGTCCTCCGTGCCGCCGCCGGTGCCCGCAGTCTCACCGAGCAGAAGGATGTTCGATTTGACCGTGCGCAGGGCGAGGCGCAGGGGCTTGTCGAAGGCGCCGACCCCGTAGCGGCGGTGGGGGCCCCACCAGACGTCGAAGCGGAAACCGTCGATATCGAATTCGCGCAGCCAGTATTTGTAGACCTCGAGCATGTAGGTGCGCGCTTCGGCATCGCTCCAGTTCCAATTGACCAGGGCATCGGAAAAAGCGCTGTAATAGACGATACCGTCGCTGGAGATCGACTGCCCCAGCCCGTTGGTGTCGTGGCTGATCGGCTCGTGCTGATAGAACTCGTAATAACGGCTGTACTTGCGGTTGGCGCGGGCGTCGAGAGCGAAAGGGTGGGAGCGGCTGGAGTGGTTGGGGGTGACGTCGAGGATCACCCGCAACCCGGCCTGGTGGGCGCGCTGGACGAACTCTTTGAAATCGGCGTCCGTGCCGTAGTCCGGATCGACATGGAAGAAATCGATGATGTTGTAGCCGATATTGGCGCCCTGGTCGATATTCCCTTCGACGTCCATCACCGGCAGCACCCAGACGGTGTTAAAGCCCATCGCCCTGATATAGTCGAGACGGGGGAAGGCGTCGGCGATGCGGCCGCCGGCCGTGAAGGCCTTGAAGAAGAGGCAGTAGATGCGGGCCTCGCGCACCCACTGCGGTACCGTCGCGGTGCCGGGCAGGAGGAGGGAGCTGTCCGCCAGAATGGTGAAGAAGGATTCGGCGTTGCTGCTCAGGCCGTCGGCGTCGGTGACGGTGAGCTCGAGACTGTAATCCCCCGGCGCCGTGGGGGGATCGATCTCCAGCACAAGCTCGCTGCTGCCATCAACTCCCGGCAGGGGGGCCGGATTGAGCACCGATGCCGACCAGCGGTAGCTCATTGGCTTGTTCTGCGGATCCCGGGCGCTGCCGGTGATCCTGATCTTTTCCCCGCTGCGGGAGATGGCAATGCCGGGCACCGGGTGCTGAGGCAGGGGATAGCGCAGGGAGAGGGTATCACTTTGGACCGTCGCGCCGGCACGATCGGTCAGGCTGAGCACGAAGGTGTTGACGCCGCGGCCGCAGGTGACGCTGCGGGCGTACTCGCCGTCCGGTTCTGGCATAATTTCGACCGTGGCCTTGCCCGACTGCTGCAGGGTGATACGGCTGATCTGATCGAGGGGGCGGTTGACCCGCCAGCGGATGGTCTTTTCGGCAGCGAAGAGGCTGTCGCAGGAGGGGGTCATAAAGTAGATATCCCCGGTCAAGGTTGAAAAGCTGATGCTCTCCTCGAAAGCGGCTCCGCTGCGCGCGGTCAGATGCACGGTGACGCTGTGGCTGCCGCTCGCCAGGGCGGGCAGGCGATAATGGATCAGACCCGGTCCGGAGAGATAGCACTCCGCCAGGGTGGCGGTCACGGCGCCGTCGATGGCGATGGTCGAGGCGGAGAGGAGCAA
>JAKQKF010000256.1 GCA_029560815.1 bacterium
TTGAGGAACATCATCGTGCGCTTTTCTTCAAAATTATTGATGCGCATGGTGTAGATATACATGCCGCTCGGCAGGGGCTGGCCGTAATCGTTGCGGCCGTCCCACACCGCCATATGAGCACCGGCGTTCAGCTGTCCGGCGACCAGGGTGCGCACCGCTTCACCGCGGACGTTGAAAACCGTCAGGGTGACACGGCCCGACTCCTTGAGGCTGAAGCTGATCCGGGTCTCGGGGTTGAACGGGTTGGGATAGTTCTGCTCCAGGACGTGCTGGGTCGGAACCGCGACCTCTGCGCTGATCGGGCCATGGGTGGTGAGGCGGCCCTTGTAATCCATATCGACCAGCTTGTAGAAATAGTCGACCGAAGGCTTCAGCTCGTGCTCGTCGATGTACTGGTAGCTCCGCACCGAAGAGGTGGTGCCGGCGCCCTGGATCATCTCTTCGTTCACCCGGACGTAGTTGCCCGCCTCGCTCTCGGCGCGGTAGACATGGAAGCCCAGGTTTTCGGTTTCGGACTGGGTGACCCAGTTGAGAACGACCCGTCCCTGAACGCTGCGGGCGCTGAAAGAGGAGAGCTCGACCGGCACCAGGATATGGACCTGCGCGCAGGCGATGTTGTTGGCCAGGTCGGGGTCGAAGGAGAGACTGCTCGCAGTGACGCAGTTGTCCATTCCGCCCAGTTCCTCGGTGGTGCGCATCCTGACGCGATAGGTGACCGTTGCACCGACCGCCAGAACCTCTTCGCGCCAGATGAGCGGATTCGGCCCTTCGTCCTGTAGACGGCTGGCTTCTATGAACTCGAGACCATCCGGCAGGTTATCGATGAGGGTGATGCCGTGGGCATCATCCGGTCCGTGGTTGGTGAGGGTAATGACAAAGGCCAGAGAGTCGCCGCGATAGATGTAGCTGCGGTTTTCCTCGATCACCTTCATGATCTCCAGATCGGATTCGGCATTTTCCACCACGCCGGCATCCCAGGAGAGATAGGCGGTGTGGCTGGCGACTGTGAACTCGTCGCTGCGGCCGTTGACCGGATTGGCGTCCGAGTCGGCCGCGTCATCGCCGCTGTTCCAGCCGGTGAAATGGAATCCCGCCGGCAGCGTGAAGATGATGCGGTAATTGCCAGGGGCCATGTCCGCGAAGAGATAGAGGCCGTTTTCGTCGGTCGAGGTCGCGCTGACGACGGCATCATCGGTGCCGGTGACGAGACGGACAGTGACGTTGGCCATACCCGGCTCACCTTCGTCCTGCAGACCGTTCTGGTTGAGATCGTTCCAGACCACGTCGCCGATGGTGATGTGGCTGTTGACCGGAGGCACATAGGCCGCCAGACCGGCATCCAGGCTCAGATAGGCCTGACCGGCAATGACGTCGAAAGCTTCGCTGCGGCCGCTTTCGGGGATGATGTCCGAGTCGATGGAGGTATCGACGCCCTGCTTGAGCAGAGTGAAGATAAATCCGGCCGGCTGGACCACCTCGATCACATAGGCGCCGGGAGCCATATCCTTGAAGAGATAGCCGCCCTGGGCGTCAGTCGTGTCTTTTGCGACCAGACTCTGATCAAGCCCGCTGAGGAGGTTGACGAAGATGCCGGCCATACCGGCTTCGCCTTCATCCTGCAGACCGTTGCGGTTGGCATCATTCCAGACCAGATCGCCGATGGTGATGTTGCTGACGACGGGGGGCTGGAAGGGTGCGAAACCGGCATCGATGGTCAGATAGTCGGTGTTGGAGAGGACGCTGAAGGCTGCGCTCTTGCCGCTCTCGGGGATGATATCCGAGTCGACGGCGCGGTCATCGCCCTGAACAGGCAGCGTATAGTCGAAACCGGCGGGCTGCACAACCTGAAGGATGTAGGCACCGGGGGCCATATCGGCGAAGAGATAACGGCCGTCGGCGTCGGTCTGTGCGGTCATCACCAGGCTCTCATCGGCGCCGCTGAGCAGGTTGACGGTGATTTCCGCCATGCCCAGCTCGTCGGGATCCTGCAGGCCGTTGCGGTTTTCATCCCGCCAGACCAGGTCGCCGATGTGAATATTGCTCTTCTGGGGCGGCTCATAGGGGACCAGGCCTGCATCCCACATCGGATAGCTGCCGCCGTTGATCACAAAGAGCGCCGGCGTCCGGCCGTAGACCTGGTCGACGTCGGAGTCGAGCTCATCGTCAGAACCCTGGTTGAGTTTGGTATAGGCATAGCCTTCCGGCAGGACAACCTCGATCAGGTAAGAGCCGGCGGGCATGTCCGCAAACTGGTACAATCCATCCGCATCGGTCAGATCGCTCTGAACCAGGGTCTGGTCCACGCCGCTGAGCAGATGAACAGTGATGCCCTCCAGGCCGGGTTCGCCATCACCCTGGAGGCCATCGCGGTTGTCGTCTTTCCAGACGCGGTCACCGATTTTGATGCCGCTCGCGTTCGGATATTCCTGCTGAACGCGGACGACGACGCAGCTTGAATTGTTGGTCAGATCCACATCCTTGTTCGGGCTGGATACCCAGGCACAGTTTTCCAGCTCGCCCAGAACGCTGGTCGCGCGGGCCCGGACCTGGTAGGTGCGGGATTCGCCGGCGGGCAGCAGGGTTTCGATCCAGAGCAGCGGGTTGGGTCCGGCGTCGTAGTGGCGCTCCACCGAAATCAGCTCGAGGGCCGCCGGCAGATTGTCGACGACGCGGACGTTGGCGGCGTCATGCGGGCCGTTGTTGGTGACGGTGATGGTGAAGAGGAGCTCTTCGCCCGGCACCAGCTCGAGATCCCCGCCCTCCACGTTCTTGGTGACCGAGAGGTTGGAGACGTGCTTCGGGATCATGCCGGCATCGAGGTTGAGACGCGCCTCATTGGCCTGCAGAAAAAAGACGCCGGTCCTGCCGGTGAAGGGATCCGCATCGGAATCGACCTCACGGTCACTGCCGACGCGCGGAGCGGTGAAGAAAAAGTGCTGCGGAAGCTGATATTCCAGCTTGTAATTGCCGGCCGGAACGTCCTGGAAGATAAAGATACCGTCCAGGTCGGTGGTGGTGGAACGGATCGCCATATCGGTGTCGCCGGCGAGCAGGCGGACGGTGGCGTTGGCGATGCCGGTCTCGTCACCATCCTGCAGGCCGTTCTGGTTGGCATCGAGCCAGACGCGGTCGCCGACCATACCGCGATGGATGGTGGGCGGGCCGTTGAAAAGCAGGTCATCCGGCCACAGAATGAACTGATTGCCCTGACGAACGATCGGTGAGGGATGGTAGGTGGTGACCACCGCCTGCCACCAGCCCTGCTCGGGATTGACGATGATGTCGCTGCCGCCGTGCAGAGGCAGGTTGGGGCTGGCGGGATCGCTGTTCCACATTCCATCCTCGGTCAGCGTGCCGGCATATTCGACGCCGCTCGGGCTGATATATTTGAGCGCACAGCCGTCCTTCTCCAGGTCGAAAACGAGCAGACGGAGGGTATCACGCTGATCGACGTTGAACCAGAAGGTGTTGGTCAGCTCGCCTTCACCGACGAACTGGAAAGCGGTGCGCTGTGCGTATAATTTGATCTCATTGCCGTTGGCGGCAAGCTTGTCCGCATTGCCGTCCTCAACCCCGATTTTGTAGCCGTTCTGGTCATCGCCGGCCACCTGAACCGTGATCTTGTACATGCCGGGGCCGAAATCACCGGCCCGAAGGGCGTGAAACGCGACCCACTGCTGACTGGTGGTGACATCCCCGCCCGCATAGGTGCGGCTGATGATCAGCGAACCATCCGGGGCGTAGAGGGAAAAGTCCGTCGCCTCCCAGCCGTTGCCCTTCTGTTCATCCGAATCGGTTGCGCTCTCCGGATTGTTGCTGAAGGACTCGGGGTCCCAGAGCTGCAGATTGATCGTAAAGTCGGGATTCACTCCGGCCGGGATCTCCAGCCAGAAGATGTGCGGGGAGTTGCCATAGTCGGGATGGGTCCAGTAGTCCCCGTCATCAAACTCGGAATCGGGACCATTCGTCTGCATCAGGACGTTGTCCTTGCTGGGCAGCACCACCTGTCCGGCGTAAGCCGCAGGTGCGAATGCCATGGCGAAGAACAGCATGAAGACCAGAAGCGAGATCCCGGCTCTGATGCCGTGTTGCCTATTCATGTGATCCATTTTGATTCTCTCCTAATTTTCTTGATTTGCTCTTTGCTGCTTGTTGCAGGCCGTCATGCACAAGAGCCGCCTGCGTCACTCTTTTCCGGAAAATCTGATCACCGCCTCCCTGTCCGGCACCTCCTTTCGCTGTCTGATACGCAAATCCTCTATTATTTCAGTTACACTTGTCATTTTACTTTGTCAGAAATCAGGGCTGCTGCGGGGCGTTTTTTCTATATTAAAATAAATATTATCAAAAGGATATATTATGCAGTGCACAGCCGTTCACCATGCTATTGCTCAAAAAGCATGCCATGATGCCGCCGTGGCGCCGCGGGCAAAAAAAAGTGGAAAAATGACGGGAAATCTGTACATTGAAAAGAGCGACAGAGGAGTGCCATCCAACCCTGTTTCAGGCGGAGGGAGAAATATGTACACAATCAAGTTTGTGGAGGGGGAGAAGATCTATCTGCGCCCCTATGCGGAAAGCGATCTCGATCTGGTCCATTGCGGAAAAAACGATCCCCTGGTGCGGGAGACCCTCTTCCTGGCGTTTCCCCAGACCCTCGATCAGGTCCGTGCGGAGATGAACAGCTGGAGCACAGCCAGAGAGACGGTTCTTTTCACGATCTGCAGCAGGGCGGGAGACAAGCCGGTGGGGCAGACCGCTTTTGTGCGCATCGATCCTGTGAGCCGGGCGGCGGTTTTTTATCTGGCCTTGTACGATACCGGAGAGTGGTCCCGGGGCTATGGCGGGGAAGCGACGCGGATGATGATCGATTACGGATTCAATATTCTCAATCTGAACCGCATCCAGCTTCACGTCAGCTGCGAGAATGAACATGCCGTCTCCGCCTACAAAAAAGCGGGTTACAGCATCGAGGGGACTCTACGGCAGGCCATGTATCATCATGACCGCTATGTCGATTTCTATGTGATGGGGATTTTACGAGAGGAGTATTACCGCCGGCAGTGATCGCAACGGCGGTGCGAAGTGAACGGCCGCCATTTTCAGATGCGCAGTTGCCGGTTTTGCGGGCTGGAATGCCCCGGCCGGGCATAAAAAAAGGCTGCGCCTCTCTCTTCATGAGAGGGCTGCAGCCTGGAGTGTACGGGGAGAGGATGCCGGTTTACGCAGAAGGCCTGCGGCGAAGCGTGCTGAAGATGATCCCGATGCCGATGGCGATCAGGACGAGCGGCCAGTAATCGATGAGGTAGCTGATCCTGAACCAGTCGACGTGGAGATCATCTAGGACCGCCACACTGCCGAAGGTTGTGAGGATGAATCCGGGGATGAGCACACCCCAATCCTTGGGTTTGCTGGCATAGAGCGCAAAAAAGCTGAGGCCGAAAGCCAGCAGCAGGATGCTCCACAGGTTGATGCTCCAGAGTGAATCGACGATGCCGTAATTTTTCAGAAAGGTGAAGAGGCCGCAGATCAGCAGGAAACAGGCCCAGAAGGCCTGGCTTTTATCCCCTTTGGCTACCGAAACGATCGCCATGGCCGCCAGGAGCAGCAGTGCGATCGGGTAGCTCTCCTCCCAGCCGAAATCGAAGAGCCCCATGCGCTTGAACAGCAGTCCTGCGCCGATGAGGATCAGGATAAGGCCCAGCACCAGGTTTGAGTCGTGTTTTTTCATGCCTTTTTCCTTTGTCAAAGGTAATAAGGATCGATCCTGCGTTTATTAACGTAAATTTGCATGGATTGTTTCAAGCATTCCTGCCGTGCGCCGGCGGCTTTGCTGCCGCCCGGTCGCGCATCCCCCCGGTCATTCCTTTTCGGCCTCTCCGGTCATGGGCACAAAGCGCACCGGGATGAGATTCCGGCGTGAGAGTTGTCCCTCGCGAGTGCGCTGGATGAGGACCAGCTCCTGATAGTGGCCTCCGAGGGGTAATATCATGCGGCCTCCGGGGGCGAGCTGTTCGACGAGGGGGTTGGGGATGTTCTCCGGCGAAGCGGTGAGCATGATGGCGTCGAAGGGGGCTTCTTCCGGCCACCCGGCAAAGCCGTCACCGCAGCGTACGTGCACATTATCGCAGCCGAGGCGGGCCAGAATTGCAGCGGCCTCGTGGCAGAGGGGCTCGACGATCTCGATAGTGTAGACCCTGCCGGCGAGCCGGCTGAGTACGGCCGCCTGGTAGCCGGAGCCGGTGCCGATCTCCAGCACCTTGTCATCGGGACCGATGCCGAGCATCGCGGTCATGTAGGCGACGATGAAGGGCTGGGAGATGGTCTGCTCGTAGCCGATGGGCAGGGGATGGTCATCGTAGGCGAGGTGGCGTTCGCCGGCGGGGACGAAGAGGTGCCGGGGCACGCTTTCCATCACCGCCAGCAGACAAGAGTCCTGCACGCCGCGGGCGCGGATCTGCCGGTCGACCATCGCCAGCCGTTTTTCGCGCCAGATGTCTTCATTGGGCAGGCTCGGGGGGAGGGCTTCTTTCTCCTTGTGCATACAGGTGCTCCCGAATAGTAAAAGGATGGCGAGGATCGCTGCTGGAGCGGATCTAGTCACGCCGGGCCTCCTTGTCATGCGGCCGGGTACAGAGCGTTATGGCCAGCGCCCCGGCCAGATTGGCGGCCGCCACCAGCCAGAGGGTGCGGGCGAAGCCGAAGAGGGGCACCCAGAGGCCGCCGATGAGCAGGGCGCCCGCGGCTCCGCCGGCCAGGTCCGCACTGTTTACGCTTCCCCAGCGGCCGCTCCCGCCGTGGCTGGTGTAGAGGCCGCTGAGCAGGGGGAAGAGGGCTCCGGCGAGGCCGCTGACGGTGAGGAGCGCAGCGTAAAAGAGCGGCGGGCTGGGATGGGCGCTGAGGAATTTGAAAAAGGGCGTCAGGGCCAGGGCGCTCAGGGCGGTCATCAGCAGCAGGAAGGGCGTAAGGGGGAGGCTCCTCCGCGCCCTGTGCATCGCCAGCCAGCCGCCGCCGGCCAGACCGGCCATGAAGGCTGCGAGAGCCAGGCCGATGGCGGCGTAGAGATTGCCGAAGATGTTCTGCATCGCCATGATGAAGAGCACGTCGAAAGCGGTGGCAGCCATGCCGATGGCAAAGGCCGCGAAAAGGATGACCGGCCGGATGGCGGCCTTCCTGGCGGTCCCGCGCGGAGCAGCGGCGCGCAGCAGGGCCGGCAGCAGCACGAACGCGAGCACCCCGCACCAGATCAGCAGCAGCCGGTTGTAGCCCATCGCCTCGATGGCGAGCAGAAGAGATCCGCCTCCCCGGGTCATTTTTTGCCAGAGGAGAAGGTCAATGAAGTAGGCGACCGGCTGAAAATCGAGATTGCGCCGGGCTGGTGCGCCGGCGAGCCGTTGCTCCAGCCCGGCGATGCGCCCGGCCGGCAGCATGAAGGCGAACATCGAGGGATAGAAATAGTCGAGATCGAGCTTTTTCTCCGTAAAGCGGCGCGCGAGTTCGTCCGGATCCGTGGTCAGGCTCTCCCGGCTGCCGGCGAGGTAGAGGGCCTCGCCGCCGGGCACGACGATGACCCGTTCAAAATAGCGGTGCAGCCCGGAGTACAGGGCTCTGTTGAGGCGCAGCAGTTCGGGACCGAGATAATTTTCGCCGGATGGCACATTGAGGAGGGCCAGCGCTCCGCCGGGCGCAAGCCGGCTGCGGGCAAGGGCGAAGAACTCCTCGGTGTAATAGCGGTTGGCGAGGGCTCCGGAAGGCCTGCCGGCAGCGATGACGATGAGGGTGTAGAGTCCTTTCTCCTGCTGCAGAAAATGGCGGCCGTCGGTGAAGCGCAGGGTCAGTTGAGGGTTGTTCCATGCTGTGCGCTGGGAATCGGGGAGCGCGGTCAGAGCGAGCCGGCATGCAAGCTCATCCATTTCGATGCAGGTGACGGAAACATCGGGATAGCGAGCCAGTTCGGGGGCGAGGCCGCCCAGCCCGCCGCCGATGAGCAGGAGGTCGTAGGGCCGGGGCAGAGGCTGATTCATCAGCAGGGCCGCATCGGCCTGACTGTCGACCGGATTGGGGAGGGCGGCCTGGAGGGCGCCGTTGCTGAAGAGGCTGGTGGCGCCCTGCCAGTCGACCACCGCCAGCTCGCCGTGCCTGGAGGTGGCGCGTGTCTGCAGTTCCATGCCGGGCGCGAAGGAGCGCCAGAAAGCGCCGGCCCTTTTCTCTTCCAGCCCGGGCGCGAGGAAAAAGAGCAGGAGCAAGAGGAGCGCCGCCGCCGGCTGCCAGCTTCGCCGGCCCAGGCGCCACCCCGCCATGAGGATCAGCAGCAGGCCGGCGGCCAGCAGGGCCTGCACGGGTGTCATCCAGTGCACGAGGATGAAGGTGAAAAGGAGGCTGCCGGCGACACAGCCGGCGGCGTCCCAGACATAAACCAGGGCGGCCGGATTGGCGGAGGAGGATTCGGCGGCGCGCGCGAGCAGGGTGAAAGAGCAGCCGAGGGGGAGCGCGACGGGAACAATCGTCAGCAGGGAGAGTACAAAGAGATGATTTGTCGTCAGGTATTCTGCTGCGGATACGCGCAGAAGCGTGCGGGCGCCGGGGAGGAACAGGAGGGCGGCGATCGCACCGGCCAGGGCGGCGGCTTGTAAAAGAAGGGTGAGGGGCACGCCCCGGTGGGGCTGTGCGCGGGCGATGCGGTTGCCCATCCAGCTGCCCAGCCCGGATGCGGACATCCAGACGGCGAGGATGAATCCCACCAGCAGCTCATTGCCCCAGAATATGGCCATGAAGGCGCGCAGCAGTACGATCTGCACCAGCATGGCTGTCCCCCCGAGCAGCATGGCGGCGGGCTTGATGGAAGCCATAGTTTCCCTCATGAGTTTGCCTGCACTCCCCTCAATGTATGAAAATCAGGGGCAGAAACAAAGAAAAACGAAAACTTGACTTGCTATTTTCCGCAACTTTATTAAATTTAAAATTTATACACAGCAGCAAAACAGGAGGCAGGGATGAAGAGAGTATGGGTTGGGTTGGTGGTGGTTCTGGCGCTTGCGGGGCTGCGCTGTTCGGAGCCCTCCAGCCCGGAGGCGGGTGTTCCCGAGCCGCCGGTGATGATCGCCGTCAGCGGGCCGGCGTCGGTGAATGCTCCGCCGCAGATCGCCCAAAAAGCGGGGGAGATTCTCACCTATTTCAATTTTGTGCAGACGACCCTGGGGGATCTGAGCGGCGACGCTCCGGCGGTCAACAGTAATATCTATACCTGGGAGATCCCTGCCGGCAGCGGCACGATCGTGAAAAAGATCAAGGCTGTCAGGCGATCGGACGGCTCCGTCGACTGGACCGTGGTGCTGAATGGTCAGACCGCGGACAGCACGCGATACAACGACCGCCAGCTTTTTATCGGCAAGGCGGCCGAGGATAACCGCTCCCAGGCCTGGACCTTTTATGATCTGCTCACAGGCGACATCACGCACAAGATCTCCTGGAGCAGAGACAAGGATGGCACCCTTATGCTGGACGACACTTTTTCCGCGATGCAGGCTGTCTGGCGACTGGTCAACTCCAGGGATGGCTCGGGCAGCTACAGCTATACCCTGGCGGGAGTGGCGCAGTTCAGCGCCACCTGGCGCGCGGATGGCTCGGGCAGTTACACCGATTTTACAGCGTCGGGCACACCCGAGAGCTGGGAGTGAGTGGAGCCGCCCCGGCCGGCGCATAAAATGGAATGATCGATGTTAAAACAGGATGAGATATTCGCGGGAAGCGTCAACCAGCCCGTTTTTCGCCGCGCGATCGTTGCAGTTGCGCTTTCGCCCAGCATTCAGGCTGTTCTGAACCAGTCGCAGCGGGTTCTACGCACACTGGGCGCCAGGCCGGTTCTGCTGCATGTCGGCAATGACACCCCGGCGGCGCGTGCAAAACTCAAAGCAGCCATCGCCGCCTCCGGTTTCGGCGGGCAGGAGCCCGAGCTGATCATCCAGCCCGGGCAGCCGGCCGATACCATCGCTGAGGTGGCCAGTCAGCAGCGTGCCGATCTGATCATCACCGGCGCGGCTAAAAAGGAGAGCCTGCTTCGTCATTTCATCGGCTCCGTCGCCCGCCATCTCGCCCACAAGGCGCCCTGTTCCCTGCTCATGATGACCGGAACGGCTGCCGATGCGGGCGCCTTTTCCCGCATCCACTGCGAGGTTGAGTACGACCGTCCTGCCCATTTCGCTGTTGAGGTGGCCATGGGTGTGGCCCGGCGAATGCGCAGCCGTGAGTTGATTTTGACCCACTGGTTCCCTTTGCCGGTGTGGGAGGATAAAATCGATCACGCCCGCGAAAACAGTGAGTTCCAGCGTCTTTTCCACCATCAGGATAACCGCCTCAGGCGTTTCCTCACCCAATTTTCCGTCGACGGGGTCCGCTTCCGCTTCCAGTGCATCCACGAGCAGCCCCTCACCGGCACCCTGGAGTTTGCCCGCGATATCGACGCCGATCTCATGGTGATACCAGGCCCCCGGCGGCAGACCGGTATCTGGGACCGCCTCTTCAGGGACAATCTCGAGCACCTCTTCAAGAGCCTCTCCGGCGCCATCCTGCTCACGCGCAGGACCCGTTATCGCGTTCGCGGCTGATTTCTCATTTTACTCCATAAAAAAAGCCCGTCCCTGCTGCAGGGACGGGCTTTTTTTGATTTTCATCGATTTCCGGCGGAGAGCTCCGCCGCCTACTTTTTGCGCACCCAGAGCGAGAGGGTGCCGGGGCCCCGGCCGGCCGCTTCGAGCACAAAGAGGGAATCATTCGAAGGCGAGATCGCCAGGGCTTCAGGTGCGTTGAGGGGGGGCTCCCCGTCGGTCAGATGGGCGAGCAGCCGGCCCGAACGGCTGAAGATGGTGATGACGCCGCGCTGGGGGTGAGGCACATAGACCGCATCGGTGGAGTCGCTTCCCACCTTGCCGTCGCCGGCGTCCGCCGCTGCGAGGTCCTTCACCCGCCAGTAGCGTGCCAGATAGCCCTCGATGGCGCCGTTCCAGCATTGCACTCCATCAGTGGTCTGATCGGAGATGTAGACCTGGCTGCCGTCCTTGAGCACGGCGATATCGCTGCCGGTATGGTCGATTCCGAAGGGGCTGCCGCCGATCTCGATCCCCAGCGGGCTGAGAATGTGCCAGCGTGTCGAGTTTTCTTCGAGCAGGTAGAGCCGGCCTTCGCGGTCGCAGTCGATTCCGCCGGCGGCGAAGTTGAGGGCGATGCCCGGCATAGGGATGCCGTTTTCAGCCTGAAAACGATAGAGCATCCGCGGTTCCTCTTCCGTGAGCACGCAGACGAGGTTGGGAGGAGCGAAGGCCATGGCGCTGATGACTCCCAGGGGATGGCTCTTGAGATCCTTGTCGAGGCCATACTGGATGGGGGAGAAGGCGGCCGGCTTGCCGCGGCCGTCGAGGATGGTCAGGGCGGGGGTATTGAGCGAGCCCACCCAGAGCTGGCCTCTGTTGTCGGCGGTGATCGCGCAGGGGGATTCGATGGCCGGGCCGAAGGGGCCTTTGGCGATGAAAGTCTGGTATTTGGCCAGGATGGAGAGTGACCAGACATCGCTGTAGCCAAAGTTGCGCTTGAAGTGGCCGGCCGACTCCTGGTGATCATCCCAGGCGTGAACGCGGAAGCGAAAATCGAGACCGGCGTAATCGGCCTTGATCGCCTTGTCGGTGATGTACCAGTCCTTGTAATTCTTGAGTTTGCTCATCTGCACTTCGTTGGCCGGATTGGGCGGCCAGCTGCGGTCATAGAGCAGATAGATGCCCTTGCCCCTGGAGCCGGTGTTGTCATCGAAAACCCCGGAGGGATCGGTGATCTTGGCGGCGATGCGGAATTTGGAGTGGGCGAAGAGGCGGTCCGGGATGGTGTAGGCCTGCTCCACGACCGGGCCCTGGGCGTCGCCGGCGTACATTTTCCAGGGCTGGAGGGCGACAGGCGCCTCGCCGCCCCAGTTCTGGGTCAGCACCTGGGCGAAGGCGGGATCGGCAGAGTGGCCGGGGAAGAGCAGTTCATACGAAAAGATGGCCAGTCCCTTGCAGCCGGCGTCGCGCGCGATTTTGATCTGGGCGGCGAGATGACGGGCGCTGCCGGTATAGAGGCCCGGGTAGACATGGCGGTTATGATCGTTGTAGCGATGCTCGAGGAGCTGGCGGCGGAAAAGAGTGTCGTCGCGGGTGTAGATCATCGGGAAAATGGCGTCGACGATGCCGCGGGCGAGCCATTCATGGCTGTCCTGGAGATAGACCCGGCGCCCGGTCTGGTAGTTGCCGAGCACCGCAGCGGAGAGCATCATCTCGGACCGGTGCAGACGCATGGCGGAGTGGAGCTTGCCGAGGAAGCGGCTGATCGCCTCGCGCCGCCACTGGCTCCAGGCCTTTTCGTCGGCGTGGGGGTTTCCTCCCGTCTCCTGCCGGTAGGCGTCAAGCGAGGCCTGGTCGTAGGAGAAAGCAGGCGCGGGATAGCGGATATAGTCGAGATGGAGGCCGTCGATGGCGTAGCTGGTGTAGAGCTCTTCGCAGATGCCGAGCAGATAGGGGGTGACTTCCGGATGGGTGGGGGAGAGCCAGACATAGTGCGAGGAGAGGGGCTGGCGCCTGCCGTCGCGATCCACCATGAACCAGTCGGGATGGGCGTTATAGAGCTGGTTGCCGATGCGCGGGGGTTTGGTGCCCATCCAGCCGGGGTAGACATTGATCCAGGCGTGCAGCTTGAGCCGGTGGGCGTGGGCGTAATCGACCGCCACCTGGAGGGGATCCCAGCCGGGATTGCCGTTGCGCAGTTCAGGGGACCACAATTCGATTTTCGAGCGGTAAAGGACCGTGCCGTCGCCGCGCACCTGGAAGAGAATGGTGTTAAAGCCGGTGGCGGCGGCATTCTCCATGATGCGGCCGATGTCCGCCGGCGACCTGTAGTCCCACCGCGTCACCCAGAGGGCGCGGGTTTCCCCCTCATTCTGGGCGGCAGCAGGTGCGATAATATGGAAAAAGATGAGAATGGCGAGAAGAAGAGTGCCCGTAAGACCCAACCCGTTGCGCATGCAAACTCCCGGTCTGATCAAAATATTCCGGTTAATTTAACAATTATGGCTAAACTATCAAACAGTTTATTACTGATTTTAACCGCCGGTTGAGCACAAATCCAGCTTGACTATTTCTTGTATTCATAGTACATTAATTGTTTGGATCGTATGAACCGCTCATCTTGAGGGTCAGCAGATGGATGTTTTTAAACTGGAATCCCCCTTCACCCTGCAGGGCGACCAGCCCCAGGCGGTCGAGCAGCTTGTCGAAGGCCTGGCGCGCGGGGATGGCTATCAGACCCTTTTAGGGGTGACCGGCAGCGGCAAGACCTTCACGATGGCCCATGTCATCGCCCGCATCAACCGCCCGACCCTGATCATCTCGCACAACAAGACTCTGGCGGCACAACTCTACGGCGAATTCCGCGGCTTCTTCCCGGGAAATGCGGTCGAGTATTTTATCAGCTATTACGACTATTACCAGCCCGAAGCCTATCTTCCCCATACCGATACCTACATCGAGAAGGATACCTCGATCAACGACGAAATCGACCGCCTGCGTTTGCGCGCCACTTCGGCTCTCCTCTCCCGCCGGGATGTGATCATCGTCGCTTCGGTTTCGTGCATCTACGGCCTGGGTTCGCCCGAAGACTGGCTCGAGATGCTGATCATCCTCAAGACCGGCCAGAAGATCGAGCGCAATGCCCTTCTACAAAAGCTGGTGGAGGTCCACTATGCGCGCAACGATGTCGATTTCGACCGCGGAACCTTTCGCGTGCGTGGCGACGTCGTCGAGGTGATCCCCGCCTATGAGCGCGAGGCGATCCGCATCGAGATGTTCGGCGACGAGATCGAACGCCTCTCAATGGTCGATCCCCTCACCGGCGAGATCAGAAGCGAAACCGACACGGTGGCGATCTATCCGGCCAAGCATTTTGTCACCTCCCCCGAGCGCCTCAAGAAAGCGATGAAGGGGATCGAGGAGGAGCTGCAGGCCCGCCTCGCCGATTTCCGCGCGCGCAACAAGCTGCTTGAGGCCCAGAGGCTGGAACAGCGCACCCGTTTCGATCTGGAGATGATGCAGGAGATCGGATACTGCTCGGGCATCGAGAACTATTCCCGCCATCTCGGCGGCCGCAAGCCGGGGGAACGGCCCTCGACGCTGATCGATTATCTGCCGAAGGATTATCTGCTCATCATCGACGAATCGCATGTCACCGTCCCGCAGATCCGCGGTATGTTCCACGGTGACCGTTCCCGCAAGGAGACGCTGACGGAATATGGTTTCCGGCTTCCCTCGGCCCTCGACAACCGGCCGCTCAACTTTGACGAGTTCACCGCCTCGATCAACCAGTGCGTCTTCGTCTCCGCCACACCGGCCGAATACGAACTGGACATGTGCCAGGGTGTCGTCGTCGAGCAGGTGATCCGTCCGACCGGCCTGATGGATCCCGAGATCGAGGTCCGGCCGGTCAAGGGCCAGATCGACGACCTGATCGGCGAGATCAACGAGCGCGCCGATCGCGGAGAACGCACTCTGGTCACCACCCTGACCAAGCGTATGGCCGAGGACCTGACCGAGTATCTCACCGGCATGGGCATCCGCGTCCGCTACATGCACTCCGAGATCGAGGCTCTTGAGCGCGTCGCTATCCTCCGCGACCTGCGCCTCGCCGAGTTCGATGTGCTGGTCGGGATCAACCTGCTGCGCGAGGGGCTCGATCTGCCCGAGGTCTCTCTGGTCGCTGTCCTTGACGCCGACAAGGAGGGTTTTCTGCGTTCCGAACGCTCTCTCATCCAGACCTCCGGCCGCGCCGCCCGCAACGTCAACGGCAAGGTGCTGTTTTATGCCGACAAGATCACTGATTCGATGCGCCTGGCGATGGAGGAGACCAGCCGCCGCCGCAAGATTCAGGCGGAATATAATCAGGTCCACAATATCACCCCGACCTCCATCGTCAAGTCGGTGGAAGATGTGATGGGCGCCACGCGCGTGGCCGATGCGCGCTCCGAGTCCTACAGCCGGAAAGAGCCGGCCGTCGACGACAAGGAGTTCCGTCAGGCCTGGAACCGGATGAGCGCAAAGGAAAAGCTCGAACTGATGAGCGAAATGGAGAAAAAGATGTTCTCGGCGGCGGCGGCGCTGCAGTTCGAGGAGGCGGCGGTGCTGCGCGATCAGATCGACCTTCTCCGGCTCAGCTATGAAGAAAAACACAAAATCGAGATGATTCTGGCCAAATAAGGAGCGCTATGCGAGTACTGATCATCGGCAGCGGGGGACGTGAACACGCACTGGTCTGGAAGGTGAAACGGAGTGCGCTGGTCAAAAAGATCTACTGCGCGCCCGGCAATTACGGCATCGCTAGAGATGCAGTCTGCGTCGACATTCCGGCGCATGATATCAAGCGGCTCCTCGCCTTCGCCGTCAAGGAAAAGATCGACCTCACCATCGTCGGCCCTGAGCAGCCCCTGGTTGCCGGCCTCGTCGACGAGTTCGAGGCCAACGGTCTGGTCATCTTCGGCCCCAACCAGCGCGCCGCCGAACTCGAGGGCAGCAAGGCTTTCGCCAAGGAGCTGCTGGCGCGGCACAAGATACCCTCTGCAGAGTATCGCATCTTCTCGGATGTTGGCGAGGCCCAGAAATATGTTGAAAGCGCGCGGATGCCGCTGGTGATCAAGGCCGACGGACTGGCTGCCGGCAAGGGGGTCTATATCTGCACGGAGAAAGTGCAGGCCCTCATCGCCCTGCACCAGATCATGGAGAGCCGGGTATTTGGCCAGGCGGGCAGCCGCGTCGTGATCGAGGAGTTTCTGGCGGGCGAGGAAGTCTCCGTGCTCGCCCTCAGCGACGGTGAAAACCTGGTCTATCTCGCCCCGGCGCAGGACCATAAGCGCATTTTCGACGGCGATATGGGGGCCAACACCGGCGGTATGGGCGCCTACGCCCCCACCCCTTTTCTGGATGAGGCCACTTTCAGCCGCATTCGCACGGAGATCATGGAGCCGACCATCCGCGCCATGGCGCGCGAGGACCGCCCCTACCGCGGGGTGCTCTACGCCGGTCTGATCCTCACCGCCACGGGACCCAGGGTGCTGGAATTTAACTGCCGTTTCGGGGATCCCGAGACCCAGGTGATCCTGCCTCTGGCGGCCAGCGATCTGGTTGAAGCGATCATGGCCTGCCGTGACGGGGGACTGGCCGGTTTTCAATGGCGGAACCACGCCGGCGCCGCCGCGGGCGTCGTGATCGCCTCCGGGGGCTACCCGGAGCGCTATACTACCGGCCATCACATCATCGGTCTCGACGGCCCGCTGGAAAAGGACGTGGTCATCTTTCACTCCGGCACCAGACTGGCGGACGGCAAGCCGGTCACGGCCGGCGGCCGCGTCCTCACGGTCACGGCCTGGGCGCCGGACCTGGAGGCGGCCGTCGCCCGCGCCTACCGCACCGTGGGCAAAGTGACCTTTGACGGCGCCTATTACCGGCGGGACATCGGCGCCAGGGGATTGCGCAAGCGATAATCTCCTCTGCATTCCCGCAGTTTTGGAGTATAGTTTAGGAACAGATCAAGTAAAACAGATGGGAACGGTACCGGCATCACAGGTCAATCTTCCGCAGCCTCTCCCTCTTTTTTGAAACATGGAGCCCAATTTTAAGGAGCGCAGCATGAAAATCCTCGTCACCGGCGGCGCCGGTTTTATCGCCTCGCAGATCACCGATGCCTATATCGCCGCCGGCCACCAGGTCGTTGTGGTGGATAACCTGAGCACGGGCAGGAGGGAGAACCTCAACCCCAAAGCGGTCTTTTACGAGATGGATATCCAGGACCCGCAGCTCATCGATATTTTCAAACGCCACGAGATCGAGATCGTCAATCATCATGCCGCGCAGATGGATGTGCGCCGCTCAGTCGAGGATCCCATCTATGACGCCCGCAACAATGTGCTCGGCTTTCTCAATATCCTCCAGGCCTGCGCCAAAACCGGAGTGAAACGGGTCATCTTCGCCTCCTCGGGCGGGGCGATCTATGGCGAGCAGGACTATTTTCCGGCCGATGAGGCGCACAAGACCCAGCCCTGCAGCCCCTACGGCATCACCAAACTGGTCGGCGAAAAGTACCTCTTTTTTTACAGCCAGAATTACGGCATCGAGCATACCATCCTCCGCTATGCCAATGTCTACGGGCCGCGCCAGAATCCGCACGGCGAGGCGGGCGTGGTGGCCATCTTTTGTAACCGTCTGCTCGCCGGCGAACAGCCGGTGATCAACGGCACCGGGGAACAGACGCGCGATTTCGTCTTTGTCGGCGATGTTGTGGCGGCCAATCTTCTCGCTCTCGGCCTGAAGGGCAACGATACTTTCAACATCGGCACGGCCAAAGAGAGCACCATCAACGAGGTCTACCGCATCATCAACCATCTCATCGGCAGCGATAAGCCCGAGCAGCACGGCCCCGGCAAGGAGGGTGAGCAGTTCCGCAGTGTTATCGATCCGGCCCACGCACAGAAGGTGATGGGGTGGAAGTCCCGCTACACCCTCGACACCGGCCTGCGCGAGACCGTCGACTTTTTCAGGAATGCGAAGGGCTGAGCAGGGTATGAGCACGGATTTTCTCCCCAACAGCCGCTGGCTGGAGGTTCAGCAGGAGGTCGGCATCCTGGGCCGGTCCGATGCGATCCGCCGCCTGCTGGAGACCATCGAACAGGTGGCTCCGACCGATATCTCCGTGCTTATCACCGGCGAGAGCGGTACCGGCAAGGAGCTGGTGGCCAGGGCGATCCACACGCGCAGCCGGCGCAGCCTGAACCCGCTGATCACGGTCAACTGCGGGGCGATCCCCGAGGGCATCATCGAATCCGAACTCTTCGGTCACGAAAAGGGCTCCTTCACCGGCGCCATCGGGCCGCGCAAGGGCTATTTCGAACTGGCCGACAAGGGCTCGATCTTTCTCGACGAGATCGGCGAACTGCCCTTGACTACCCAGGTCAAATTGCTGCGCGTGCTTGAATCGCGCGAATTCATGCGCGTCGGGGGGGTGACCTCGGTCCAGACCGATGTGCGCTTCATCGCCGCCACCAACAAGCAGCTTGAGGAGGAGGTGCGCCGGGGCAATTTTCGCGAGGATCTCTTTTACCGCCTCAACGCCGTCCATATCCGGGTGCCGGCGCTGCGCGAACGCAGCGAGGATATCCCGATCCTGGTCAAAAAATTCACCCGGGATTTCATCCGCGAAAACCACATCGAGTTTGCCGGCTTTAGTGACTCGGCGCTGGCGGCCATGTCCCATGCCCGCTGGCCGGGTAACATACGCGAACTGCGCAACCTGGTCGAAAAAGTCATTGTGCTGGAACGCGGCGCTTTTGTCGATGAAGCGGCGGTCCGGCGCTATCTGAACATCAGCAATCCCATGGACCCCGCGCTGCCGGTTCCCCTCAGCCGCGGGAGGGAGGAGAGCGAACGGGACCTCCTGCTGCGCGTGCTGCTTGAGATCAAGAGCGAGATCGCCCAGCTCCGGGAACTGCTCCTGCGGCGCCAGGCCGCTCCCTATCACCTCGCCCCGTGGCAGGAGGATCTCGCCGGGGAGTATCTCGAACCCGCCCTGCCTCCTGCTGAAGGAGAGCGCAGTTCGGTCGCCGAGATGGAGCGCGAGCTGATCCAGAATGCCCTTTTAAAATACGGCAGCAACAAGCGCAAAGCAGCCCGCGCCCTGGGCCTGAGCGAGCGCACGCTCTACCGGAAAATCAATAAATATGGTCTGAAGGCCTCCCATGAATAGAAAAGCTCTCCTGTTCCTCCTGCTGCTCTGCGCCGGATCCGGCTGCGGCATCTATTCCGTCAAGGGCTCCATGGCGCCGCACCTCAAAACGGTGGCCATTCCCCTCTTCGAAAACCGCACGGCCGAATTCCGGGTGGCCGAGGACCTGACCGATGCGGTGATCAACTCCTTCACCAGCGACAATTCGCTCAAGATCGCCGACCGCGGCGCCGCCGATGTCCTGCTCGAAGGCACGATCATCCAGATCGATGACCGGGCGGGGGCCTTTGACGAAAATGAGTCGGTGCAGGATATGAAAATCTACCTCAGCGTGCAGATCAAATGCAGCGATCAGGTGAGGCGGGAGGTGCTGTGGCAGGAACGGCTGACCCATTTCGGCAGCTACGATCCCGGCGGCGGCCCTGATGCGCGCAGCGAAGCCCTCCTCGAGGCTATGGAAAAGGTGAGCGAGGATGTCGTCAATAAAACCGTCGCCAACTGGTAATTTTGGATCTCCGCCACAAACTGTTTGGTATTTTTACAAATAATGGTTAATTTTATTATTATAAAATCGGCATCTGGCTCCATTTGAGGGTACTTTTGCATACAGAAACAGCCGGCGCAAGAGCCGGGAACCGACCCGGAAGTGGGGAATTGCAGGATTAGGAGAGCAACTCATGCGTGATAGTTATGCCGCGGAAGTCAAATCACTGACGCAGCATCTGGGGGCGCACAAAGAGTCGATGATTTTTGCGCGTCTGGCTGATAAATACCTTCATCTCAACGAAGTCCAGAAGGCGATCGAGATTTGTCAATCCGGACTGCGCAACCATCCCCAATACACGAGTGCCTATTTTGTTCTGGCCAAATGCCATCTCGCTCTT
>JAKQKF010000506.1 GCA_029560815.1 bacterium
TGATGCGCGCAGCACCTTCCACCCCTGGCATATTCTCCCCCAGTTCAAGGTCGAGTAGAACGACATCCGGTAGAATCTGCCCCAGTTTTACGAGCGCCTCCTCGCACCAGCATAAGGTTTCCCGGCACCGGAGCCCCGGCGCACTCTGAAGCAGCTGGGCCAGTCCCTCACGAAATGAAGCGTCATCCTCTATTATGACGATTTCTGTCATCGCCGCTCCTTTTGGGATCCACAGGGGATCGGACAGAGGGCGCATGTCATTCAGCCCCCCCTGCGCTGAATGACATGGCAACGCGCCTCCGCTCATATATAGTATACAAAAACTTATCTTTCCCTGCAACTACCCTTTGGGATAGTCTTGCAGTTCCGAGACAAGGAGACCTTTTTTGTGGGGGAGTTCCCCCGGGCCGGGCTCCATCAGGAGCCTCCAGCCGGGATGTTCCAGCCGGCCATGTCAAGCGATTTTCTGCACGAAAGCGGAACATTTCATTTTAATCACCGTTAGATATTATGCAAAGGGCACAGGGGCCAATTGTGAAGAAAATACTTTGCATTTGGCTCTTTCAAGTGCTACATTTAGACGAATATGCAGACTCTGACCGAGCCTTGTTTTAGGAGGCCCCATGAACACCGCTAATTACAAATTTGCGCTCCTTGCGCTGATGGCCGTCATTCCGGCGTTTGTTTTCACCGGCTGCTACACACAGCTGGCCAAAGCCCCGGAACGGACCTATTACGACGAGACCTACACGGACGAAGAGGAGCAGTACGAATCGGAATACACCTACGATGAAGATGACGGCTATGGTCTTGAGACGCCGGACGACATCGTTGTCGACCGGTCGGACTATCCTGATATCTACGTCCGCGATTGGGTGCCCACGGTCTATATCGACGCCTGGTGGTACCAGCCCTACTGGCACTACCGGACCAATTCCTGGTGGCGCTGGCATCACCGCTGGGATCCGTGGTACGGCTACAACTATTACTGGGGCGATCCCTGGTACTGGCCCTCTTTCAGCTATTACGGCGGATGGGGCTTTTATGACCCGTGGTATGGCTATGGCGGCTACTGGGGAAGCTCGTACTATCACCATCACCATTCCGGCTGGGGTTGGAGTGGAGGTTACTGGGGCGATGGCGGCAATTATCGCGATTGGGAACGCCGCCCGTTCGGCGTGGGCAACCATGCCATCACCAACCGCCCGCGCACGACCGGATCTTCGGATCAGGCCGGCACGCCGGCCGAAACACGCCGCTCCGGCGGTTATGAGCGCAGACCGGGCGATGCGGCCAGCCGTACGCGTTCGACCGATGGCACCACCCCGGCAGGAACCCCCGATACCCGCCGTGCCCCAACCCGCCGCAGCGGCGATAGCGGCACGGTGACCAGGCCCTCCACCGGCGGCAGCAGGACCACCCCGTCCGGTGAGGTCCGCCGCAAGTCAACAGGAAGTGAATCTAGCGGCACCTCCGGCACCACCCGCAGGGAGAGGAGCAGCTCCGAAGTGCGCCGCTCCGGCAGCGAAAAGAGTTCCCAGCCCGGCCTGAACCGCACACCGAGCCGGCCGCAGCAGACGCCGCAAGTCGAACGCAAGAGCACCGACAAGAAATCGAGCTCCAAGAAGCGCAGCGAAGCCTCCAACCAGTCGAACACACAGCGGATGCGTTCCAGCGAACCTCGCCGTTCCACAGAATCCGCCTCCCGCTCGGAGTCCGGACGCAGCTACTCCCAGCGCAGAAGCAGCAGCTCCGCACCGGCGGCGCGCAGTTCCCAGAGCCGTTCCAGCTCGCGTTCCGGCAGCAGCGTCTCGCGCAGCAGCAGCGGCCACTCTTCAACTCCGGCGCGCAGCTCCGGCAGCAGCTCCTCCGGAAGCGGTTCTTCGCGCAGCAGCTCCTCAGGGAGCAGTTCTTCGCGCAGCAGCTCCTCCAGCGGTAATTCGCATCGGCGCTGAGTCCTGACGAATGAATCGGCCCTGGCAGCCGTGACAACGAAACGGCTCTCTATATCTGCACTCGATACAATTGGGAGATCTTGAAATGAGGATTCTGAATAAAACGCTCATCACCGCGACAATGGTGATGGTTTTCGGCCTGACCTTTGGCGCATACGCGCAGAGCAATGTGCTCACCGAAGATTTCTTTCATATGGGCAATGATCTTGGCGTCGGCGCACGCGCTGTCGGCATGGGCGGCGCCTACACCGGCATCTCCGATGATTATACCGCCATGTACTGGAACCCGGCCGGACTCGGCCAGATGAAGCGGCGCGAATTCAATATCGGTTTTTCGCAGAACAGCGTCAAAGCCGATGCACTTTTCCTTGGCACCAGTTCGGAAACGACCGACAGCTTTACCCGTCTCAACTCCATCGGCCTGGTTTTTCCGGTGCCGACGGCGCGCGGCAGCCTCGTATTCGGTGTCGGCTATGACAAGGGGCGCGATTATGACAACATGATCGATGTCGGGGCCCTGACGGTCGACTCGCTCTATCAGACCAATTCCATCCTCGATGAGGGCAGCCGCAACCAGTTCACCCTCTCGGGCGCCATTGAAGTCAGTCCCAATCTTTTCATGGGCCTTGGCATCAATTTCATCAACGGTCATATCGACCACTCCTCCGAGTTCATGAATGAGGATACCTACGATCTTTACTTTTCTCCCGGCGATGAAGCCGATCCGAACGATGATGCGGACTGGACCTATTACCAGCAGCGCCAGACCCTTGGCTCCGATATCGACGGCACCAATCTCAAGTGGGGTCTTCTCTATCGCTCGGCGAACAACTGGCGCCTGGGCGCGGCTGTGACTCTGCCGGTGACCTATACGATCACCGAAAACTGGGGCTGGGACGAAACCGAATACTATGACGCCGATCACGATGCCTGGTTTGATGAGGATGAGGGAAGCTACAAATACCGCTACACCGAACCGTTCGCCGCGTCTGTGGGTTTTTCCGCCAAACTGCTGAATCTGGTGCTCCTCTCCGGAGATGCTGAGTTCCGCGACTGGACCCAGGCCAAATTCGAGGACGATCCTCCTATCTCCGGCATGGAGCGGACGACGGCCAATCGCGCCATCAAGAAAGAGATGCAGGCAGTGACCAGACTGCGCGCCGGGGCTGAAGTCAGTGTGCCCTCGACCAGCCTGCGCCTGCGCGGCGGTATCTTCAGCGATCCATCGCCCTACAAGGAGGCCACCATCCGTCCCGACCGCACCTTCTATTCCGGCGGCCTCAGCCTGATGATGGACAAGCAGGCCATGCTCGATCTGACCTATGTCCGGGGCAGCTGGGAAGAGAGCAGAAGCGACGACCTCTCGGACGGTCCGATCATACTGGATCGCTCCCTGCAGAAAATTATCGCCACGCTCTCGCTGCGCTTCTGACCCGGCCGGATGCGCCGGTACGAGGTACGAGGTGCGTCACAATGCGGCATGCCGGCCTCTGTTATCACCCGGATAGCATGTTAAGGGGAGTGACCTGTTCACTCCCCTTTTTCAATTCCAAGGAGCTCCTATGAAAGTCGGTACAGCATTAGGAATGCTGCTTTTGATCGCGGCTTTCGGGATCGATTGCGCTTCCCATTCCCGCCTTAAACCGCCCCGCGTGGCCTCGCAGACCCCCCTTGATTATCCGCTCAGCGCGCAGCTGGACCGGCTCGAGGGGGAGGTCAGCCTGACCGTTTTTGTCACCCCCGACGGCAGACCGGAGGAGGTCGCTCTGAGCCGCTCATCGGGCCACGAGGTGCTGGATGAGGCGGCGCTGCGCTTTGTCAAAAAGCTTAATTTCACGCCGGGCACCCTGGATGAGGAGCCGGTCGGCTCCTGGACCCGGCTGGTGCTGCGCTACAAACTTTCGGAGCAGGCCTTCGAGAGGGATCGCTGGCTCGCCGATATTCTCGAGCTGCAGAAGCAGATCGCTGCGGAGCGCGATACCACACTGCGCGAAGTGCTGCTGCGCCGGCTTTATACCCATTATATCGGCTGCGTCAGCTATGTCGACAGCAACGAAGACCCCGCGATCAATTCCCTGATCCGCGATGTCATCAGCAAGAAGCAGGAGGAGCACTGGCGTCCCTTCTGGAATCAGTACGCGGCGCCCTTTGTCCTTTTTGATGATTTTCTCGCCAACTATCCTGACACGGAGATCGCCGGCCAGGCGCGCCAGGACCTGGTGCGCTATATCCTAGACATGGAGACGAAAATCCGCATCAGGTCGCTCAAATCCCGCCGGGTGGCCCAGTCGGCCGACGGGCTGATGGAACTGCTGGAGGAGCGCCTCAAAGCGCTGCAGACGGAGCTGCAGGGTGAGGTTCAGCTGCTGCCGGCTGCTCCGCGGTGAGATTCTACCCTGTTGCAGCAAACAAACCGGATCCTGCGATTCAATGGGAGGTCATGTGAAACGTGCGGTTGTGGTCCTGATGCTTCTCTGTTCGGTTCCGCTTATGGCGCAGAGAAAAGGCTCGACGGAAGTCGGGGGATCCATCTC
>JAKQKF010000265.1 GCA_029560815.1 bacterium
CTGAGCTTTGAGCTGGCGGCGCTCTCCGAGCCCCTGGCGGTGGGGGTTTATGCGGTCGAGCGCTCGCGGATCGACGCCGGGGCTCATGCCGCAGTCCTCGGTGCCGGGCCGATCGGGCTGTCGATTCTCCACCTTCTCGCCGCCCGGAGCCATGGACCGCTCTTCGTCACCGACAAGGTCGAGGCGCGCCTGGACTATGCGCGGCAGCTCGGGCCGCTGTGGGCGGGCAATCCGGATCGGGTGGAGGTCGAGGCGGAGATCGGCCGGCTTGCGCCCAGGCAGCTCGATATGGTCTACGAGTGCACGGGGGATCCTGAGGCACTCCGTCAGGGCATCCGCCTGCTCAAACCGGGCGGCCGCCTGGTCATCGTCGGGATCCCTGATGAAGAGGAGGTTTCCCTGCCCATCCATGAGCTGCGGCGCCGGGAGATTGATATCCTCAACATCCGCCGGCAGGCCGGCGCGACACAAAAGGCGGTCGATCTGCTCGAAAGCGGAGCGCTCAGGATGGCCGATATGGCCACCCACCACTTTCCGCTCGCGGAGGCCGCGGCGGCCTTCAAGCTCACCGCCGCCCGTGCCGATGGCGTCATCAAGGCGATGATCACGTTGTAGTTCAGGACAGAGCTTCTGCAAAGCCTCACTCCACCTTCCAAAGGCCGGTTCACCTAACGATTCCAGGAGATCCCGATGAAACCTCTCCCTCGTTTGCTCCTTACCGCGTTGTTTCTGGCGGGCGCCTTCTCCCCTGCCCTGCCGGCTGCAACCGAAGGCACGCCACACGATTATACCGTCGTCAAGAACTTGGAATGGGTCAAGGTGCTCAATAAAAGCCTGACCATGGACATTTACACGCCATCCACCGGCAGGTCCTCCTACCCCGTGCTGGTCATCTACCACGGCGGCGGCTGGCTGATCAATACCAACGCCATCATGGACAGCATGGCGGTCTATATGGTGCGCCACGCAGAAACAGTGGTCTGCAACGTCAATTTTCGACTGCTCGGCGATCTCGGCAACACTGTCACCATGAATCAGATCATCGAGGACGCACTGGGGGCCATCGCCTGGATCAAGGAGCACATCAGCGCCTATCAGGGGGATGCGACCAGGCTCATTGTCACCGGGGACAGCTCGGGCGGGCATATGGCGGCCATGGTCCTGCTCGCTAGCGACCACCTCGAATCGGATGGCTTTAGGGGGACCACCCTGGGATTTTGTCCGACCTGGCTGCCGCCCGGCAAAACCGCCGAGGATCTGGCCGCCAGCCATGCCCTTGCGGTGCAGGGGGCGATCCTCAGTTATGGCGCCTTTGACATCTACGCCGCCTGCAGGAGCGGTTTGGAAACATCCAGCAACATCTTCTGGGCGCTGGCCGGAAAAACAGCGCGGCGGATCTTCGGCGTCTCCTACAGCATTCTGGCAAACCCCGAAATGTACAAGGCGGTCTCGCCCGCTTATATCATCCCCAAGGCCAGTGCACGTCCGCTGCCGCCGCAGCTATGTCTCGTCGGCTCCAAAGACACGACCACGCCGCCGGCCACGGTCAAGGCCTATGTCGATTCGACGATGAAGGCCGGCCAGCCGATCGAATACTGGGAATACGCCGGCAAGCCGCACGCCTTTCTCGATGCCACGCCCAACTCCTGGCTGGGCACAAATTTCACCCGGGACGCCCCGGCTGCCCTGGACAAGATGATCGCCTGGATGTCCGTCAATCGACTTACTGCAGTCGGAAGCAAAATGCAAAGGCCTGAATCGGACTTTCGGCTCGACCAGAACTATCCCAACCCCTTCAACGCCTCAACCAGCATCTCTTTTTACCTTGATGAAGCGGACCAGATCAGGCTGACGGTTCATGACCTTCAAGGCCGGAGGATTTGCACCCTGGCCGACGGATTCCAGTCCGCTGGCCCCAAGCTCTTCCGTTTTGACGCCGCAGGGCTGGCCGGCGGAATCTATTTCTGCCGCATGGAGAGCGGCCGCGGCAGGAGTCGGATGATGCGCATGCTGCTGCTCAAGTGAGTACAGCACCGCCTCGCCTGGAAACCGCTCACTGACGGTTATACTGGTGTCATCTTTATGCCGGTCATAGGGCAAAGGCGGGAATCAGGAGCGCAATGGTGGTATCCTGCTCAGCTCTTCCTCAGGCTCTCGAACAGCTTCCAGAAGCCATAACTGACCGGCGGCTCCGTGCCGCCTCCGGGCATCTCGAGGCCATAGTGGTTTTCGGGATCGATCTCCTGGGGGGTGACGAAATCGAAGGTTTTCTGAAAAAAGCCCGTAACCGGCTCCAAAGCCTTGGCGATGCGCCCCTTGGTGCGCTTTTTAAAGGCTTCGTAGATTTTGGAGCGGATGTCCTCGGTGATGGTGCGCGCCGAATCGAAGATGAATTCCGAGCTCGGCAGCAGTTCCTTGTCGGAGGCGATCACGGTTTT
>JAKQKF010000541.1 GCA_029560815.1 bacterium
GGCGGCATACTCTTCCGCTCCCGCCGCGAGCATCCTTTCCGCACAGTCCAGAGCCACGATTCGCCCTTCAGGCCCGCAGCGTTCGCGCAGCGCGGCCGCCAGCCGTCCCTTTCCCGCCCCGAGATCCAGAATCCAGTCCCCAGGTCTGATATCGAACATATCCAACTTTGCCGCCAGCACGCTCACAGGTTCACGCCGGAGAGGCCACTCCTCCGCCCGCGCATTGAAATAAAGCCGATGTTGTTGCGACATGAGCGCTCCGTATGGGCCAGGGAATCCGGATTCAGGTTGTCGCCAGCTGGAAGGGTTGTTTAAATGCCCGCCGTCCATTCCAGCATGGCATACCGCCGCGGCATGGGATAGCCGGTCATGGTCTGGTATTCGGAATCGAGGAGATTTTTAAGCAGCAGCCGGCCGCTCAGCCAGGGCAGTGCGCGCCATTGCACCGCCGCGTCAACCAGAGTATAATCGGCAAGTGGCTGGGCGCTGTAATCGGCGCCATAAAGATCGCGGATGTGCTGTGCCGCGACGCTGAAGCGCAGGCTCTGCCAGGGGATGTCGATGCTCAGGCTGAGCTTTTTACCGGGAGTGTTCATGGTCTGGTCGCCGGGATCGATCTTGCTCCAGGCCGCCGTGATCTCGCCGTCCGCCACTGGCAGCCAGCTGGCGCTGAGTTCGTAGCCGCTGTGAACAAAGGACCCGCTGTTGCTGAGCACCATATTGGGATAGCGGCCCTGCAGCCTGATCAACTCCGATCCCTCGCTGCGGAAGAGTACCGACTCGAACCGGAACCTGTCGGCAGCCATCCAGGAAAAAGCCATCTCATAATTCCACATCGATTCGGGCTTTAGCTCGCTGTTGGGCGCCGGGAAGAGATAGAGCTCGCGGATGGTCGGACTGCGGAATCCCTCCGCCGCGGAGGCGCGCAGGGTCAGGCTTTCAGCAGGATAAAAGACCACGCCGGCCTTGGGCAGGAGGATCGTACCGTAGAGGCCGTGCTTTTCGGCCCGCAGACCGAGCGAAAGGATGACGCGCTTGAGGAGAAGCTGCTGGAGATGAAAATAGGGGGCCAGTTCGGTGATTTTGTGGGTGCCAAAGTCCCGGCCGGCGATGACATTCTCCGCGCTGCCGCCGTAGCTCTTCCAGTCGAGTCCCAGGGTTGTGGTGACCCCGCGCCAGGGATTGCTGGATTGATAGAGCATCACGCCGTAGGTATAGTCATCGGAACGGAAGCCGTCATAAACCCGATTGCGGCCAAAATTGCCATGCAGCTTGAGATTGAACTCGCCGAGGCGGTTATCGTCGGAGAGCGAGAGATCCAGGCCGCGGCGGCGGATGTCGTACCACTGGCCGCTGACGGGGGCGATGATGAGGCCGGGATCGGAGAGGTCAACGTTGGCCAGGTTGGCGTTCAACGCCACATGCATCCCCGTCTGCGGGCGATAGCCCGCGTGAAGGGTATAGTGGAGGCCCGTATAATCCGAGTCATCGCGGTGACCGTCGGTCCGGTCCGATGCCGCGGTCAGGTAATAGTCCCACCTGCCGCGCTTGCCTCCGTGGGCGAGGGAGAAGGAGCGGCTGGCGTAAGCGCCCAGGGCTGCTTTCGCCCGGGTCTCGAAACCCTCCTCATGCCGCTGTTTGCTGATGAGGTTGATGACGCCGCCCATGGCGTTGGTGCCGTAAAGAAAGGAGGCCGGTCCGCGGATCACCTCCACCCTCTCGACGCCCAGGGCGCCATAGGAATCGGGCAGGGGATGACCGAACAGGCCCATCATGTCGGGCCGGCCGTCACGCAGCACCAGCACTCCGGTGACCGGACTTCCGCCCACCCCGCGAATGGAGAAGGTGCCTGCGCCTCCGGAGACGCCGTAGCCCATGACCGCGCGCTCGGTGATATAGAGACCGGGCACCCGCTGCTGGATCGCCCCGAGCAGCGTGGCCGATGGTGCGGAGGCCAGGCCGGCCTCTTCGAGCACAGCAACACTGGCCGCGATCTCACGCTGCGATTCACCTATTTTGGAGGCGGTCACGATGACCGGATCAAGATGGTAGCGGATGGAGTCGGGCGGCACCCCGGCTCCTCCGCCCTCATCGATATTTGATGCCAAAGCGCTCCACGGAGCGGTCATCAGCCAGAGCGCCAGAACTGCGATTTTTCCCCTGCAACTGTATATAGCCACTTTTATCCCTCGCATATCGATAGTCGTGTTTTCAGAGTAACAGTAACGGCTGGAGTCCTATTCCCCCTGCCCGGACGACCTCAATAGAGCAGATAGGGAAGGCGGCGGGCGATGAAACCGTTTTCCTGCGCGCGGGCGATGGCGATGAGTTCCTCCACCGGCTCGCCTGCGAGCAGCGCCCGGGTGAGCCTGCCGTCGCCGCCGAGGCGGTTCATGCCGGCCTCGCGGATCACCAGCGAATCGGGATGCAGGTCGCGCACGGCGGCGAGCAGGTGCAAGCCGAGTTCGACGGCGCGGAACCGTCCGGGATCGGTCACTGTAAAGGTCACACCGCGGCAGGCGCGGTTCTCATGCTTGTTATTGGTGGCCGTTCCCGGCAGGCTGACCGGGGTGAAGGTGACGGTATCCGCGGTCACGCCCTCGATTCCCGCTGAATTGAGGCGCCGGCAGAGGGCCGGAGCGTCGAGCCAGGGTGCGCCGATCTGACGAAAGGGGGCTGTGGTGCCGCGGCCTTCGGAGAGGTTGGTCGCCTCCACCAGGCAGGTGCCGGGGTAGAGCAGGGCGGTATGCGGGTCGGTCATGTTGGGGGAGGGTTTGATCCAGGGCAAGCCGGTGCCGGTGTAAAAGAGGCTACGCTGCCAGTTTTCCATCCGGATCACGTGCAGATCGGCCTTGACTCCTCCCGCCAGCCATCCCTCCCCGTTGAAGAGGCCGGCCAGTTCCCCCACAGTGAGGCCGTGCCGGATTGGCAGCTCATGGATGCCGACGAAGGAACGGTAGGCGAGATCGAGAAGCGGGCCCTCGACGATCTCCCCGCCGACGGGATTGGGGCGGTCGAGGACCACAAAGGGGATGCTCTTCTCAGCCGCCGCTTCCAGGCCGTAGAAAAGAGTGCTGATATAGGTGTAGAAGCGGGCGCCGACATCCTGAATATCGAAAACCAGTACATCCACATCCTTGAGCATTTCCAGCGTCGGCTTGTTGTGTTGGCCATAGAGGCTGTGGACCGGGACGCCGGTGCGGGGATCCTTCTCATGATCGAGCAGGGCGCCCGCCTCGAGGGTGCCGCGCACCCCGTGTTCCGGGCCGAAGAGGGCGACCAGCTGCAGGTTCCCGGCCTGCGCAAAAAGATCGGCGGCGTGGCGCCCGTCTCGGGTGACGGCGGTGTGGTTGGTGATCAGGCCGATCCGCTTGCCCGCGAGAGGTTCAAAGTGATCCCGGACCAGGAGATCGAGCCCGGAGTAGACCTTCTGCTCCCCGGTATATCCGCAGCTGATCAGGGCCAGTGCTGCGAAGACCATTCCTCTTTTCATCTTCTAACCCTTTCTCGGGAAGAGCGGGGGTCGCCGGAATCAGGGATTCACGACCGCACCTTCGGATAGGGGCGATAACAGGGGATAGATGATAGTCTGCCCCGGTTTGAGGACCAGCAGATCCTCCCCCCGGTTATAGCGCTGCAAAAGCCAGAAGGGGGCATCGAAGGTCCGGTTGCAGAGCGACCAGATCGCATCGCCCGGCTTGACGGTGTAGGTGCCGGTGCTGTCAACGCGGAAATTGGAAAAGAAATCCTCCTGCAGAGCGCGGTGAAACTCGAGGCGGCGGCGGTGGAACTCCGCCGGCGTGGTGGCTGAAAAGACGACCTTGATCTTTTTGCCGACTGTCAGCCTGGCGCCCGACCCGAGGCCATTGAGAGCGCGCAGCCGCTGCGGAGTGATACCCAGCCATTCCGAGATATGGCCGATGGTCTCTTCATCCTGGACCGTGATGGTGCCGCCGGCCGGCTCGGTGAAATCGACCTCAAAGCGCCAGTTGCTGGGGGCCGGGGGCGGATGCCCCTCCGCATCGGGTGCGGTGGGGCCGTAGATGGTGCCGTCCCGGCCGGCGTGTTCGCGCGCCAGGGTGAGCAGATCGGCCCTGGGCATGGTATCGGCGGGAGCGGCGGTCGCGACCTCCGCGTCGGCGCTGCCGGGGAGTTCCTCGCGCTCGGCCGCCGGGGTGGCGACGGCAGCGGGCGGGATCAGCACGGGCGGCTGGGTGGAGGGAGCGGGCACGGCGGCCTCTCCCGCAAGCCGGCGCGGGGCGGGCAGCTCGAGGAGCTGGCCGACGCGCAGGCGGCGCGGATTGCTGATGTCATTCAGATCCATCAGGGTGCCGACGGTCGTATTGAACTCGCGGGCGATGCGGCCCAGGTTGTCCCCCTTCTCGACCACATAGTAGCGATCCGACACCTGTTCATCGTATTTTTCATCCGCGGGCAGCTGGGCATAGAGGCTTGCAGGGTCGATACCCGGCTGCAGGGGCAGGCGCAGTACGTAGCCTTTCGGAATGCGGCGGGCCGATTTCAGGATCGGACGGCGCAGGGCGGGATTGAGGTCGGCGATGACATCCTTGTTCATTTTGAACTTGCGGGCGAGGGCATCAAGAGTGCTGTAGCTGGGCAGCTCGAAGAGCTGATGGCTGACCGGTTTTTCCAGCTCCACCTCGCCGAAATAGCTGCGATAGTTCTTGCCCAGCTCGCGTGCGGCGAGAAATTCGGCGTAGAAATTCTTGGAGGCAAAGCCGAAGCGGCGGCCGTCATATTCATCGATGATTTCGGCCAGGTCGTCGCTGTCGACCTGCTTTTTGGCCCGGGCGATACCGCCGGTGCCGTGGTTGTAGGCGGTTATGGCCAGGGGCCAGCTGCCCAGCTGGTTATGGTTGTAGCGCATAAGGCGGGCCGCGGCATGGGTGGCCAGGAAGGGATCAAAGCGCTCGTCGATGGCGTAATCGATCTTGAGGTAAAGGCGGCCGGTCGAACGGGTGAACTGCCAGATGCCCGCTGCGCCGGCCTTGGAATAGGCCCGCGGATTGAAGGCGGATTCGACATGGGGAAGGTAACAGAGATCCTCCGGCAGGCCGTGCGAGCGGAAGATCGCCTGCATGGAGTCGAGATAGGCGCCGGAGCGCTGCAGTCCTCTGGTGAAGAGTTCGCGCACGCCATACTGCAGATGAATATTCTCCGCAGCTTTGGCGAACTTGCGCGGGTCAGTGCTGAAGCTCCAGAGACTGTAGATCTGGCGTTCGCGCAGGGTTAATTTGAGAGTATCGCTCGGAATGGTGATCCTGCTCAGGCGCTGAAGGGCGGCGCGGATCTCCTTGCGGGCGGCGTCCACCCGGCCGAAGCGGGAACGCCTCGTCCCTGTCCCATCGGTGAGATCCACCACATCATAGATAACATTCATATGGTCGGTGTCATGGATAATCACCTGGTCCCGGCCATATTTGCTGAAAACCTTTATCCAGAAATCAACCCGGTGTTGAAGATCCGGGGAGACCGGAAAAAGCTCATCCGCAAAAAGAGTTTGAATAGTTCCCAGAAGCAATAACAAAGCTGCTGCGCGAATACATTTACCGATTATTGACTGCACCATCGTGTGATCTTTTCCTTGCCTGAATGCTGTAGAAACGCCCCGCCTCTGACTCCGGCCGCTCACTCCCCGCGGCCGCTCTATTCTCCGCCGATCACCGGCTCGATCTCGTCCCAATCAAGCTGCGGCTTTTTCAGAAAGAGATCGGCATACCCGGAATTCTGGCGGATGATGTTCTCGACGATCCCGAGCAGCTCCTCTTTTTTCATGGCGCGCACGGTGACGAGAACCTCCTCGACGTCGAGAAACTCTTCGGCGTCGTTGACCCAGCTGTAAAGCAGGGCGAGAATATGCTTGCAGATTTTGCGGGAACGCTGACAGGAGCAGGTGCCGGCAATTTCATGCTCATGGAAGGTGATGCGGACATCAAAGTTTTCCACGTAATTGCCGACCGACCCGGAGAGGTGATTATGAAAAACGGTAGGGCGGGAAATCAGGACGGACTCGTAGTAGGCCAGACCCTTGCCGCCGGTCGTCTCCCGGTCGAGGGTCTCGACCTCGTCCAGCTGTAAATTCTGCAGCTTGGGATCGATATGTCCCTTTTTATGCATGACGCCACTCCTCAGCTTCTTCCCCCGCGTTTCATGATACGAAACTATGGTCAGAATATCAAGGGAAAAAGCGGCCCGGCGGGCTCAGCCTTTGACACTGCCCAGGGTCAGGCCGGAGATAAGCCAGCGGCTCAGAAAAAGGAAGAGCAGGACCACGGGCAGGCTCACCATCACCGCCCCGGCTGAATAAAGGCCCCAGGCCACCTCCATATTGGACTGGAACATCTTCAGGCCGAGCGGCAGCGTGAACATGGTTTTGTCCTGGATGATGACCGCCGCGACCAGATATTCGCTCCAGGCGGTCATGAAGGTGAAAAGGGCATTGATGACCAGAGCGGGCGCAGCCAGGGGCATGACGATGCGCCAAAAAATCTCGAAGGGGGTGCAGCCGTCAATGCTGGCCGCCTCCTCCAGGCTGTAGGGGATGGTGTCGTAAAAGCCCTTCATCTGCCAGATCGTGAAGGGCAGCGCTGTGGCGGAGTAGGCGATGATCAGACCGAGATAATTGTCGTAGGCCTTGAGTTTGATGAGCAGGATGAAGAGGGGCAGAAGAAGCATGGTGACAGGGAACATCTGGGTGGTAATGATGCCGATCATGGCCGTATCGCGGCCGCGGAACTTGTAGCGCGAAAAGGCATAGCCGGCGAAGGCGGCCAGAAGCGATCCCACCAGGGTGACGATGCCGGAGACGATCATGCTGTTGCCCAGCCAGCGCAGAAAGGGCTCGGCGGTGAAGAGACGTATATAGGACTGCAGGGTAGCGTCATCGGGGATGATCGCCAGGGATTTGCTCAGCAGCCGGTCGCCGGGCCGCAGCGATATCGAGACCACCTGCAGCACCGGCCAGATGGCGAAAAGCGTGAAGATGATCAGCACAGCATAGGCGGCTATTTTACCCGTCGTCGAAAGGTCTCGTGGTTTCCGCATGGTTTGCCCTTACAGCTGTTTGGTTTTACTCACACAGTGGCACAGAGGACGCGGAGAACTCACCTGAAGTTCAGGGTTCCTTTCTTTGTGGCTCTGTGCCGCTGTGTGAAAACTTTTAGGCTCTTTTCAATCGTTCAAATTTTAATCTCTAATACACCGCCTCGGTGGCGCGGGTCTTTTTGATGAAATTCCAGCTAAAGAGGAGCAGGATCGCAAACAGCACCATCGAAAAGGCGGCGGCATACCCCATGCGGAAATAGGTAAAAGCGCTCTTGTAGATCCATGACACCAGTATGTGGGTCTTGTCCGAGGGCTCGCCGCCGTTGGAGACCAGCCAGACTACATTGAAATTGTTAAAGGTCCAGATCACCCCCAGCGTGATGGCCGGCACCATCACCGGTCTGAGCAGGGGGATGGTGATGTGGCGCAGCTTGTGCCACCAGGTGGAGCCGTCGATTTCAGCCGCTTCGTAGAGTTCATCGGGGATGCTCTGCAGCCCTCCGAGGGCGATGATCATCATAAAAGGAAAGCCGAGCCAGATATTGGTGATCAGGCAGGCGGCGAAGGCGCCCCATTCGGTGGTCAGCCAGGGAATGGTGAAACCCAGCCCGCGGTCGAGCAGCAGATTGACCGCACCGTACTCGGAGTTGAACATGCCGCGCCAGGTGAGGGCCGTGATATACTGCGGCACCGCCCAGGGCAGAATCAGCAGGGTGCGAAAGATCGATTTGCCCTTGATATCCTTGTTGAGGAGCAGAGCGAGGCCGACTCCGATGCCGACATGAAAGATGACGTTGACAACCGTCCAGAGCACCGTCTTGAAGAAGAAATACCAGAAGGAGGAGCCGGTGACCACCTGGAGATAGTTGCCCAGACCGGTGATGTGCCAGTCGCGAAAGTGGGTCAGGTTCATGTTCGAGAAGGAGATGACGACGTTGTAGATGAAAGGATAGACGATCATCAGCCCCATGAGAAAAAAGGCCGGCATGGTGTATAAATAGGCCAGCCGGTTCACCTTGACTTGTCCGGCGCTCTCCGCCATATTACTCCCGATTTTCCTTGATCAGTTTCAGCGCCAGGGCCTGCATATCTCTGGCCGCCTGCTCCGGTGTGACCCGGCCGGTAAAGATCCCCTGGTAGCTCGGCCGCATCGCATCCCAGATCCAGCGCATCTCCGTGACCGGGGGCATGATCCTCCCGACCAGCAGCTGATCGAGCGCGGCGCTGACCAGTGGATTGCCGGTGACCTCAGGGGCCTTGAAGGCCTCGACGCGCGAGGGGATGGCGCCCGAAACCTCCGCAAAACGGAGCTGCAGCGGCGCCGCGGTGAGCCAGGCGAGCAGCTCCCGGGCGATTTCCAGTTTCTTCCCCTCGAGGTTGACATTGAGAGAATAGCCGAGAGGAGAAACGGCCGGTGAGGGCCACAATCCGGTTTCGTCTATTTTCGGTATGCGCGCGATGCCGATGTCGATGCCGTTTTCGAGGTAGGTGGCCCAGGACCAGCTGCCATTGATGATCATCGCCGCATAACCGTCTTTGAACAGGGCATTGGCGATCTCGTAGTCGCACTCCAGGGGGATGATTTTGTGCACCCGCGCCAGCTCCCAGATCAGCTGTCCGGCCTTGACTACTGCGGGCTGATCGAGGGTGGGCTGGTTGTTCTCGTCCATCACCCAGCCGCCATAACCGCCAATGAAGGGGACGGCGAAGAAGGGCTCGGTGTAGTTCCAGACCAGAGGATAATAGTTCTGCTGCCCCTGATGCGCCGCCATATAGGTTTTTCCGAAGGCGATCAGCTCGTTCATGGTCTGCGGGGGCCGGGCGACCAGCTTTTTGTTATAGACCAGACAGAGGTGATTGCCGACGCGGTCGGCGATCTGCCAGAGATGGCCGTCCATCCAGGTATTGGCCGGCAGCGGGGTGACGAGAAAACTGTCGAGAAAGGCCCGGGAATAGACCTCCTCCAGCGGCATGATCACCCCGAGTTCCACCAGGGGGCCGATATTGTCATTGGCCCCCCAGAAGAGGGCCGGGCCGCTGCCGCCCAGGGCGGAGATGATAAAATTGGTACGGGCGGTCTCCGGAGCATAAAAAAGCTCATCGAAAACGTATTCCGGATAGCGCCGGGCGAAATCAGCCAGAGCCTGGCGCAAAATATCGCTCTCGATCGGACGCATCGAGTGCCAGACCAGGATGCGGTTATCGCGATCGGAAGCGCAGCCGGCGAGCAGACCCAGTGCGATCAGGAGCAGCAGGGCGGCTGCAAGCAGCCGCCCATTTTTGTGCCGGAAGGGGCTCATTTCTCATCCACTTTCACTTCGGTGGAAAGATGGCGGAACCAGGTGAAATAGAGGCCCACCGAGAGCAGGGCCAGCAGGGCCACAAGCCAGGTAAAGTTGTCCCAGCGCTGCATGACGACCATCATCATGGTGAGAAAAAGTACGATCTGCCAGGGCACGGCGAAAAAGGTGGCGATGATGTCGCGGCGATTCTCGGAATTGACCTTCGCCAGCACCTGCGCGGGCAGGATGCTGCGGATGGGGCCCCAGAAACCGAACGGCCGCGTCTTTTTGTAGAAATTCTCCAGATACCGCTTCTCCGTCGGCCTGGTCAGATAGGTGCCGAGAATGACGCCGACCAGGGAGATGCCGGCGGCAAAAATGAAAGAGAAATATTCCGGCCAGCCCGGGAAAAACAGCTTCTGGATGACGGCCGCGGCCATGCCGGCGACGATACCCCAGGCGAAGCCGTAGCCGTTCATGCGCCACCAGTACCAGCGCGCCAGCATCGGAATGAGCATGCCAGCTCCTATGCTCATGGTGATCCAGCCCCAGATCTCGTTGATATTCTTGATAAAAATGGCGAAAAAGAGACCGGCCAGGACGATCAGGATCGATGCCCAGCGGCTCTGCAGTACCAGCTGGCGCGGCGTGGCCCCCGGTTTGAGATAGGCCTGGTAGATGTCCTTCACCCAGTAGGCGGCGCCGGCGTTGACCGTCGAATCAAAGGTCGACATCGCCGCGGCCATGAGCCCGGCGACGAGCAAGCCCTTGATGCCCATCGGCACCATCTGGCTGATGACGATCGGCAGCACCCGCTCCGGATCGCTGATGCCCTGATGGGTGACCCCGTAGCTGACCCCCATCATGGCGATGGCGGCGATGAAGGGCCAGCGGAAAGAGAGCAGAAAGGTCCAGAAGAGAGAGAGCAGGCCGCACTCGCGGTCGTTTTTGGCCGCCATGTAGCGCTGCAGCATGTAGCCGCCGGTGCCGCCGCTGCCCTCAAGAGTGACCTTGAAGAGATAGAAAAGGATGGCGATGCCGAACAGGTTGTAGATCGAATACATACTATCCGCCGGCAGGTTGAGCTTCCAGGGCGGCAGGACGCTGGTCCATGCCTCGCGCGTGGTGGCGAAGGCCTGAAAAGAGCCGTCGCGCATCGGCAGCGAGACCGAAAAGGCGTCAGGCAGGATGAACTGGGTGACAGACATGTAGCAGATATAAATGATGACACCGAAGATTAAAATGCCCTGAAAAACATCGGTCCAGACCACCCCATAGAGTCCGCTGGCGACGGTGTAGATCATCGCCAAACCGATCATCAGGGTTGCGGCCCAGAATTCGGGGGAGAGGCCCAAAAAGGCGGGGATGCCGAGGAATTCGGCAATGAATTTGCCCGATCCGACCGCGAAGTAGGTGATCATGGCGATGGTCATGATGATCGAGGAGATGGCGGCGATGAGGCGGGCGACATCCCCCTCGCGTTTGTCGCCGAAGCGGAGGTGCATCCACTCGGCCATGGTCATCACCTCGGCGCGGCGGTTCCACTTGCCCATAAAGATCATCAGAAAAGCCATGATCAGGGTGACGCCGCCGCGGATCTCGATGAAAAAGCCGGTGGCGCCGAGGGCGAAGATGAAGGCGGTGTTGATCATCGTGCCGCTGACGTCGAGGTTGGAGGCCATGCCCGACGCCCCCAGCGCCCACCAGGGCAGGGTGCGGTTGCCGAGAAAGTAGGAGTCGATATTCTGCTTGGCGCGCCGTTCGCTCCAGAGGCCGATGATGAGGACGCCGGCGAGATAGGCGATGACGATGCCGTAATCGAGTGGAGTCATTGGTGCTCCCTTCGCGTTAGGGGTTCGATGATGATGGCATGACTGCTGCCAGCTGCTGCAGAAGATTCAGGATCCGCGCCTCCCCCGGCGCCAGCTGCAGGGCAGTCCCGGCCTCCCGCTTCGCGGCCGCATAATCGCCCTCCTGGGCCAGAGCCACCCCCAAAAGGTAGTGGACGCGGGAGCGGTCGGTTGAGGTGAAATCCCGGCTGTTGCCCGCCAGAGCGATGGCCCTCTCGAGCACCGGCCGGGCTTTACGCCCGTCATCCCGGCTCATGTAATGCACGCCGAGCTTGGCGAAGGCAAAGGGGAGATTCGGGCTCAGGGCTGCAGCCTGAAGAAGCGTCTGCTCCTCCTCCTCCCCCCTGCCCTGCAGGGCATACATATTGGCCAGAAAGAGATAAGGATAATAGTTGCCCGGCACCACGCGGATGACCGCGCGGTACTCCTGCGCCGCCTCGGCGTGCCGCCCCCGTTCCGCCAGCCAGTCAGCGACGCGGTAATGGGCTTCATTCCAGCTCCATTTGCGCTGAAAGAGCATCTGCACCGCACCCTGCAGAACTTTTTCATATTCCGGCTCGGCGACCGCCTGCAGCAGGCGCGGCTCCCGGAAGGGATAACGGCTGGTGAGGGCACGGATGCGCTGACAGGCGATCTCCTCCTCCAGCGGGGTGATGGCGGCCTCCTCGAGAAGCTGCTCCGCCGGGAGGTCGCGCTCCCAGGGCCACTGGGAGGCCATGGCCAACAGATTCGCACCGGCCATACCGCGGCAAAAGGCGTCCGCCATGAGCAGATAGCCCGGGGCGTTGGGATGGAGATGGTCATGCATGAGGGAATGGCCGACCAGGCCGCCGGGAGAGGCGTTGATGAAATGGTTCTCGGTCTCGACCACGGGCGCACCCTTTTCGGCGCAGACGCTGCGGATGATCTGATTGAATTCCCCGCTGGCGCGGAAGCGCAAGCCGTCCAGGTCGCGGGCGCGCTCGAGCAGCCGGCGGGCGCTGAGCGAGTCCCCCAGCGCGCGCTGGCACTGGCCCATCTTGAAGGCGAGGAGCGCCGGCAGGGAATCGAGCGCTGCGGCCCGCCGGTAAAATCCGAGAGCGGCGGCATGCTCACCGGCGGCAGCAGCCCGGTCACCCTGCTCCTCCAGAGCGCGCCACTCCGCCTGCCCGCTGAAGCCGGGAGAGAAAGGAGACTCAAAGGGGGGCTGGTCGGCGATGTTGCTGACCAGGGTGCTCACCAGCACCGGCACCTCTTTTTTCCTGATCGCGGCCAGGATTTCGCCGAGATTGGCGGAAAAATCGGCCCGCGCGCGGCGGTACCTGGGGCTCTCGGGCAGGATCATCTTGTCGCCGGCCATGTTCTCCATCAGGGTCTCGTGCCCGCCGGCCGCCGCCGGCTTGCGGCGCAGCAGGGAGGCCCCATCCCGCATCAGCCGGAGCAGCCTGAGACGCTCGAGCCGCATATAGGCCTTGATGAAGGGGCGGCTGAGGCCTATGCCCCGGGTGCTGCCGGCGCCAAGGGCGCCGTAGAATTCGTTGTGACCCATGTAGATGAGAAAAAGATCAGGCTGGTAGCGAAGCAGCTCACCGGTGAAATCGAGGACCGAATAGCTGTTGATCGCCGAGATACCGACGTTGATCACCTCGAAATTGAGGTGCGGAAAGAGCAGACTCAGCCGCGCCTGCAGCTGACTGGGAAAGCCGGCGTTGTGCTGGTAGGGCCAGCCGGCAGTGGTGGAGCCGCCCAGACAAAAGATGCGAAAGGTGGTGGCGGTTTTTTGGTAGGCGAACGCCTCCCCGCGCGCGTCCGGAACATTGACCTCGTCACTGCTGAAATAGCGCTGCGCCACCCGGCGATTGATCTGGTAGTAACGCTCGCCGTAATCCTCACGCAGAAGCACCAGGGCGTCGTTCCCGCCGTAGCGGAAGAGCCGCAGCCCCCCTTCGAGCAGAAGGAAAAAGAGGAGCGGGATCAGGATCAGGACGGTCCAAAAGAGTCCCGCGCGAAGGCGCGAAGGGGCCGCCGCCGCGGGCGGGGAGGCGCTGCGGCGCTTGTTCCGGTCATGCCTGGTCACGAAACGCCGGTCAGAAAAGAGTATAGATAAAAGGCGCCAAAGCGGACCCCTCGGCGAAGACGATCAGCAGCCCGAGCAGGACAAGAAAGAGGATGATGGGGCCCAGCCACCATTTTTTGCGTTCGCGCATGAAAAGCCAGAATTCGTGGAGGATGGAGAGTTTGGACATCTGTTCTACCTCGATCTGTATTTATTTATTCGGCAGCCCCATCATATCAATGCGTTGACCGCCCCGGGAGAATTCCTGCGCCAGGGCCGCCAGCATCTCTTCATTGCGGCGGATTTTGGCTCTGCCGAGCAGATCCGCAGCCATATTTTTATAGACCTGGTCCGTCTTTTCGCCTAAAAGCTCCTCGCGCACCTGGTTCTGCAGACCGGGTACAGCGCCGAGCGAGTCGGGCGGAAGCACGCCTTGGGGCCGGTTCTGCAGAAATTCGCGATAACGGCCCTGGTGCGCGGCGAAATAGGCCTCCTCCTCGGCGCTGCTTACTGTAATCGTGTCCCGCACGCGCTGCCAGAGGGTGGCGAAAAGGTACTCTTCCCGCCATTTGCGCACCCCCTCCTGCACCATCGGATCCTTGTCGAGATTCCGTTGTTTGGCCTCTTTCAGCAGCAGCTCGCGCATTACCAGCTTGCCGATATCGAAACGCAGATGGCCCGGAGTGTCAATCCGCGGACGTTCGCTGACCGGGAGCGACTCCACCTGTTTCATAAAGTCGCCCAAAGTCATCTGCCCCCCCTTCCAGATCACCAGTACCTCCTTGCCGTGGCCGCTGACGCCGTCATTGACCTGCAGCAGTTCGGTGCCGCCGAGCATGGGCTGGTAGTCGGGGATCATCCGGCCGGCGTTGAGGACGGTTTCACGGACCCGGGAGGCGAGGGTATTGAAAGTGGCGTTGATCATACGGACATCCAGGGCGCTCATCATGCGGTCGACATAGGCGCCCGCCATCTTTTTCTGCATGGCGCGGGTCAGGTCGGCAGCGACAGCTTCGCGCTTCTGGCCATACTCCGCTTCGCTGTTAAAGATCTGCTGGCGCCGGTTCTCCACACGCAGGATATGCCAGCCGTAGCGGCTCCGCACCGGGGGCGAGATCTCTCCCTTGGGCAGGGCGAAGGCGACCTCGGCCAGTTTTTCATCAATGTCATCATAGCCGACGAAACCGAGATCTCCCCCGCTGCGGGCGAGGGTGGAATCGCGGAAGGTGCGGGCAGCCAGAGCTGCAAAGGGAACACCCCGGTCGAGCTCCTCCTTGAGGCGCAGGGCTTCCACCTCGGAACGGGCGAAAAGATGACGCACCTGCACCTGTTCGCGGCCGCGGAAAAAGGCCGCTCGAACCTCCTCCTCCGTCGGCCTGGCCTTGTTGTAGACCTCGTCCCGGTAGAGCGCCTTGATCATCTGGTCCCTCTCCGCCCAGTCGGTGACCTGACGGACCAGCGGGGTCTGTTCAAAGCCGAGTCGTCTCCCCTCCTGGGCGAAGAGCTTTTTCTCGATGAGCAGGTCGAGGTGGGCATCGACCAGTTCCCGCCCCTTGAGATTGCGCGCGTAGAGGGTCATAAAGTGGATGTTGTTGCGCACCTCTTCCAGCGAAATGGGCTCCTTGTTGACCAGAGCAGCGGTCTGGTCGTCCAGGAGCCTGAAATCACAGGCGAGCAGTAAAGTGATGAGAATGAGGGCTTTTTTCATAAGCGACCATTTTTACCGCGAGAAAGGTCCATCGAAAAGGCAAAAGGGGAGAAAGCGGTCGGCTCTCTCCCCTTGGTGCGGAGACAACCCCGGCAGGGCCCGGCCCCGATGAGGCGGCCGGGCTGTCGGGAGCAGAGTCAGAAACCGATGCCGAGGGTGAATTTCTGGATATAATCGAAGCGGCCGAAGGCTTCATAGGCGTAATCAACCTTGAGCGCCATGTTGCCGGCAAAGCCGTAGCGCAGGCCCGCCCCCAGAGTCAGCCCCTGTTCGGCGTCCTTGGCAAAGAGCGAGGCATAGCCGCCGCGCAGGAAAAACATGTTATCGAAGGCATATTCGGCGCCGAGGTTGACCATCTCGACGTTGTCGCTGGGATGCACGGCATCGACGGCCACCCAGAGGGCATGTTTTTTTGTATCCTGCAGCACATTGTAGGACATACCGACGCGCAGATAGAGGGGCATTTCATACGAGTCGGTGGCCATACTGGCGTTGATCTTGTCATTGTTGCCTTCGCGCAGGGGATCGGTATCGTGCTGGACGAGCAGATCCCGGCCGGTCATGCGCATCTTGGTGCCGAAGTTGGTGATGGCAGCGCCAAGACGGAGGCCGCGGAACTGGGTGGTGAAGACTGTCCCGATATCGATGGCGATGCCGTTGGCACCGCTGTTCATGATGTACTCATGGACATACTTGACATTGGCGCCGATGGCGAAGCGGTCGGTCAGCGAGCGGGCATAGGTGACGCCCATGGTATAGGAGCCGGAATTGAAGCGCTGGCCGGTCCCGTCGGGATAGAGCTCGGTTGTGACATCCATCTCGCCGATGGTCATAAAGTTGCCGAAGAGGCCGAAGGAGCCGATGTTGCCGAGATTGAGAGCGACGCCGGCGAAGTCAAAGTTGATATCGGCGATCCATTCGGAATGGTTAAAGACCGCCTCGCTCCCCTGCATGGTGGCGATTCCCGCCGGATTCCAGTAGAGGGCAGTGGCGTCGTTGACCATGGAGACATAGGCGCCGCCCATGGCGATCGCGCGCGCCCCCAGGCCGACATTGAGAAAGGGTGCGGCCGTGGTGCCCACCTTGGTGACATTTTGCGCAAAACCCGCAGTGACCAGGGCGAGCCCAATGAGACCGGTAATGATCATTTTTTTCATAGAAACCTCTGCATAATTGCGTTCCATGACGCTTCCGGGAGGAGTCCGCCCGGAAGCTCTCATCGTTCTACTTGATCACTGCAAATTTGCCCACATGGCTGCCCAACTCGCCGGCGTCGACATGGTAGACATAGACACCGTAGGCGATATCAAGATTATCCTTGGTGAGCATGTTCCATTTGGCCTGGCTGTTGTAGAATGAGGCATTATGTTCAAGGGTGGAGATCAGCTCGCCCTGCACGGTATAGATGCGGATAGTACACTTCATCGGCAGATGGGTGAAGTGCAGCTCGCGTGAGCCGCGCCCGGTGGCGTAGGGATTGACCGGTTCCCAGCCCGCGGAGGCGACGTAGGGATTGGGAACCACCTTGATATTTTTCAGTTCCGCCGCGGCCTGGGCCTCATCGACCTGCGCCGCGCTGGTGGTGAAGCTGAAGGAGTCGCGGCTGCCGAAAGGCCTGGTGGTGACGACACGCAGGGTATCGCCCGCCTTTGGGTGATAGCTGCTGGTGTCGTTGCCGGCAAAGTAGAGGCTCCAGGTGACTTTGGTCTCCGCGCCGACCGTTTCGTAAAAGATGATGCGGTCGAAATTGGAGAGCTGGCCCGGCTCGATGAAGGAAGGACGGATAGCGTAATCCAGGAATGCGTAGGGGATCTCCGTCCGGGTGTCCATATCGACCACCTTGAAGTTGGTCTTCACCCCGGGGATAGGATAGGCCGCGCCCATCGTGCCGTTGGGGTTCCTGCGGTGAATGGTCAGAGGCGAAGACTCTCCGCTGATATCATCCAGAGCGACGACGGCGAGATTGACGGGATACTCCACGCCGACCTCATAATAGCCCGCGAAGGAGAATTTGTTGAAAACGTAGGCGTAATTCATCGGAGCGGTGGTGCGAATAACGTTCCAGTTCGACTTTTCGATGATCTTCTCAACCCGGTTTGCGTTCTCGATATTGAGACGCATGCCATAGAAGAAATCGCGCCCGCCGTCGATGTCGCCGCTGGTGTCGACCACGGTGTCGGGAATCGCCTGGCCTTCGGCGAGCTGGATGAAAGAGGTTTCCACCAGAGTGAACGGATCGGCCGGATTGGTGACGTCGAAAATGCTGTAGCCCGTCGTCATCGGCACCCATTCCTGGAGATCGTTGTTATCGAGATTGGGCTCACCGATGGTCGGCACGCCATCCCCCTCACCGGCATCGCCGGTTCCGGCGATGCCATCGGCGCCGAGGTCATGCAAGGCCACATCCCAGTCGTTATCATTATCAACCCCGTCCGAGGCGGTATCGGTAAAGCGGACAAGAATATCGTGGCCGTCCGGAATCATCTTTTCATCCACGATCTCGGCCAGAACCGAGCCGGTGCCGACGGTACCCGCCTCTTTCTCGAGCGGGATCATCTTCTCGCGTGACTGATAGCCCGCCGCCCTGGCCGCGGCGACGACCGCCACCACATTGGAGCCGAGCGAGACGTTGCCGGCGGCATCGATGCTGATATCAATCGGGCACTCGACCGGGTTGAAGCCGTTGATCTGATCGCCGCGATCGTACGCTGTGACTGCGTAATAGTAGGTATAGCCGTTGACGACCGTGGTGTCGCGGAAAGAATGAGCGAGCCCCGTATCATTGCCAAGGTAAAACTCCACGCCGGTACCCGGATAGCTCTCGGCATAAAATCCGGAGATGCCATTCTTGCGGTCGTACTGCGCCAGCGGCACGGACATCAGCCGGCTGCCGAGATAGTCGGTGACCGGTTTGGCGTCTTCAAAGCCGGGATCGGAAGCGCGGTAGATGCGGTAGCCTTCGAAATCGTAGCCGCTGACCGCGTCATAGGAGAATTCCGCCGAATCGTCCCAATAGAGAGTGACCTCGCGGTCACCGACCGAAGCCCAGACCTTGGGAGGATTGGGGGCCTTGGCGAAATTGTAGTTTTCGTCATAGATGAACTGGGCGGTCGCTTTCTTGGCGACGATGCCGCTGCGCGGATCGCCCGGCACCCAGGCCGAATAGATGATGGCGGTGGAGATGCGCTCGGTCTCGCCCGGTTTGAGCGGGAAGTAACCGGAGGCATAGATCCAGTCGCCGTCAACGTTGTTGCCGACGCCATTGACAAAAGAGCCGGGGGTCGAGTAGGTCCAGAGCTTCTCGTCCTCTTTAAGACCGAACTTGTTGAAGGGATAGAAGAAATAAAAGCTGGTCAGGCCGAGCTGGTCCGATTCGCTGACGTCGGTCTTGTCGACGTGGGGTTCGCCCGGGGCGCTGGTGTTGGCGCCGGAGGTGGGCAGGCCGTCGCCCTCGCCGAAATCCATGGTGTTGAACTGGCCGTCGAGGCCGACATCGTCGGTGATCGGATTCCAGTCGCCGTCGTTGTCGATGCCGTCATCGCGGCGCTCGTCGATAAGCTTGTTGTCCATCCCCTCGCCGGTGATATAATCGACATATTTCAGGCCAACATAGACATAGCTTTTCTGGGTGACACCGGTGGTGATCTCGATCTCGTTATAGTTGTTCTCGTCGATCAGGCCGTTGAGGTTGTCATCGACGCCGTTGAAGCGGATCTCCTCGACCTGCTGTCCCGGCCGGAAGACGATGCGGTTGCCCTTGGGGCCGGTGATCGCCAGCGAGTCGGCCGGCATCTTTTGCACACTGCGTTCAAAATTATTGCCGTAGGAGATCACCACAACATCCTGGCCGGCGGCGAGCTGCGCCGGCTTGAACATCTCCTCGGTGATGGTCTTGCCCGAGCCCATGGCGCCGTCGCCGTCGTTGTCGATGCCGTCGCGGAAGTTGCCGGGGCTTTCGAGGAAGGCGCAGCCGGCGATATCGACCGGCGACCAGCCGCCGGAGCCGATGCCGTCATAGTCCCAGGTATAGGTCAGGTTGATCGAGCGGTCGAAGGTGCAGTTATCATCCTCGCCATCGCCGCCGGCCATATAGCCGCAGATGATGCTGAAGACGACCTTGTCGTAGGTGGTGGTGCCGATGTTGGTGATGTCATAAATAAAAAAGAGCACATCCTGGGCCAGCACCTGGGCCCACTGCAGACCGCGCGAGGAGGCTTGCAGGCCGAGGCCGCGGCGGGAGAGATCGGTGGAGTCGGGATAGAAATTATACTTCGCATCGTTGTAATCGTCCATGACGAAATAGCTTTCCTGGTCGGCGCTGAACTGGTTCTTGCCGAAATAGCCGTTCCAGGCGGCGCGCTTGGAGTCGTTATCAAAGCTGTCGTTGCGCCAGCCCGGATCATCGGCGATCGCTTCCTTGTCGGGCCAGTAGACCGGCCAGGATTTGGGGATGTGGCTCATCGCGACCACATTGGTGTCCTTGCCGGCGTAACCGGGCAGGGCCTCCCAGGTGTACCAGGTGAGAAAGTCCGAGGAGCGGTCGCCCATACGGGGATCGACCTTGGGGCCGCGCGGGGTGACGACGGAGTGGATCAGTTTTTTCTCCCGGTCGACGATCTCGGCGCCCACCATCATGAGCTGGTCGCCGATATAAAGATGACCGGAGCCCTTGGGCCACTCGCCGGCGATATCCTCCTCGATGCCGGAGACACGGCCGATCAGACCTGAATTGTAATAGGTGGTCTGAATGCGGTTGCCGTTGTGAAAGCCCTTGCGTTCCTCACTGAACATGCCATGGGGCTTGGGCTGACTGAAAGCTGCGGCGGCGAGCAGAACAAGTCCCGTGATGAGCGTCAATATGATTGTTTTTTTCATGCTGTATGGTCCCTTATGTTAGCTCAGTTCGCTCTCAAAACATCCTGCACCAAGCCGGTTAAAAACCCAGCGAAAAGCCAAGCTGCACCTGCCTGGGCTCGATATACCATTCGGGATGGTTGGCATTATCCTCGATAGTGCTGACGCGGTTGGCATCAAAGCTGGCGTTGCGGGTCTGCAGGGTGTACCTGGGACTGCCGCTGTCGCTCCAGACGTTGGTGGCGGCGCGCTGATCGAAAAGATTAAAGATGTAAGCGAAGAGCGAAAAACTCTGCTTGCCGAGCCTGAAGGTCTTGAAGAGACGAAGGTCGGTGGAATTGATCGCCGGCTTGCGGGAGCTGTTTTCCGCAAGGCCGCTGAACGAGCTGCTGCCGGAGGAGACCCCGGGAGGAAAGGTCGGCGTGTAGGGGGTGCCGGTCCAGTATTTGACCAGCAGGCTGGCCCGCCAGGTGCTGGTGCCCACGCTCAGATTGCCGTTGATGGTGTGACGCTGGTCCCATCCCAGCGGTGTGAGCTGTATGCGCGGGGCCTTGTCGCTGAGGCGGTCGTTGTATGAATCCTTGGGATCGGAGGCGCTCCCCTCGGCCACCATAAAGCTGTAGTCGAGGCCGGCCTCGAAATAGCTGGAGTAGCGTTTGGTCAGGGCCAGGGTTACACCCTTGACGTTGGAATAATCCTTGTTCTCGAACTGGGTGTAGGCGACGCTGGCCAGATAGGTCGGGATGGAGTAGCTGGCGCCCACCCAGTCGCGGACGTCGCGGTAGAACATGGTCAACTCAGCGCCCAGATCGGCGGTGATCTGCTGGGAAAGGCCAATCTCGTACTGCACTGTGCGCTGGGGCTTGAGGTCCGCATTGCTGAGAAAGGTGGAGTTGCCCGAGGTGGTCGTCACTTCGAGATCCGGATTGGAGGTGTCGGTGCCGTCGTTGGCGCCATAGAGCTGGCGGAAAGTCGGGATCTGGAAGAAATGGCCGTAGGAGAAGTGGATGACGCCGCGATCGGTGATCGGATAGGCGATGCCGAAGCGCGGACTGAGGGCCATTTTGGCCGTGGCATCCTTGTACCAGAAAGCCTGGCGTTCAGCCACAGTATACTGGACCAGCTCCGACTCGGGGGTGTCAGGCGTATAGTTCTTGTACTTGTTGTAGGGATCGAAGGGATCGTAGATATTGGGATCCATGGGATCGGCCAGCACCTTGCCGCGCGAATTGAAATAGTCGAAGCGCAGGCCGAAATTGACGATCATATCGTTGAATTCCATTTTGTCCTGGGCATAGAGCGAGAACTCGACCGGCTTTTGCGAGTAGCCGTTGTGATCCGGCGTTCTGCGGTCGGGGATGGAGGGGCGGAAAGGCACAATCTGCTCGTTGCCCTCTTGCGCCGGGATGATATAGAATTCATCAAGGGTCAGGTTGTTGAAGCGGCCCTCAAGACCGGCCTTGATCTGATGGTTCTTGGTGATCTGACTGGTAATATCGAACTTGGCGACATCATAGGTGGTGTTGCGCTTGAAATGCTGCAGCTGCGTGCCGGCATCGGAAAAGCTCCAGTTGGAGGGCGCTGTCAGCGAGTCGCCATGAACATAGCCCTCGGCATCCTTGCCGATGCGATAGCTGATCGAGGTGGTCCCGTCTTCGGCGAAGGTGGTGTCGGCGATATAGGAGACCGAGTTGTAGGGATCTTCGTAGAGATAGTGCTTATAGTCGGTCGAAGAGTGGGTATACTTGACCTCGTAAAAGGTGCGCATGCTGACGGTGTGGGTGAAGGTCAGCGTATTGTTGAGGGCGTTTTCAAAGCGCCGGTAGTTCGCATCGGGATTGTATTTGTAATAGCTGTCATACCACCGGAAGTTGTTCTGGTTGCCCATCAGGGCATAGGTCAGCTTCATGTTGCCGCTGAGCCGGTAGGCCAGTTTGCCCTGACCGGTGAATTTGGCGAAGGGATTCATCGAGACCAGCTCGCCGTCTCCCTTGAGCCCCTGCGGCGTGAACCAGCGCTTGCCGTAGAGATAGCCGTCATTGCTGAAATAGCGGCCGGTGACGAAGAAGGTCAGCTTGTCCTTGAGCAGCGGGCCGCTGAGGCTTCCCTGCACATTGTAGATCGGGTTGAAGCTGCGCAGGGCATTGGTCTTGCTGTAGCTGCCCTCCTGGGGCGAACGGATGGCCGAAATCTCATCCGAGTTGGGCTCCAGCACCCAGTAGGTGTCATCGTCGTAGCTGAGGTAATCGCCGACATAGCTGGAGAACTCGCCGTGCAGCTTTTCTCCGCCTTCCTTGGTGACGATATTGACCACGGCCGACATCGCCTGGCCGTATTCGGCATTGAAGGTGCCGCTGATGACCTGCAGTTCCTGGACCGACGAGTTCTCGATCTGCACGCCCATATTGCCGGAGTAGCCGTCGGTGGCGGCGATGCCGTCAACCCAGTAGGCGACTTCGCCGGAGCGGCCGCCGCGGACGTGAATACCACCCACGCCGTCGCGCACCAGACCGGCCTGCAGTTCGAGCACATCGGCCACTTCCTGGACCGGCATGGCGGTGATCTCATCGGCGCTGACCGCGGCCATCGAGGAGGTCTTGTCTTTCTGCACGATGGGACGGTCGGCAACAACCGTCACCTGCTCGCCGACATCGACCACGGTCTGGCTGAGGCTGACGTTGATGGTGGTGGTCATGTCGACCGAGACCTTGACGTTGGAGACGGATTTGGCTTGATAGCCGATCATTTTGACCTGCATGGTGTAGGTGCCCGGGGGGACGTTGATGATCATCAGATCGCCATCATAGTCGGTGACCGCGCCGAGCATGGTGCCTTCCAGCACCACATTGACGCCGGGCAGGGTCTCGCCGGTCCTGTCGTCCTTCACCTTGCCGACGATCTTGCCGGTGGTGCCGGCAAAGGCCAGAAGGGGAAGAAGCAGAGCAAAGACCGCGAGCCAGGTCAGGGAAGTTTGCAGCGGCTTGTTCATCATGGTTTTCCTTTGCAGCTAATTAGGGATAGTGGATTTCACGCTTGCTGTTGTACAGTTTCAGATTCTGTCCGGACATGAAAGGCCTGCCGGGAGCCGCAGCTCTCGCGAACGATGAGTTCGGCTTCGAGTTCGTGATGGAAATCGCCGTTCTGCGTCCCCTCGATCCGTTCAAGCAGACGGGTGACGGCCATGCGCCCCATCGCGGCGATGGGCTGGCGCATGGTGGTAAGGCCGACGAACTTGGCGAATTCGATGTCGTCAAAGCCCACCAGGGCCAGGTCGTGGGGGATACGCACCCCGGCCTCCTTGGCGGCGCACATCACGCCGAGGCTCTGGACGTCGCTGGCGACAAACAGGGCGGTGGGCAGGCTCTTGTTCTGGGCGATGAGACGCTGCATCGCCGCATAGCCGGCCGCCTCGTTAAAACCGTGCTCCCCGGCCTTGGCGTCACAGACGACCAGGTCGCGCTCGTCGAAGCCCAGATCATGGCTCCGGAGAGCCTGCTGGAATCCCTCAAAGCGCAGTTTTGCCGGGTAGCTGGAGAGATGCCCGTTGATCATGCCGATACGGCGGTGCCCCAGCCCGATGAGATGGCTGGTGGCGGCGAAAGCCCCCGCCCGGTTCGCAATCTCGACCGAGTCGAGATCGACATGCATATGGTCGATGAGGACCACCGGCAGATGGGCGGCGATAAATTTCTCCGCATAGCCCTCCATGACACCAAGAGAGATGATCAGCACCCCGTCGCAGCGGCGTTCGCTTAAAACACGGTCGATGGTGCGGTCGCGGCGGTTCATGCGGTCGACGCTGAAGAGGATCAGATCATAATTGGAGAGGGAAAGGGCGCGCTGGACGCTCTTGAGGAGTTCGACATAGAAATAGTTGGTGAAGAAGGGGACGACGCTGGCGATGGTGTTGGTTTTTTTGCGGGCGAGGCTTTGCGCGAGGGCGTGGGGTTGGTAGTGGAGTTCATCAGCGATATCGAGGATGCGGGCTTTGGTGCGTGCGTTGATGTGGGGGCTGTTGTTGATCGCCCGGGAGACCGTGCCGATCCCCACACCAGCTCTTTTAGCCACATCGTAGATGGTTGCTGCCAAACCGCTCTCCGGCCGGTTGCTCCCTGCGCTCCTCGGGAACCCCTCCCCTCTGCGGTCCCGGGGCAGGGGCCGTATCAGGAAGCGCTTCCAAAAATTTATAACCATTTTACAAAATATAGAACTTATTGTCAAGGACTTTTTAAACACGCCAAGGCGCAGTTATCTCTTGATTAACCGGCTAAAAACAGGTATATTGCCCAATCATGCCCAGCCTGCGATTTAAAATAGGCGCCGGCTACTACACTCTGGTAGCCATCATCGTCGCGCTCAGCATCGTCGCTTTTGTCAGCTTTTTCCGCATGAACCGGACCATCACGCCAATCCTGGAAAAGCACACCCCCACGGCGATCGCCAGCCAGCGCATGCTCAAGGCCCTGGACGAACAGATCCAGGACCAGATCCTCATGCTGCGCGGTGATGTGGATCTCGCCTACATCAGCTACCAGCGCAGCCGCGACCGCTTCCTCAACTGGTACCAGCGCGCCCTCGCCGCCGATCTGCCCCAGCCCGACAAGGCGATCCTGGACAGCATGATCTATACCTACAAGGCCTACCTGACCAATTCCGAGGCCTTTTACACCCTGTGCAAACAGAACAGCCCCCTCGCCCGCCCCTTCCACATGGAGAGCATCGTGCCCGTGGAACAGCGGCTGCGCGGGCAATGCCTCCGCCTCATCGAAGTCACCCAGGCCCTGACCACCAGCGCCGTTGAGCTGGCGCGCGATGCCATGAATCGCAGCATGATCCTCATCGCTGTCGCCGCCCTGATCTCCATCTTTTTCGCCTTCTGGTCCAACGCCCAGGTCTCCCGCAACGTCATCAGGCCGGCTTCGACCCTGGCGCGCACCATCCGCCTCATCAGCCGCGGCCAGCTCAACCAAAAGATCGACATCACCACCAACGATGAATTCGCCGAGCTTTCGAGCGAATTCAACAAGATGACCGAACGCCTGCGCACCTACGAAGAGATGGACATCCACCAGCTGATCGCGGAAAAAAACAAATCCGAGACCATCGTCACCAGCATCGATGAGCCCCTTATCGTCACCGATGCGGAGCACAAGGTGGTGCTTATGAACCTCACCGCCGCGCAGATGCTCGGCAACCCGGCTACCGGGATGGAGGGCAGACCGGTCGAGGAGGTGGTCGCCGACACCAGGCTGCGCCGCCTGCTCCTGGCCAGCGAGGAGCAGCTGCGCGAAACCGCGCACAGCGACTTTCTGCTCAAACTCGAGAACGGCAAGAATACCATCTACTACCGGCCCCGTCAGACCATCATCGTCGACGAAACAGGACAGAACCAGGGCATCGTAACCCTTTTTGAGGACGTCACCCGCTTCAAGGATCTCGAACGGCTCAAAACCGAGTTCATCGCCACCGTCTCCCACGAATTCCGGACTCCGCTGACCTCGATCAATATGACCATCGATATCCTCAGCCAGCAGCTCCTCGGCCCGGTCTCGGCACAGCAGGCCGAGCTGCTGACCAACGCCAAGGAGGATTGCGGCCGGCTCACCAAACTGGTGCGCGAGCTTCTCGACCTCTCACGACTTGAAACCGGCCACCACCAGATGAAGATGGTGCCCCTCAACCTCGCCAAGATCGTGCAGGAGGCCATCGGCCCCCTGCGCCTGCCGTTCCGGAACAAAGAGATCCGCCTCACCAGCGAAGTGGAGGGGATGCCGGCATTTCTGGGCGATCCCCAGCAGCTGAGCTACGTCTTCACCAATCTGCTCAGCAACGCCCTGCGCCACACCCCGGCGGGCGGCGAGGTCAGGATCAGCGCCGCGGCGGAGCCGGAGGAGATCCGGGTCGCGGTGGCGGACAACGGTTCCGGCATCCCCTTGGAAGCACAGGCATCCATCTTTGAAAAATTCGTCCAGGTCAGGAAAGAAAGCGAAACCACCCCCGGCAGCGTCGGCCTCGGCCTCGCCATCGCCAGACAGGTTGTGCACGCCCACGGCGGACGCATCTGGGTGGAGAGCGAGCCCGGCCAGGGCAGCACCTTTTACTTCACACTTCCCTTGACGAGGAGCCTATGAGCACGCCGGCGGCAGTGCGGGTCCTGGTCGTCGATGACGAGCTGCACATTCTCAAGACCATCGGCATCTGTCTGGAATCGATCGGTTTTTCCGCCACCCTCACGCCGCGGCCCCAGGAAGCCCTCGAGATCGCCCGGCGGGAGAGATTCAACCTGGCCTTCGTCGACCTGCGCATGCAGCCCTACGACGGCCTGGAGATGCTCGAGCGCCTGCACGGACTCGATCCGGATCTGACCGTGGTGATCATCACGGCGCATGGCTCCATCGACAGCGCGATCGAGGCGGTCAAGAAAGGGGCCTACCACTACCTGCAAAAGCCCTTTGACGTCAAGGAGCTGCAAATCACCGCCCAGAAGGCCTGGGAACACCATCAGCTCACCAGCGCCGTGCGCGATCTGCGCGAACAGGTCATCCAGCAGCCCGATACCGGGGAGTTCATCACCCGCAACCAGGAGATGCTCGCCCTCCTCGAGCTGGCCGGCCGCGTCGCGGACAGCAATATCAGCATCCTGATCGAAGGGGAGAGCGGCACCGGCAAGGAACTGATCGCCCACTTTATTCACAACCACAGCGCCCGCGCGGACAAACCCTTCGTCAAGATCAACTGCGCGGCCCTGCCCGAAGAGCTGCTCGAGAGCGAGCTCTTCGGTCACATCAAGGGGGCTTTTACCGGTGCAACCCGCGACCGGCAGGGGCGCTTCGAGATCGCCGACGGCGGCACTATTTTTCTCGATGAAGTGGCGGAGATCTCCCCCTCCATCCAGGCCAAACTCCTGCGCGTCATCCAGAGCAAGGAGTTCGAGCGGGTCGGGGAGAGCGCAACCCGCAAGGTGGATGTACGCATCATCGCCGCCACCAACCGCGACCTCGACGAGGCTCTGCGCGAGGGCTCTTTCCGCGACGACCTCTTTTACCGCCTCAACGCCGTACGCCTCAAGGCGACCGCCCTCCGTCAGCGGCCGGAGGATATCCCTCTGCTGGTGCACCATTTTATCGTCAAGTTCGCCAGGGAGAATCCGCCCGAAATCTCGCTCGAGGCGATGAAAGCCCTGCGCCTCTGCCGCTGGTTCGGCAACGTCCGCGAGCTGGAGAACGTGATGGAACGGGCGGTGCTGCTGGCCGAGGGAGGGACGATCGAACTCTCCCATCTGCCCGAAGAGGTCCGGCGCCTCTCGGAGAACCCCGGTTTCACCCTCACCCTGGAGGAGGTGGAAAAACGCCACATCATCCAGGTTCTCGAGCACGCCGAGGACTATGACGAGGCGGCGCGCATCCTCGGCATCGATCCGGCGACGCTGTGGCGTAAACGAAAAAAGTACCGCTTGTAGGCGGCCTTGCAATTTACAATCAATACCTATTTTTATATATATAATGTGGTTATATTTTATTTTCCAGCTCAGTCGCAACACGGCATTGCAAAATGCAACCTCCGGTCCACTTGCCGCCGGAGCCCCTTTCCCTGAATACTTGTTTTTTTTACGAAAATTTCCTTTTGCATTTTGGCACAAATATTGATATAATAGTTGCGGTAGAAAATGCAGCAGGTGTTGATCTGTGTGAGGAGGTATCTGCCGTGGCGGTAAGAGT
>JAKQKF010000550.1 GCA_029560815.1 bacterium
TGCGGCAGGCCTCAGGGCTTTACGATCAGCCTTCGGTACCGGAGTGGAAATGGACCGGTGAGACCCTCCATTTCCACCGTACCGACATCAGCGCCTCCAGGAGCATTGGACCGGTCGGGCTGCGTCTGGCGCTTTCCCGTCATGCCTCCACCGGCGACCGCGAGAACGGCCGTTTCGAACGCTGGTATCTTACCGGCAAGGGGGTCTGGCAGCTGCCCAACAACGCCTCGCTCTCGCTCTTTTCGACCTGGAGTCATGAGGAGCGCGATATCTTCATCCAGTGGCTGGAGCAGAACCGGGCCCTCAACGTGCCCGCGACCGACCGCGGTGACAGCTACAGCATCAACGGCTATGTCGGTTATCTGGTCTACAGCCAGCTTTTTTCTCCCCGGCTCTCGGGCAAGGCGCGCCTCTCCTTCAACCAGCAGCTGGTGGGCGTCCCCTTCAACATCACCAGCGCCTTCACGCCCGCCATCGGGGTCAGCGGAGAGGGACAACTGAGCTGGCAGCCCTCGCCCGCTCACAGCCTGTCGATGGGCCTGGATTATAAATTCGACACTGTCGAGTCCGAATACTACGGCGTGCGCAACGCCAACGGCATCTCGCCCTACTTCCAGGAGATCTGGAAGGTCTCGAATCTACTCCATCTCAACGCCGGCTTGCGCTGGGACACTTATCAGCTGGTGGGCGATTCCCTCGAATATCAGGTCAGCCCCAAAATCGGCTTCAGCTATCAGCCCGCCTATGGAACCATCCTCCACGGCTCCTTCGGCCGCGGCTTCCGCGCCGCCACCGTGGTCGAACGCTTCATCACCGCCGGCTCGAAGGATTTCAAAGCCCTGCCCAATCCCGATCTGGAGCCGGAGCGCTCCATTCTCTTCGACATCGGAGTTCGCCAGACCATCGATGAGCGCGTCTACCTCGAGGCGACCTACTTTTTCAACCGCTACGCCAATCTGATCGAGCCGACTCTGCTCGCCTCCCAGCTGGCCGCCCAGTTTGTCAACTATCCGGTCGCCTATATTCAGGGGATCGAGACCGAACTGCGCACCCGTTTCTGGCGGGACCGGATCACCCTCCAGGCTTCGGCCACCTGGATGGATCCGCGTGACAAGCAGTCGGGCGGGCCGCTGCTCTACCGGCCGCGCTTCATCGCCTCGATTTCGCCCAATCTGCAGCTCGGCCGTTTCACCGCCGGGGCCGATTACCGCTACGTCGGCCGCGTCGAGAAGGTGGCGGTTTATCCCCTCGACGAGAGGGTGCCGGCCAAAATCTGGGATGTGCGCCTCGGCTGGCGCGTGCAGAACTGGGATTTTCAGTTCATTGTGCGCAACGCTCTCAACTATAATTATACTACCTCCGAGCGAGTGCTCGGGGAGATCCGCAGCTTTATGTTCGCCATCAGTGGAGAGATGTGATGAAAAGAGTGATCACCGCTTTGCTGCTCCTCGCCGCGGCGGTCCAGCTGCCGGCGCAGAGCAGGAGCCTGCAGCGCCGTTACGTGCCGGTCGTCATCAAGGGGATCGTGCTGCCGCTGGCCAGTTTCGATTCGAGAGCATGGCTCGCTTTCAAATATCAGGGCGGTCAATGGCATGCGGTGCCTTTTCAGGTTGACAGCGTCCAGGCGAACGGCGGCTACAAGCATCCCTGGGCGGGCGGGTACATCGATGAGGATGACGAGCTGGTCTTCATGCCGGAGGACCTGGGCGATCGGGCGCCCGAGAGCTACTGGCATGATATCGCCGGCGAGCGGCCGCCTGTCCGCCTCGAGTTCGAGTTCTACGACCAGATCGATCCGGCGAAGAAGGGATGGCTCTATCTCTACAGGAGCAGCCAGCCAGCCCCCGCGGGTTATCACAGCCATATCGACGCCCCGGCGGGCACGGCGGCCGATACGGTCGTCACTCCCTGGTACAGGCTCGGCCACAACCGCGACGGCTGGATCGACTATGTCACCCTCTCCACCAGGCCCGGGCTCGACCTCATCGACCGGCTCAAGCTCCGCCTGGCGGGGAACTACGCTTCGGCCGGCGGCTACTATGCCATCGTCGAGGACACTCTCAACAAGGGAGAGTGCTCGCCCTGGCCGGCGCCCATCCGCCTGATGCGCGACCAGCGCTCCAAGCTTTCCATTCCCAGGCTCTTGATCAAGGATGCTTCGATCGATTACCGGCTCACCTATTACCCCTATTCGGTGACCCTTGGGGTGGAAGGTGCTCAGGTCGATCCCTGGCTGATCATCCTCGCTCGAGGTAAGACCCTGCGCCAGTCCCTGGATCTCTCCCCCGCCGCGGCCGGGATGAAGTTCTATTCCGAAGCCAACCGCGGCGGTGTGACCATCGACGGCCAGGCTGACGCCGTCGACGGCAACCTTGTAACGCAGACCGGCCTGCACTGGGCGATGGCCTCCGGCGAGCAGGGCACTCTGGTGCTGATCATGGTGATGCCCGCTGTGCAGGGCGGTTCGACCAGTCTCTACTACCGCGACAGCCAATCCGGCGGGACGGGGGATGGCACCCCCGAGAGCGGCGACGGCCGCTCCTATGGCGACATGGGACTCTGGGTTCAGGCCAACAGCAATTCCGACCTGGCGATGTCCCAGATCACCATGGGTTTCACCCTCTACATGCTGCCCGAGCGCAGCCGGGACGCCGTCTTCGCCGACAGCCTCTTCACCTGGGTCAGGCAGCCGCTGGGGGTGGCGATTTCCGAACAGACCGCTCCCCCGCTGGGTGTGGCTCTCGATCCGCAGCAGCCGCGGCAGTTCGAGATCAGCGCCGCATGGCCCAATCCGGTCACGGCTGCGGAGGGCGGGGCGCAGTGGCGGATCACGGCCCTGCGTCCGCTGCGGGCGGGCGAGGTGCGCATCTGCAACAGCCTCGGACAGACCATCAGGAGCTGGCCGCTGACGGCCTCCGGCGCAGGGGATCATCTTCTGGCCTGGGACCTGCGGGACAGCCGCGGCACCGCTGTCGCCCCGGGCATCTATTACCTGCAGGTGCGGCTGGATGGGGCGGCGGAGACGCGGATGGTCCAGGTGCTGCGCTAGCACCGCGGGCTGCACGCAGCCCGGCTTGCCTGTAGTGCGACGGCGTGCTGCTGTGCTGGATCCTGCGCGGCCGGCCGGGGTGAAGCGGATTCATTTTATTTGTCTTTTTCGCCCATGATGCCTATATTGAAGCAAACAGAGCACTCTTCATCAAACAGGAAAAATCTATGGCGTCTGAACTCTCTTTGCTGACACTGGACAACCTTCTCAAACACTCGGCTGCGACCTGGCCCCAGCGGCCGTCGCTGGGCATGGTGGACGGCATGGTCCTCACCTACGAGGCGCTGCTTGAGAAGGTGCAGCTGCTCTCGGCACAGCTGCTCGAAAAGGGCATCCTCGCCGGCGACCGCGTGGCGATCCTCAGCGAAAACAAGCCGCAGTGGGGCGTGGCCTATCTCGCCATCACCACCATGGGCGCGGTGGTCGTGCCCATCCTCCCCGATTTCACCGCCGGCGAGGTGCAGCACATCATCCGCCATTCCGGCGCCAAGGCGGTCTTTGTTTCGGAAAAACTCTACAGCAAGATCGAGGACGAGTTTGAGTCCGATCTGCGCACGATTTTTTTGATTGATGATTTTTCTCTCGTGCCGCTGCAGACCGACAAGGATCGGCTCAAGGATTTCATCACTCAGGGGAGCATCGGCCTCGACCGCCTCAAAGAGGCTGCCATGCGTTTCGCCGGGCGCAGCCATCCGGTGGCCGAAGAGGACCTCGCCTCGATCATCTACACCTCCGGCACTACCGGCAACTCCAAGGGGGTGATGCTCACCCACAAGAATATTGTCAGCGACGCTATCGCCACCAAACAGATCATCCGGCTGGATGAGACCGACCGGCTGGTCTCGATCCTCCCCCTCTCGCACGCTTATGAATGCACTCTGGGTTTCGTCCTGGTGCTCTATGCCGGGGCTTCGGTCTATTATCTGGACAAACCGCCGACCGCGCGCGCGATGCTTCCCGCACTCGAAAAGATCAAGCCCACGATAATGTGCTCCGTGCCGCTGGTGATCGAAAAGATCTACAAGACCAAGGTGCTGCCCACCTTCACCCAGAAGCGGACCATGCGCGCGCTCTACAAAAATCCCTTCCTGCGCCGCACCCTCAACCGGGCGGCGGGCAAGAAGCTGCTGCGCTTCTTCGGTGGTGAACTGCATGATTTCTGCATCGGCGGTGCCCTGCTGGCGGCGGATGTCGAGCAGTTCCTGCGCGAAGCCAAATTCCCCTATGCGATCGGGTATGGACTCACCGAGACCTCGCCTCTCATCGCCGGCACCGATTCGCACGGCACGGTCTTGCGCGACCGGCAAGCCCCTGCAGGGGGTTGAGATGAAGATCGACAAGCCCCATCAGGGGACCGGGGAGGGGGAGATCCTCGTGCGCGGCCCCATGGTGATGAAGGGCTATTATCGCGATCCGGAGCGCACCCAGGCCGTCCTCTCCGAGGATGGCTGGTTCCGCACCGGGGATCTCGGTGTCTTTGACGAGGCGGGCTATCTCTACATCAAGGGCAGGGTCAAGAACATGATTCTCGGGCCCAGCGGCGAAAACATCTATCCCGAGGAGATCGAGGAGGCGATCAACGAGAATCCGGACGTGCTCGAGTCTCTGGTCTATGAGTGCGGCGGCCAGATCTGCGCCCGTGTCTATCTCAATTACGAAGAGCTGGACCGCGAGTTCACATCGCTCAAAATGAGCGATTCGGAGATCAAGGAGGAGATCGGCAAAAAGCTGGAAGAGCTCCGACGAGAGGTCAACAGCCGCCTGAAGAGTTTTTCGCGCATCAACAGGATCATCGAGCAGACTTCGCCCTTTGAAAAGACGCCCACGCTCAAGATCAAGCGTTTTCTCTACGTGTAGAGAAAAGGTAAATCGACAGCCACTATGCGGACGGTTATGACATGACATTTTTCAGATTTGCCTCTTTTTTGCAGGAAGCGGCCGGCCAGCCGGCCCAGGATCGGCTCAACGAGCTGGGGTTCCTTGAAAAATATCTCAACTGGACCACCGAGATGACGTTGGTTTTCCTGCGTTCGGGCATCCGCATCGCGATCATTCTCCTGATCACCTTTCTTCTCTTCCGGGCGATCAGGGCCCTCGCCCGCAAACTGGCGGGGGTGGTGGAGCGCAGGGATCTGGACATCGAGGATGAGAAGCGGGCGGAAACCCTTAGCCTGGTCATCCGCCATGCCCTTGATGTGCTGCTGGTGGCGGTGGCGACGGTCACCATTCTGGGCGAGCTGGGGATCCAGATCGGTCCGATTCTGGCGGCGGCCGGCATCGCCGGTGTCGCGGTCGGCCTCGGTGCCCAGAGCCTGATCAAGGATGTGATCAACGGCTTTTTCATCCTCGCCAACGACCAGATCCGGGTCGGCGATGTGGTGCAGATTGCCGGCAAGAGCGGCGAGGTGGAAAAGGTCAGCCTCAAGATGACAGTGCTGCGCGACATCTCGGGCAATGTCCATTTCGTGCCCAACAGCGCTATCGACATCGTCACCAACATGACCAAGGATTACTCCCGCTATCTCCTCGAGATCGGCATTACCTATGCGCAGGATGTCGATCGCGCCGTCGAGGTCGCCCGGGAGGTGGATGAAGCCCTGCGGGGGGATCCGGATTATGACGATTTGATTCTCCAGCCTCTGGAGATCCTCGGACTGGACCGGTTCGCCGACTCGGCAGTGATCATCCGGGCCCGCATCACCACCAGACCGGGCAAGCAGTGGAAGGTCGGACGGGAGTACAACCGCCGGCTGAAGATCAAATTCGATGCCGAGGGCATCGAATTTCCCTTCCCGACGCGCACAGTCTATCAGTACAAGGGCGAGAGTTAGACTCGCCCCGCTTTTCTGGAGGTACCCATGAAAAATAATCCTGTCCGATATCTGTTCGCCTTGCTGCTGATGGTGGGGATCTTTTCCACCGCCGCCGGCCAGGCCCCGCTCGTTGCGGAGCGACCCTATGAACCCGTGGTGCTGCGCGGCGGAGTGTTGAGCGCCCACTACGGTTATCCCGTCAGCGAGGTCTACCTTTACGCGTGGGACGGCGCGTCCTGGAGCTGGAGGATGATGCCTTTTCAGATCGATGAGCGCATCCGCACCATCGATCCTAACGGAGATGGCGAAACCCAGCGTCACAGCTATTTTATCGCCGACGACGGAGTGATCGATATCGATGACGAGCTGGTCTTTATGGTGCGGGACATGGGCGACAAGGCCCCGGAGCGGGCCTGGATCCCCAATCCCGAATCGAAAGAGTTCAACCGCATCGAGCTGCGCGCCTATGATCCGGACGATCCCGCCATCGATGCCTATGCCTACCTCTATCGTTCGCCAACCATCACCGAGACGGTGCCGGCGCCTTATGAATTTGTCTATTACAGCGCACAAGACAGCATCGACAGTAAGTATTACTCTGTGGGAATAAATTCCAAGATCGGCCTGGTAGAAGATATCTCGATAAAGCCGCCTTTCGGCTCCGGGCAGGATCTTTTCGACCGGCAGAAGATCCGCGCCACGGCTGTAATTGGAGCCGGACCCTTGGGGGATATGCGTCTGGATAGAAAGACGGAAAGCCTGATCAAGGTGGTGCCCGGCTACCGCGAGGTGACCCGCCAGCCGGTGGTGCGTCTGGTCCGCGAGGTGCGCCAGACCTTCAATCTCGGCATTGCGGAGCTTGAGGAGGGGATGACCTTTTACGTCACCACCCGCTTCTACCCCTTCAACGGCCGGGTCGCTGGCGGTTCCGCCCTCGACGAGGCCAGCCTGAAAGCGGCCGTGCCGGAGTGGAGTGATCCTTTTCTTCTCTTTATGGCCTTGCGGCAATCCTGGGATTTCAGTCCCGCCGCAGCGGGGATGCGCTACTACAACAAGCGCAACAGCGGCGTCCTCGTCGACGGCGTTCCCGACGTGGTCGACAAGTCCATCGAGCGGCCGATCCGCGACTGGAACCTGATCACCGGCGAGCAGGGGGCCCTCTTTTCCTTCACCTCGCTGCCTGATACCGTGGCCGAGTCCATCTCACTCTATTATTATGACAACAGCGCCGGCGGGACCGGCGATCCGGATTCCCTCCGGTTTTTCGACACCGGCGAACCGGGCTCCTGGGGGGATTTTGGCTTCAGCATGTGGAACGCCAAGAGCCTCGATCTCTCTTTTGAGATGTACTTCCTGCCTAATACCTTTAACAAGGCCGAGCAAGCGGAGAAGCTCGCCCATGCGGTGGAAAAGCCGGTCTGGGTCGCCTACCAGTCCACTACCGTCGTCGAGGGCCGCCCCGATGGTGCCGCGCCGAACACTTTTATGCTCGCCCAGAACTGGCCCAATCCCTTCAATCAGGAGACCGCCCTCTCATTCTCCCTGCCCGGAGCGGAGCGTATCCGGTTTGATATTCTGGATGCCCGGGGGCGCCTGGTGCGCCGCCTTGCGGAGGGCTCTTATTCCGGCGGCGAGCACCGGCTGCGCTGGGACGGCCGCGACTTCGACGGCAAGGCCCTGCCGTCGGGGATCTATTTTTACCAGCTGACCGGTGCATCGCAGACGCTGCGGCAGAAACTGCTGCTGCTGCGCTAAGGGGGGCTTTTCATGCTGAAACAATATTTTCTGATAATTCTGGCCGCGGCAGCCCTCGGCGCGAGCTGTTCAGGTGATCACGGCCTTGCTCCGCAGCCGGGTCGCCTGGTTGTGGATGTCATTTTTAGAGGCACTCCTCCAACCACGACCCAGGGGATCTATCTGATCGTGGCGCCCCAGTTCCCGCCCCATGCCATCAATGAACTCTATCACAGCTCCAACAGCCTGCCCATCGATCGCGACAGCGTACGGGCCGTGATCGATCTGCCCTACGGCCACTATGACGCCATCAGCCTGTGGTGGTACAGCAACGAGACCAAGTCCAATCTCGCCGATGTGCTGGCCCTGCCGATCGTTCAGGACACCGCGGGCGTATGGCAGCCCATGAGTTTCGACCTGAACCGCAATACACCCAGCGACTATGTAAAACTTTACCCCGACTGGCGGAAGGTCAACCGCGATGCCAGCCTGGAGGGGACGATCACCTTCAGCGGGCCTTTCCCGAAAAACACCCTCGCCACCGCCATTGCCGCCTACGCCTACGAGCCCAAGAGTAATATCGAATATCTCATTTATATGAGTTCTATCGATTTCAGCATCGGCACCAATCCGTACAAATACAAACTGCCCATCCGCGCCGGCACGATCAGCTATCTGGTGGTGCTCTGGCTGCCGGAGCGGGCCAGCATGACCGGCTTTACGGAGCTGGGTTTTTATCAGGATCCGGCTTCACCCGGGATTCCGCTCAAGCTCAAGATCAAATCGGGCGAGACCCGCACCGGTCTGAACATTCATGCGGACTGGTCCAACGCAGAACAGGCCATCTGGAGTACGACCCGGAGAGGGGGGAGGGAGTGATGACGCTGATCCGTAAAGCGGCCGCCCGAATCTGCCCGGAGAGGTCTGCGGTTCTCTTGCTGCTCTGCCTCTTCCTGCTGCCTGCTCTTCTCCTCGCCCAGGGCAGCCTGCGCGGACGCGTCACCGACCAGGATAACGGCCAGCCCCTGCCGGGGGCCAACATCCAGGTGTCGGGCACCCTGCGCGGCGCGGTCGCCGACGCCAATGGACGCTATCTGGTCACCCAGGTGCCAGCGGGTCTCTACACTGTGCGCATCTCCATGATGGGCTACCGCAGCCGGACCCTGGAAAAGATCGGCCTGAGCGATGGCCGGGAGACCCCCCTGGATGTGAAACTCAAGCCCACACCGATCGAGATGGACCCGGTGATCATCTCCGCCGGCAAGACCCAGCAGTCACTCGACCAGGCGCCGGTCTCGCTTTCGGTGGTCTCCTCGCTGGAGATCAAGCAGCGCAGCGCCACCAATATTCAGGAAGCGCTCGAATCGGCCCCGGGCGTCCATTTTATCGGCAACCAGATCAATATCCGCGGCTCGACCGGCTATACCTTCGGGGCCGGCAACAAGGTGCTGCTCCTGCTCGACGGGGTGCCGGTCTACGCCAGCGACACCGGCGAGTTCAACTGGGACATGCTGCCGCCCCTGGACATCGAGCAGATCGAGGTGGTCAAGGGCGCCGGCTCCACCCTCTGGGGGGCCTCCGCCCTGGGCGGCGTGGTCAACGTCCTGACCAAGGAGCCCGACCCGGAGGGCCGCCTGCTCTTCTCCTATACCGCCGCCCGCTATGACAAGCCCCTTTATGAGGAGTGGCAGTGGACTGACCCCAACCGGCTGCACTATACGCGCGAAGACCTCAGCTACAGCCGCCGCATCGGCCGGCTGGGCGGGCGCATCTCCCTCGGCCGCTTTATGACTACCGGCTATACCCAGATCGGCGATGCGGTCAAGTACAATCTCACCGGCAAGTTCGATTATCAGTGGGAGAGCGGCGTCAAGTGGACCGTCTACAGCGCCTACAGCCACATCAACCGCGGTTTTTTCATCCAGTGGAAGGGGCCCAACGATCCCTACGAGGTCGATCCCGGCAACCTCGGCAATCATGCCAAAACCAATCAGCTCAACAGCTATACCAAGCTGGTCGTCCCTTTTTCGCCGACTTTCGCGATGAATTTCCGCGCTTCCCTGGTGCGCACGCTGATGGGCAACCAGTTCGGGGCCGGCGGCAATTTCAATCCCGCCTACGGCGAGGGACTCGAGCTTCAGGCCGACTGGATCCCGCAGTTCAATCACACCGTCACCGCCGGAGTGCAGTTCCAGCACGACGCCGGCTCGACCAGGTATTTCGGCTCTCACAAGGGCTACTTTATCGGCCCCTTCCTGCAGGACGAATGGAAAATGCGCGAGAACCTGCGCACAACCCTGGGTTTCCGCTACGACCGCTACCAGCTGGTCGGCGGCCTCAAGGAGGACCTCTTCTCCCCCCGCATCGGCGTCAACTGGCAGCCC
>JAKQKF010000552.1 GCA_029560815.1 bacterium
ATTGATCTGCAGGGTAAGGCAGGCCATCCTGGCCAGCTCCTCGAGCAGGACGCTGTTCTGCACCGCTTTTTCCGGGGTTGCACCCCAGGTGAAGGGGCCGTGGCCGGCGACCAGCACCATCTCGACCTCCTGCGGCGAGTAGCGGGTGAAGGTCCGGACGATCTGGCGCCCGGTCTCGACCTCATAGCCGCCCTCGATGGCCGCGGCGTTCATGAAATCGGTGCAGGGCACATCGACGTGCAGGGAATCGGCGTGGGTGGTGCCGAGGACGGGGATCGGCCGCGCGGCCTGGGCCCAGGCTACGGCATAGGTTGAATGGGTATGGGCTATGCCGCCAATGACGGGAAAGGCCTGATAGAGCACCAGATGGGTCGCGGTATCCGAGGAGGGACGGAGCTCCCCCTCGACCACTCTGCCCTCGAGATCGACGATGACGACCTCCTCCGGCTTGAGCAGCTCATACGCAACCCCGCTCGGTTTGATCGCCACCACCCCGGCCTGGCGGTCGATAGCGCTGACATTGCCGAAAGTAAAGATGACGATGCCGTGGCGCGTCAGCTCCATGTTGGCCCGGTAGACGCGCTCCTTTAATTCATCAAACTTGCTCATGCCGATACCACTCCTCTTCAACTGCCGCTTTCCGGACCTCAGGCGCTGATCCCCGCAAGCCAGGCGGGTGCTTTCTTCGATAAAAGAATGTAAAGCCCCGCATCGGCCAGCAGAACAAGAGCTCCTGCCGCTGCGACCGGTGTCCACCCCAGCTCGGCGTACTTGATGGCCAGCCAGATGCAGCCGCCTCCAGCGAGGCCGCTGAAGACCATAAGCAGCACAATATTCATATTCTGCTTGACCGCCCGGTATTCATTGTCCCAGATCAGCTTGGGAAACTGGATATCCAGCAGCATGCCGGCCAGGACCGGCAGCGCGATCGCCGGCAGACTGGCCAGCAGGAGCAGGGCGATATGCGCCGGCGGCAGATGAAAGAGCACAGCGACCACCCCGAGCAGCAGGGCAAAGCCGGTCCAGGCCAGCATAAAGGCCACCGCCATCTTGGCCTTGATCTGTGTCATGTAGGGAGCGGGCAGGTATTTGGCGGCGAAGAATTGTCCCCCCTCACGCGAGATCCCCGAAGCGCTGGCGCCGCTCGTGCCTGCGACCAGCATGGCCGCCCCGACTCCGGCGAGCAGCAGGGTGGACAGGGGCACGCCGCCGCCCACCAGCTTGCGCAATCCCTCGATATCCTCCTGTTGGCCTGAGCCCATGGTGAAGAGGAGCATCACCGGCCAGATAAAGTTAATGAGCACGCAGTTCATGAAAAAGGCCGGTGTGCGGACGAGGAGACGGAACTCCTTGCTCACCAGGGAGCGGAACTGTCCGCTGCGACGGCCGGTGCCGGCCATCTCCGACGCGCTCAGGGCGCGATGGGCGGCAAAGCTCTCCGAGCCGCCGACGGCGCCGCGAAAATAGAGCGCCTTGCCCGCCAGATGGAGCAGAAGGAGGAAGAGGCCGGTCAGCAGCAGGAAGAGCAGGAGATTGAGCCATCCCGCCGCCGCGCCCTGCTGCAGCAGGGCCTGCACGGCCGTCTTGACCCCCGGAAAGAGGCGCACCGCCCAGCCGGTAAGGCTGTTCTCACCCTGCTGCAGAATGCGAATGAAATCCTCGGGTTTGCTCTCCACCATCGTCCTCTGCATGAGGAACTGCAGCCCGAGAGCAGCGATCAGTCCCAATCCGCCCGCCCAGATGCGAAAGCGATCCTTGTGACGGGAGATTGAGGAGTAGCTCATCAGCACCATCGCCAGCAGGGAAGCCAGCACCAGGGGGATGATCGGCAGGGAGAAAAAGACGAGCGCGGCGATGAGATAATAGTTCAAGCCGGCGCCGCTCTTGATTCCAAAGGTCACCAGCAGGGGTACCAGCAGGAGCAGCTGCATGAGGTATTCGAAAATCAGGGTGACCGTGAACTTGGCGCCGAGGATCTCGGCCGGCTTGAGGGGCAGCGGCAGCAGAAATTCGACATCCTGGGCGAAATAGTAGACGTTGATGGTATAAAAGATGCCGAAGATGAAGATGAGCAGGCTGGAGAGGGCGCAGCCGAGACCCAGCAGGATGCCCTGCTGGCCGACCGCGGTGAGGGGAGCGTAGAGCCGGCCGACCAGCATTGCCAGTGCTGCGATCATCGGCGCAAGTGCAGCCGCGAGGAGCACCATCAGCAGGGCTGACTTTATCTTCTCATGCCGGCCGCCGGCCATCGGCGTGACACTGCTGATGAGCAGGATCCGTGAGAGCGACAGATATCTATTCATCTTCAGTCATCTCCAGGAACATCCTCTCGAGTGATTCGTTGGCCTTGAAATGGTCGCGCATGGCCGTGATAGTGCCGTCGAAGAGCAGCTTGCCCTTGTGGATGATGGCGACCCGGTCACAGAGCTTCTCGGCGACATCGAGGACGTGGGTGGAGAAAAAAACGGTCTTGCCCTTTTCCGCTTCCCGGCGCAGCATCTCCTTGAGCAGGAAGGAGGATTTGGGATCGAGGCCGGTGAGAGGCTCGTCGAGGATCCAGACCGCCGGATCATGCAGCAGCGCGCCGATGAGGACAATCTTTTGGCGCATGCCGTGTGAATAGCTCTGGATCTTGTCGCCCAGCACCTCGCTCATTTCGAATTTGCCGGCGTACTCTTCGATCCGCGCCTTGCGCTCAGCCCCCCCGACCCGATAGAGATCGGCCATAAACCTGAGATATTCAATACCCTTGAGGCGGAGAAAAATATCGGGGCTGTCGGGGACAAAGCCGATCTGCTCCTTGACCCGGATCGGCTCCTGGTGCAGATCCAGACCATTGACGCGTATCCCGCCGCTGTCGGGATTAAGAATGCCGGTGAGAAGCTTGAGGGTTGTGGTTTTGCCGGCGCCGTTGGGGCCAAGAAAGCCGACGATTTCGCCCGCCGGGACGTTGAGGGTGAGATCATCGACGGCTTTGACCCGGCCGTTGTAGCTTTTGTGGACCTTGACAAGTTCGATCATAGAGCTGCTCCTTTTCTGGTACAAGGCATAATATAAAATAAAATCCGCTCAAATGCACGCAAAATTCCACCGCCGGCGGCCGCCTGCTAGCACTACCCACGGAGGAATGCGAGGGTGCTGCTGCGGCTGCGGCCGTCAACTTTTTTGGGCCCCTTCATCTGCAGCCTTGATTCCTTGCTCCGGTTTGGCTATATTGGTCTGTGCAACTCACCCGCAAAGCGGCGCAAAATTCATGGCGACCAACCTCGACGAATTGATCACCTATCTGCAGCGGCTGCTCGGGCCGGAGTACGAGGCTTTCGCCCGGGCTCCCCTCGAGCCGCCCTCGATCCGCTTCAACCCGCTCAAGGGGGGCCGTCGTGAGGAGCTGCTGCGGCGTCTGGAGGCCTGGGGAGTGCCCCATCAGCCCCATCCGGTCAACCCCGACGGCCTGATGCTGGCGGAGGACCGTCTGCCCCTGAGCCACACCCTCGCCTATTTTGCCGGAGATTTCATCTATCAGGGGCTCTCCTCGCAGCTGCCGGTCCTGGCCCTCGATCCCCGGCCGGGCGAAAGCGTCCTCGATCTCTGCGCCGCCCCCGGCTCCAAATCGACCCAGATCGCCGCCCGCATGCAGAACCGCGGCCGCCTCCTGCTCAACGACAGCTCCACCCGCCGGCTCCAGCCTCTGATGGCCAATCTCTTCAGCGCCGGTGTGATGAACGCCACTCTCCTCAATCTTCCCGGCCAGATGATCGGCCGCCACTTTCCGGAGCAGTTCGACCGCGTCCTCGTCGACGCCCCCTGCTCCGCCCTGTCCAATCTGCCGGCGCGCGCCTTTCAATCCTACTGGTCAGAGTCCTTTATTAAAAAGATCAGCACTATCCAGGAGCAGCTGCTGATCTCCGGGATCAAGGCGGCGAGGGTGGGAGGCGTCATTGTCTACTCCACCTGCTCGATCTGCCCCGAAGAGAACGAGATGGTGCTGGAGCGCATCCTTCGCCGCTATCCGGTCGAGCTCGAGCCCATAGCCTTCGCCGGAGCCGCCTGCTGCCGGCCGCCCTTCGAGCGCTATCTGGACCACTCATTCGATCCGGCCATCCGGCAGGCGGTGAGGGTCCATCCCTGGCCTCTCCCCTGCGAGGGCTTTTTCGTCGCGCGGCTGCGCAAGACCGGCCCCCTCCCGGTCCGGCCGGTCACCGAAGCCATCCCCTGGCAGGAGAGCCGCTTGGGCGGCGATGCCGGGATCGCCCCCATCCTCGACCATCTTGAACAGCTCTGGGGTGTGCCGGCCGCATTCCTGCGCGATTACCGGTTTCTGCGCACCCTCCATCGCCTCTGGATCATCGCCCCGGAATGGGAGCGCCTGCCGCAGCGCACTTTTATGATGGCCGGGCTGCCCCTGGCTGATGAGAAAACCGCCTTCTGGCGGCTGACCACCCCCGCGGTGCAGTGGCTTGGCGAGCGCGTCAGGAACGAGTGGATCACCTTCAGCGCTGCGGAGCTGCGAACACTTTTTGATATGGGGCGCCTGCCTGCCGCCCCCGGCCCGCTGCGCTACCATGTGCTGCGCGCGGACGGACGCAATCTGGCCATCGTCGCCCAATCGGATGGCTTTTACCGCCTTCACCTGCCCCATCGCTTCGATCTTGTCATCTGAAGCAAGCCAAGCCGGCAAGGAGTGCACTAGTAACTGACCAACGGGAGAAAAGAGCGTGACGGACAAACCGGAGAAAAAAGCGAAGAGGGGAGCGATCACCCGCAGGGATCTGCTCAAGAGCGCGGCCTCGCTGCCGGTGATCGGCCTTTTAGGCCATCTGAGCTGGAAGGAACACAAACTTGAGCGGGGGAAGAAAGAGCGCATATTCGAGGCTCTGCAGATCGATGAAACCGACCGGCCCAGGCCGCTGAGCAGCGGGCGGCCGAAACAGCTGGTGCGCATCGGCCTCATCGGCTTCGGGGTGCGCGGCGAACAGCTGTCACGTGCGCTGGGATTCGCCCGCCCGGAATGGATCGCCGCCGCCAAAGAAGGTGCCGCCCAAAACCGCCTCGATACCCGCCTGCAGGACTGGCTCAACCAGCAAGATCTCCATGTCGCCATCACCGCCGTCTGCGAGGTCTTTGACCAGCGCCGCGAGCAGGCCGCGACCGCAGCCCGCTCCACTCTGCGCCCCGGCGCAGCGGCCGGCGCCCCTCCCCCGCCCGCTCCGGCCATCTGCATCGACTATCACGACCTTGTCAACCGCAGCGATGTCGACGCCGTGATCATCGCCTTCCGTTCCAGCCTGCGCCAGGGGGAGATGGCCCCCGGCCAGACTATTGTCTCATTCCGTCCGGGCATGGACAAGCTCGATGCCATCACTTCGGCGAGCGAAAAATTCTACGCAGGCCGCGGCCTGATCTACACCTGGCGCGACGGACGGCGGGTGGATACCTCCTACCTCCATCTCAGGGAGTGGCTGGGCTGTATCCGCGACGGCGGCACTCCGAGCTGCTCCATGGAGAAGGCCTTTGCCACAACGATTACCTGCCACATGGCCACCCGCTCCTACCGCGAACAGCGCCGGGTGACATGGGACCGAGAGCGTGAAATGATCGTTTAGCGCGCTGCCTGGTCGATGCGCAGCAGCGCGTCATCCCAGCAGCTCCGGCCGCTCTTCCTGCCGCCGGCGCTGGCGATGATCACGGTCACTGTCTCCGCCTGCGCCGGCGCGACCGCCGCGGCCCGCACCAGCTGCCAGGCTCCGCTGCGGGATGCCGCAGCGCTCTCTTCACGTAAAAGCCCGCCCGCATCATCGCGGAACTCCAGGCTTAAAATCTGCGGTGTGCCCGATTCATACCGGCACCAGGCCTGCAGCGCATAGGACTCGCCCGGCGCGCACGGCACGCTCTGCTCGATCCGGACCGTCCGGTCCTTGCGGGAAGAGTCGTCATCGAGCAGGAGGCCGAAGCTGCCGAGCTTGGCCCGGGAGGCTGTGCGGCTGACGGTTGTGCCGGAGGGCGCCGTGATGCGCCAGTTGGCGGGAATTCCCGTACCGTCGCGCCAAACCTCGAAGGAGAGGTTTTGCAGCGGCGTGAGCGCCTTCAGCTTGCCCGCCGGCGTGAGCAGCCAGACACCGCAGGCGTTCTCACCCAGATAGAGCGGAGCCGCGCCCGGGAGCTGCAGGGTCTGGTCCTCGGCGGTGGCATTGACCACAAAGTAGTAGCCGGCTTTCAAGCCCGAGGGGCTGCGCTGGAATGCGCGCCAGCGGACGGCTCCCTTGAGACTGCTGCCGCCATAAGTGAACTCTTCAAGCACAGTCCGGAAAAGGCCCACCTCCTTGGCCAGATCGAACATCCGGTCCCAATAGATCTGCGCCTTGTCGCTGGCCGCCACGGTGGTCTGGTCATTATAGAAGAGGATGCCGGTTGCGCCGTGGACGATGGCCGAAAAGAGCTGCGGGCGGACGGTGCTGTAGAGGCTCTGCTCGGTGGTATAGCGGCTCTGTTCAGCGGAGACCCAGGGCCAGACCGGCTTGTAGCCGGAGCTCTCCTGGATCCAGCCGACGGCCTCGCCCAGCAGGGAGGGTTTGCGGTTGGTGGCGTCGTAGGAATTAATGCCGAGGATATCCGCAGCCGGGGCGTAGGCACTGGAGGTGACGCGGACATTTTCGTCCACCGTGTCAAAGCTGTGCTTCAGGCTGGCGAAGTATCTGGCGCTGCCCTGATCGGGCGCACGCCGCGGGTATCGCTTTTCATAGAGGAACTTGCTGCCGGTGACCGGCCCCAGATCGATATAGGCGAGGGTGCCGCTGCGGCGCTGATCATAAAAGCGTTTGAGCAGGGAATCCGTAAAGGCCCAATGGTGATCGGTGGCATAACCGGCATCGGGTTCGTCCATCAGATAGTAGATCATGCTGCGATTGGGACCGCCCGCAGGATTGACATGACTATGGATCTTTTCCATCGCCCGCCGCGCCGCAGCGGGAGCGACGCGTTTGTGGGCGGCGCGCTGCTCGCTGGGCTGAAAGACGCCATCCCGGTTGACATCGATGATGCAGCCCGGTTCCGTCTGCAGGCGATAGGGCAGATCGCCCGCCAAAAAGACCCCCTCATCATGGCGCAGGTAGGAAAGGCTGGTGAAGACTCCATCCGGATAGAGATGCTTCGGATCATCGATATCGCGGATCGTGATCCAGAGGGTATTGAAGATTTCGCGGATGCTGGTGAAGGTGTTTTCATCGACGGGCTTGACCTTGATGCCATCCACCCGGGTGCCGATGGCGAAAAAGCGCTTGCCGTCGCGCAGGACATAGCCGGCGGGGGCACCGGGCCGGGTGGTGAAGGTTTGTCCCGCTGCGGCAGCGCCAAGTCCGGACAGCAGCAGAAACAGGGCGATCCGCCGGGGGGTAGAGCCAGCTCTTTTCATGAACAATTCTCCAGGTTGCGGTCTCCGGCGCACAAGGTGATCACAATGCTTGTTTTTATGCCGGAAAATGGTTAAGTTTGCCTGTTATGGAACAAACGCAGGCCTGATCAAGTTCCTGAAATCGACGACAGGAACAAAGTGAGGAACCCGAACAATGAGTACAGCACTGTTTGAACAGCTCTACGCCAAACTGAAAAATGTCATCCCGGTCGCCGAGATCCGTTACAAGGCGGAGCTGGCGGAGGAGATCAACCGGCTCAAAAAAGAGCGCAACGCGGTCATCCTCGGCCACAACTATATGGAGCCCGCCCTCTACCATTCGGTCCCCGATTTCCGCGGCGACTCTCTCGAGTTGAGCCGCCGGGCTGCGGAGGCCGAGGCCGACATCATCGTCTTTTGCGGTGTGCGCTTTATGGCCGAAACGGCCAAGATCCTCAATCCCGGCAAGACCGTCCTCATCCCCTCGCCGAAAGCGGGCTGTTCGCTGGCCGAGAGCATTACGGCCGAGGATGTCCGCCAGCTGAAGCGCCTCTACCCCGGGGTTCCGGTGGTCACCTATATTAACACCTACGCCGACGTCAAGGCCGAAACCGATATCTGCTGCACCTCGGGCAACGCAGTCAAAGTGGTGGAATCGCTCAAGACGGACAAGGTGATCTTTCTGCCCGACAAATATCTGGCCGGCAACGTCGCCCGCGAGACCGGCAAAACTATCATCTTCCCCATCAAGAGTCCGGCCGGCCTGGCCAGGCCCGAGCCCGGCCTCGAATACGCGATGATCGGCTGGGATGGCCGCTGCGAGGTCCACGACAAATTCACGGTCGAGGATATTGAAAACGTCCGCGCCCAGTTCCCGGACGTGGTCATCCTCGCTCACCCCGAGTGCCGTCCCGAAGTCACGGCGGCCGCCGATTTCTCCGGCAGCACCTCCGCGATGATCCGCTATGTGCGTGAGACCAAAGCCCCGCGCTATCTTCTCCTGACCGAGTGCAGCATGGGCGACAACATCGCCGCCGGGAACCCGGACCGGGAGCTGCTGCGTCTGTGCACGGTGCGCTGCCCGCACATGGCCGAGATCACCCTCGAGGATACGCTCGAGTCGCTGCGTCAGACCCGTTATGTGGTTGAGGTGCCGGAGGAGATCCGGGTCAAAGCCCTGCGCGCGGTGACCCGCATGCTCGAGATCGGCTGAGGCCGATGAGCGCGGCCGGCCCTTATACCCTCGTCCTGGGCGCCAGCGGCTTCATCGGCACCACCTTCATCCGCCACCTCCAGGCCAGGGGCGAACGGACGGCCTGCCTCCTCCATCGTTCCCCCCTGCCGGCAGAACTCTCGCCTGAGCGGCTCCTGCACGGTTCTCTGCTGACCTTTCCCTGGCAAATGCTCGAGGCGGAGCCGCCCCGCGCCATCATTCATTTCGCCCGCATCTCAGCGCCCCTTGCCCCGGGGCGGCGGCTGGCCGCTTTCGCGAGTGGAAGGGCCAACCGGCGCCTGCTCGCCTGGCTGGAGCGCCTCGAGCAGCCGCCGCGGCTGGTGCTGGTCGCGGGCACCCTCGCCTACGGTTCCTCTCCCGATGAGGATATTTTCGAAGACCACCCCCTCCATCCGGCGGGATTCGCCCGCGAGTATGCGCGCGGCGAAGCCCCCATCCTCGCGGCCATGGCCGCCGGCCGCCTGCCGGTGCAGGTCATGCGGCCCGCCTGGGTCTACGGCGCGCGCTCATGGCTGCGCAGCTTTTTCTTCCTCCCCATGCAGCGCCAGGGGCACGTTCCCCTCTACGGGGAGGGCGATAACCTGATGGCCCTCATCCACGTCGAGGATGCGGCCGCGCTGATCGATTATCTCAGCCGAGAAGCGCCCGCCGGGGCGAGCTATAATCTTCTCTGCGGGGCGCCGCTGCGCCAGTCGGAACTGGCCGGGACGCTGAGCGGTATCAGCGGCCTGCCGGTCAGGCGCATCTCCAGCCGCGATTTTCCCGGCCGTGACCGGGGGGTATGGGAGTCGCTCACCTTTTCACAGCGCACAGCCAGCCGGCACGCCGCCCTCTACCAGCGCCATGGCTTCCGCCATCCGGATCCGGGCGCTGCCCTCGCCTCACTCTGGCAGTCGTTTCTCCAGACCCTCTCCTCCTGATCTCCGCAGTGTACAGATGCTGTCCGGCAGCCCCGTATAGTAGCGGTAGGTCGGATAGTCCACCCGCTCCACCCGGTATTTCCCCTCCAGACGCGCCATCAGTTCCGATTCGGCCGAATAGGATTTGAGCGGAAAGCCACCCGTTTCGATAAAGAGGGAACGGCGGCCGAAGAGGGTTGCGCCGATGGTGCACCGGGAGAGATGGATCAGCTGCCCCGGCCTGAAGGCATCCTCCACCCAATAGCTCTCCTCGGGTCCGCACAGCTCCACGCCGCCATGGATGAGATCCAGATCGGGATGGCTGCGCAGATGGCCGATACGCAGGCTGAGGTGATCGGGGAGATACTCATCGTCGGCGTCAAGAAAGGTCACCCACTCCCCGAGGGCGGCCTGGATGCCGATATTGCGCGCGGCCGAGAGGCCGCGGTTGCGGTGGCGGAGATAGCGCCAGCCGGGATGTTCATCGACCATCGGCAGGAGCAGCTCCCCTACTTTGTCGCTGCTGCCGTCGTCGACGATCAGCAGCTCATAGCCGGTGAAGCTCTGCCGGACTACTGAGGCGAGCGCGCGTTCGATGAGGTGGCGGCGGTTAAAGACCGGCAGGATGACCGAGACCGCGGGATGCATCAGTTCCTCCAGCGTCATGGCCCGGTCACCTCGCGCCCGGCAGCATATAGTTCTCCCCTTTCCAGAGGCGAACGACGCGGCCGGCGTCGTCCAGTTCGAACCGGACCAGCTCCCCGCTGCCGTTGAGGCCGCTCATGCGGAAGAGGTGCGCCCCCTCGGGGATCAGCTCGGTGAGGCCATCGCGCGGAGCGCCGTTGGCGGGATAGCTGTACTCATAGAGCGCCAGTTTTTCGCCCCAAAGGATCACCTTGCTCATCCAGCCGGAGGGGTCGTGATAATCGCCCGCATAGAGGGGCCACGCAGAGCGGTCCGGCTCGGCGGCCGGCACCTTTTTGCGGGGAAAGAGCGGAGCCATTTCGTCGTAGATCTGGGCGGCATAGCCGGAGGGGGTGGCATCAGAGCAGTTCATCAGCACGACTACACCGACTTTTTCCTCCGGGCAGAAGGTGATCATGCTCTTGTAGCCGGCGACAAAGCCGCTGTGGCCGACCATGGTGCGGCTGCCGCGTTTGTAGACGCTGAAGCCCAGCCCCCGGCCGCTGCTCCAGTCGGGCTGGACCCAATGGGCCCGGTGCATTTCGTTGAGGGAAAAGGCGGAGAGGATGGCCGAGCTGTCACCCGCCATGTGGGCGATGAGGTAGCGGGCGAGATCCTCGACGCTGGAGGTGATATTGGCCGCGGGGATGAGCCCGCCGCTCTCCGGAAAAGTGAGAGCAGTGCGCCGGCCGTCCGGCTGACGATAGTCGTAGGAGGCGGCCAGGCGGCTGCGGGCCGATTCCGGCAGAATGACATGGGTGTCTTTCATGCCCAGCGGCGCGAGAATGCGGCTGTGGATATACTCTTCATAGGGCATCCCTGCTGCGGCGGCCACAACCTCGCCGGCGATGGCCAGGCCGAGGTTGGAGTAGCGGTAGCGGCGGCCCGGAGGATAAAGCTGCTCCTGGCCCGGCAGCGCTGCGCGCAGCTGCTCACGGGTGGGGAACTGATGGTCCGACCAGTAGGGAAAGGCCGCCTCACCGGGCAGACCGGAGGTATGGGTCAACAACTGACGGATGGTGATCGGGGGCTCGGCCGGCCACTGGCTGCGGATTTTGAACCAGGGCAGATATTTCTCCACCGGATCGTCCAGGCGCAGCGCTCCCTGCTCCTGCAGCTGCATGATCGCTGTGGCCGTAAAGGTTTTGGTGATCGAAGCGATACGGGAGAGCGTCTGCGGGGTCATGGGCCGCTTGTTTTCGAGGTCGGCGTAGCCAAAGCCCTCCGCCCACACCAGACGGCCGTGGGCGACGACCCCGGCCGCCAGCCCGGGGATGCCATCGCAGCTCATCTTTTCACCCAGCCACGCCCGCAGCAGGGTCACTGCCGCATCGAGATCCGGTTTATCCGCTGCGCTCTGACCGGCGCAGGGCACGACGGACGCAATCAACAGCATGAACAGCACCAATTTGCGCATAAAAACCTCCTTCGCTTGACCTAAATTTAGCCAAATCGGGGGCAAATACAAGCGGAAATATCGGCGCGCAGCGTGTTTCTCACTCCGGCCGGGACAGTCCGGTGCGGCGGAACGGTCGCGGGCCCGCCCGGAGCCGGCAGCTGCAGTCTCCTGCCGCCCCGGCCGCCGACGTGTCATTTCCCGCCTTGACTATCAATCGGGAAATACGTAAATTAAACCGCTGAAAACCATTATTTGCACCGGGAGTGAAAATGAAACCGAAAATCGTCATCGGGGTGGGCGTGATCGTCGCCGCCCTGATCTATCTGATGGTGAGTGGCTTTCGCGACAGCTCGGTCTACTATATGACGGTCTCCGAACTGGCCGGCAAAAAAACGCAGATGGTGAATGAGGGGCTGCGGGTGAGCGGCTACGTCGATCCGCGGTCGATCGCCTGGAACGCCGAACAGATCGAACTCGATTTCACCCTCTTCGAGGGGAGCGACAGTTTGCGGGTCCATTACAAGGGGGTCATCCCCGACCAGCTGGCTGATGCCCAGGGTGTGCTGGCCGAGGGCAAACTGACGGCCGAAGGCCGGCTGGAGGCAACCCGGCTCATGCTCAAATGCCCCTCCAAATATGAGGCCGAACTCAACCGGGATCAGAGCGCGCGCAGCAGTCAGTAGATGCGCGAAACACAAAAAAAAGCCGGCAGAGGCGAAGCCTTTGCCGGCTTTTTTTATTCCTGTCGGACCGACCGCGGGTGGTCTACTTGTTCAGACCGCTGAAATCGACGGTTGGCGCCGTGCTGGCCTCAGCCGGGGCCTGGAAGTAGGGTTTCTGGTCGAAACCCAGCAGTCCAGCGATGAGAACGACCGGAAACTTGCGCACCGACTGGTTGTAGACCTGCACATTGTCGTTGTAGCGCTTGCGCTCAACAGCGATGCGGTTCTCGGTACCCGCCAGTTCGTCCTGCAGGCGGAGGAAATTCTCATTGGCCTTGAGTTCGGGGTATTTTTCGACGACGACCATGAGGCGGCCGAGGGCGCTGGTGAGGCCGTTCTGCGCCTCCATGTACTGCTGGAGCTGGGCCGGATTCATGTCGCCGGCGTTGATCTGGGTGCTGGTGGCCCTGGCGCGGGCGTTGATGACGGCCTCAAGGGTGGCGCGCTCAAAGCTGGCATAGCCCTCAACCGTTTTGACCAGGTTGGGGATGAGATCCATTCTCCGCTGGAGCTGGTTCTCCACCTGCGCCCAGGCGTTTTTGACCCCTTCGTCGAGACGGACCAGTTTGTTGTATGGGCTCGCGATGAGCAGGCCCAGAAGGAGCAGGACCCCGACGATGATCAGGGCTGTTTTTAAACCTTTTTTCATCTTTTCCTCCGTTTTCTATTCCATTTGGTCTATAAGTAAGGTTAACTTGCTGATCTCCGATATGTAGGCCGCGACGATCCTGTTCATCTCCACCAGCGAGAACTTGCCCTTCTTTTCGAAGGCCTGAATAATCTGCTGAAAGAGATCGCGATCCAGTCCATAAAGCTCGGCCGTGCGCATGACGATTTCGCTGTGGAGGGCGGGGATTTCCGCATCCTTGAGGGCGAGCAGCGACTTGAAGAGCACAGCAAAGGGGGGCAGGGTGAGGTTGATGAGCGCCTGGAGCCGGTAGCGCTTGCCCAGAGTGGCCAGGTACTCCTCGCGCAGGTGTAAAAGCTTGCCTTTGATCTGCTCCTCGCACTGCAGGCGCAGATTGGCGTGGGGGATATTGAGGGGGGCGAGGACATCCTCGCCGTAAAGGGTTTGATGCCGGCGTTTCATATGGAAGAACTCGACCGGAAAGCTGTCGAGCGAGGCGGATATGTAATTTTTGGTCATAAAAATCGGCAGCGTGCGCAGCCGCTTGCGCCATTTTTCCACCAGGGGGAAAGCGGCGTTGAGGCGGGTGATCGCGATCTCGGAAAGGACGACGAGAAAATTGATATTCGATTTCCCGGGATCCCAGCTGCTGCTGAGGGCGCTGCCGTAAAGAATGACGGCAACGAGCTCCTCGCCGTAAATCTCCTTCACATCTTCGGTAAATTCATTGGCGATGTTTTGCGGCGAGTCCAGCTTTTTCGCCATGTTGTTCTCCTTATATCCATCCAGTCCATGTCGCGGGTCGCTTTTCTTTAGCGGCTCACCCGGGTGCGGCCGGGCGTGATATTGCGCCTTGCAGCGGCCGGAGTTAGTAGCCGCCGCCGGCGCCGCCGCCGCCGCTGGAGCCGCCGCCGAATCCGCCAAAACCGCCGCCACCACCACTGAAACCGCCACCCCAGCCGCCGCCGCCCCAGCCGCTGCTCCCCCAGCCGCTGCCGCTCCAGCCCCGGCCGCCCGCTCTCCCCCCGCCGGTGCCCGATCCCCAGTCGCCGCCGGAACCCCAGTTGGACCGGTTATAATTGCCGATGATGAAAAAGAGAAAAATCATGCCGACGACCAGAAAAACGATCAGATCCTCCATGGAATCGTCGGATGAGGTCTGCCGGCGCGGTGCGATGGTCGTGCCGTCAAAGGTGATGCCGTACTCTTCGCTGATCATGCCGGCAAAGGCCTGCATCGCTTCGAGAAATCCCCTGCCGAAATCCCCCTTTTGAAAGTTGGGGATCAGGTAGCTGCGGTAGACATCCCCGGCGCGCGCATCATTGATAAAACCCTCGACGCCGTATCCGGTCTCGATCCAGATCTTGCGGATGTCGGTGACATTAAAGATGAGGAGCCCCTTGTCCTCCCCCTTCTTGCCGATACCCCAGGCTGAGTAGAGCTCGTTGGCATATCCCTGGTAATCGGCATCGCCGATGGTGGGCACGGTGCAGATCACCAGAGCGACGCCGGCCTTTTCCCATACCTCGATGGCCAGCGCCTCGATCTCGGCCTCCTCGGCGGCGGGAATGACCTCGGCGAAATCATTCACGGCACCGCGGCGCTGCGGCAGAGTATT
>JAKQKF010000007.1 GCA_029560815.1 bacterium
CCTGGTTTTTCCCTTTCGGGTCTTGCCAGGGCTTTTTAATACCCCGCAAGATCAGCTGCGGTGCCATGGCAAAATCTTTCGGCAAAAGCGGCCTCTTGTTGCTACCTAATAGTGCGCCGGAACAGTTTGCGGCGGCTGGCGGGTGGGAGTGAGAGCCGACGGATTCGGGGCGAGGCGGAGGGGACGACGGAAAAAGAGATGCCGACACCTGCAGGACATATCGCCAGCGGTCTTTTGATTTTCGCGACCGGCGGGCGGCCGTGGCGAAAGCAGGCTGGCCTGCTGCTGGCTCTGCTCTTTTTTGCCCTTCTGCCCGATATCGACCTGGCCTTCGGACTGGTCCTGGCCGGCAATGCCAATGCCTATCACCATCAGGCCACCCATTCGATTTTGTTTGTTCTCGCCGCCGGCTGGATCGGCGGAGTGTTCTTCCCCGGAAAAGGCCATACCCGGCTTTTCATCGCCGCCGGCCTGGTCCATCTGGGACTCGATATCCTCGCCAAAGATACCAGCGCTCCCTTCGGCGCACCGCTACTCTGGCCCTTCTGGAGCGGCTATATCATATCGCCGCTGCAGATCTTCTCCGATGTTCACCGCAGCGGCGAGGCAGCCTCCTTCATTCCAAGCCTGTTCAACCGGCACAACTTTTGGACTGTTTTGATCGAAACCGCCCTTTTGGCCCCGTTGGGGTTATTACTCTACTGGCGCAAACGGCGAGCTGTAAATGCCCATGAATGACCCGAAAATATCCTCCCCTCAGCTATCGGTCGTGGTGCCGCTCTACAACGAAGTGGAGAGCGTCGAGCGGTTGTGGGAAGCCATCCATCCGGTGATGGAGGGGCTGGGAAAATCCTATGAAGTGATTCTGGTCGACGACGGCAGTCGTGACGGCACCCGCGACAAGCTGCGCGCACTGGCGGCCGCCCATCCGCAGCTGCGTGTGATCCTCTTCCGAGGCAATTTCGGCCAGTCCGCGGCCATGGCCGCCGGTTTTTCCGCCACCCGCGGCGAGATCGTCATCGCCATGGACGGCGATCTGCAGAACGATCCTCTCGATATTCCCAATCTGCTCGAAAAGATGGGTGAGGGCTACGATGTGGTCAGCGGCTGGCGCAAGCACCGCAAGGACAAACTGGTGCTGCGCAAGGTGCCGTCAAAAATCGCCAACAAGCTGATCTGTTCGCTCACCGACGTCCATCTGCACGATACCGGCTGCTCGCTCAAGGCCTTTCGCGGCGAGATGCTTCGCCGCATCTCTCTTTACGGCGAACTGCACCGTTTCATCCCGGCCCTGATGCGCATCGAGGGGGCCGAGATCACCGAGCTGGCGGTGCGCCACCATCCGCGGCGCTGGGGCAGCTCCAAGTACAACCTCAGCCGCACCTTCCGGGTGGTCATGGATCTGACCAGCATCCGCCTGATGATGAAGCACCTGGTCAATCCCCTGGTCTTTTTCTCGGCGGTCGCGCTTTTTTTCGCCCTGTCCGGCACCCTCTCGCTGGCTGCCATCCTTCATGCGGTAGCTGCACGGAACGCAGCGCTGGCGGAGATGAATATCCTGGTCACTCTGACGGTGGTTTTCTGGGCGGCGGCAGCCCAGTTTTTCTTCTTCGGTCTGATCGGCAAGCTGATCGTCCAGACCGGAACGCGCAAGTCCTTTTTGCAGGTGGGGCAGTAGCCGATCCGCGCGCGAAGCGCTATATTTGCGATTGTTTTTAAGGCCAATTTTGTCTAACTTTATAATTAATTATTTAACAGACCGGCAGACTATGCAAAACTCTCCGATACCACTTCATCCGGTGATGCCCGCAGCGCAGGCGGCGGCTTTTTCGGTCATCGTCCTGACCCAAAATAATGCGGACGAGATCGCCGGACTGCACGAGGAACTCCTGCGCGAGCTGGCTTCCCGGCCGCAGCCGTACGAGTTGATCTACGTCGACGATGGCAGCACCGACGGCACCTGGCCCGAGCTGGTCCGGCTCAGCCGCGGCCGGGACAATGTCAAGGCGGCGCGGCTGCGCTCCTCCTTCGGCGAGGCCTCGGCCCTCGATGCCGGGGTCCAGATCGCCACCGGGGCGGTCCTGCTCTATTTCACCTGCCGGGTGCGCATCAAGCCCGCCGATGCTCTCAATCTGCTCGATCAGATCGAGGCGGGAGAGGACGTAGTCATCGGGGTCCGCCATCCCCGCCGCGACTCGGGGTTGAACCGGATCGTCTCGCGCACCTTTAACGGGATGACCAACCGCATGACCGGCCTGCACCTGCATGACGTCAACAGCGGTGTGCTCGCCCTGCGCCGCGAAGTGCTCGACCACGTGCCCTATTACGGCACTCTCAACGCTTTTCTGCCGGTGCTGGCGCAGCGCCAGGGCTATCGCATCGCCGAGGGCAAGGTCGAACAGCTGCCCGGGCGGTTCAACCAGTCGGTCTATCCAAAAAATTATATCCGCCGCACCCTGGATCTGGTCAGCGTCATTTTTCTGAGCAAATATTCGAAAAAGCCCCTCCATTTTCTCGGCTTTATCGGCGCCCTCTTCGCCCTCACCGGCGCGGGCATCAATCTCTATCTTTTTATCTACCGGATCCTCGGCTTCGGCGGTATCGCCGGCAAGCCGATGCTGCTGCTCGGGTCGATCCTCTTCATCATCGGTATCCAGATGGTCTCCATCGGCCTGCTGGCGGAGATGATCATTTTCACCCATGCCAAGGAGATCAAGGATTACAATATCGAGGAGATCATCAACTAAACTGTGAAACTCATCATTCAAATACCCTGTTTCAACGAGGCGGAGACCCTGCCTCTGACCCTGGCCGACCTGCCGCGCCAGATCCCCGGCGTCGATGAGATCGAGGTGCTGATCATCGACGATGGCAGCAGCGACGAGACCACGGAGGTGGCGCGGAGATCAGGCGTCCAGCATATCGTGCGCATGACCAAGAACAAGGGGCTGGCCAACGGTTTCATGGCCGGGCTCGACGCCTCGCTGCGTCTCGGCGCCGACATTATCGTCAATACCGATGCTGATAACCAGTACAACGGCGCGGACATTCCGAGCCTGGTGCGCCCGATCCTCGACGGCCAGGCCGAACTGGTGATCGGCGACCGCCAGACCGACGAGATCCACCATTTTTCGTGGATGAAAAAACGGCTGCAGAATCTCGGCAGCTGGGTGGTGCGCCAGGTCTCGGCCACCGAGATCCCCGACGCCACCAGCGGCTTTCGCGCCCTTTCGCGCGAGGCCGCCCTGCAGATGAACGTGATCTCGCGCTTCACCTATACCCTCGAGACCATCATCCAGGCCGGCAAGAAGAACCTGGCGGTCAGCCACGTGCCGGTGCGCACCAACAGCAAGCTGCGCGAGTCGCGCCTCTTCAAGGGCAACTGGAACTATATCAAGCGCTCGATCGCCACGATCACGCGCATCTACACCATGTACGAGCCGCTCAAGATGTTCTCCTACATCGGCGGCACGGTCTTCGGGGCGGGCTTTCTCATCGGCCTCCGTTTTCTCTATTTTTACATCACCACCGGCGGGGCCGGCCACATCCAGTCCCTGATCCTGGCCGCCGTCCTGCTGATGATCGGTTTTCAGGTCTTCATCATCGGCCTGGTGGCGGACCTCATCGGCTTCAACCGCCGTCTCATCGAAAGCGCCCTCTACCGGGTGCGCCGGCTCGAGCTCCGGCAGGGAGAGGCGGCAAAAGACCAGGGCAAGGCCGAGTGAAGAAGCGTATCCTTTTCGTGGCAGGACGGGAGCTCTCCTATTCCCGCACCCATATCGTCTATAACGCCCTGCTCGGACAGGGGTACGATGTGGCGGGCTGTTTCCCTCCGGACCGCTCCTTCAAACACTATCCGCGGCTGATCTGGCGGGCGATCCGGCTGGCTCGAAGCTGCGATCTGGTCCTGGTGGGCTTTTACGGCCAGATCATTCTGCCTTTCATCCGGCTCTTCACGCGCAAGCCGCTGCTCTTCGACATGTACATCACCACCCTGGACACCATGGTCTACGACCGCGGCAAGGCGCGGCCGGGTTCGCTGATGGCGCAGCTCTACGGTTTCAGTGACTGGCTCACCTACAAGCTGGCGGACCTGACTGTGCTGGAGACCAGGGCCCACATCGACTGGTTTTGCGAGGTATTCAAGGTCCATGCCGGCAAGATGCGGCGCATTTTTCTGGCGGTGGACGAGACCAAAATCCATCCCCGGCCGGCGCGCCGGGAGGAGGGGCGCTTTCTCGTCCATTTTCACGGCGAGTACGCCCCTTTTCACGGCATTAAATACATCCTCCGGGCTGCACACCTGCTGCGGGAGGAGCGCGATATCATTTTTCAGATCGTCGGCAAAGGCATCACCTACGACGAGGACCGGGCTCTGGCGCGCGAGCTTGGCCTGGAGAATGTGCGATTTTACGATACCGTCCCCTACGCCGAGCTGGCGGAGATGATGGCCCGGGCGGACCTCTGTCTCGGCATCTTTGGCGACAACGACCGGGTGCTGCGGGTGACGACCAACAAGGTGGTTGAGGCGATCGCCATGGGCCGGCCGCTGGTGACAGCGCGGAACGAACCGGTGCAGGAGCTGCTGACGCACGGCGAAAGCGCCTGGCTGGTCGAGCGGGCGGAGCCCCGCGCCCTGGCCGATGCCATTCTCACCCTCCGGGCCGATCCGGCGCTCAGGGAGCGTCTCGGCGAGGGGGGATACCGGGTTTTTCAGAATCACTGCACCATGCCGCGGCTCGGTGAAGAGTTTGCGGCGATTATCGAGGAAATGACTGCACATGAAGGTTGATTTCTCACAACTGGCCGGCAGGAAGGTGCTGATCACCGGCGGCCTTGGCTTTATCGGCAGCAATCTGGCCCAGCGCCTGGTGCGCGAGGGGGCAGAGGTGACCCTGCTCGACGCTTGTCTCGCTCCCTACGGCTGGAATCCCGCCAACATCGCAGAGATCCACAATCAGCTCCTCTTCGTCAAGGGCGACGTCCGCGACCGGGAGCTGCTGGACCATCTGGTGGAGGGCAAGGACTATATCTTTCATCTGGCGGCGCAGGTCGGCCGCGAGATCTCGATGGCCGATCCGGGCCTCGATGTCGATATCAACTGCAACGGCACGATCGCGCTCTGCCGGGCGGTCGCTGAGAAAAATCCCGCCGCCAGGGTCGTCTACGCCGGCAGCCGCGGCCAGATCGGCGAGCCGGTCTATCTGCCGGTGGATGAGAACCATCCGGACCATCCGACCGATGTTTACGGCATCAACAAACTGGCCGCGGAGAAGTATCTCTTTCTCTACGGCAAGATCTACGGTTTTGCGGCGGTCTCCCTGCGTCTTAACAACGTCTACGGTCCCCGCTGCCAGATGCAGCACGGCTATTACGGCATCCTCAACTGGTTCATCCGCAATGCCATGGAGGGGCGGCCGATCACGGTCTACGGAGACGGCCTGCAGACGCGGGACTATGTCTACGTCGAGGATGTGGTCGACGCCTTTGTCCGCGCCGCGCTGGTTCGGGAGACGGACCGTCAGATCTTCATGATCGGCTCGGGTGTGGAGACCTTTTTTCTCGATATGGTCAAAACGGTCATCGCCGCGGTCGGAAAGGGGCAATATGTCCACATTCCCTTTCCGCCGGAGCGCGAGAGCATTGACATCCGCAAATTCGTGGTTTCGTATGACAAGATGGCGGCGGCGACCGGCTGGCGCCCGCGGGTGGATCTGACCGGGGGGGTGGCCAAAACCGTCGCTTTCTACCGTGCAAGGTATGACGAGTATATCAAAGAGGGGGAGTAAAGGCAGTGAAGACCGATTCATCTACTGAACGGCTGCAGACACTGCAGCCCGGCGCCAGAGTAGCGCTCTTTCTTAACTATTTTCCCGCTCTCTCCGAACGCTTCATCGTCAACGAAGTGGCCGGACTGCTGGAGCGGGGGCTGGATCTGCGGCCTTATGCCCTGAGCCGGCCGCCGGCGGGGCGGGAAAACAGCGAGGTGCCCGAGCTGGCGGAGCGGACCTTTTATATCCTCTCCTCCCTGAAGGCCGGAAAGGTGATCGGCGCTCATCTCGCCTGCCTCTTCCGCCATCCGGGCCGTTATCTCAAAAGCTGGTCCTTCGCCCGGCGCCACCGCACCCGCAGCGAGTCCCTGCTGGTCAGCCTCTGGCGGGCCGCCCGCAAGCAGGAACTGACCAAGGCGCAGCGGCAGAATGTGCTGCTCAATTTTTACCTCATCGTGCCGGTGACCCGGCAGATGCGGGCGGAGGGATTCAGCCTCATCCACGCCCAGTACGCCGACTCGGCCTCGAGTCTGGCCCTGCTCGCTGCGATGATCCTGGATCTTCCTTTCAGCTTTACGGCCCACGCCTACGACATTTTTACGCCCCAGGTCATCTTTGAGGAGAAGCTCAAGCGGGCCCGCTTCATCGTCACCTGCACGCGCTACAACCGGGACTATCTGCAGCAGAATTACGGCGACCTGGTGGGCGACAAGATCCTGGTCAATTACCACGGCCTCGATCTGAGCAAGCTGCAGCCGCGTCCAAAGACGAAAAGGGAACTCCCCGTCATCCTCTCGGTCGGCCGGCTGGTGCCGAAGAAGGGGCTGGGAGTGCTCCTGCACGCCTGCAAGATCCTCCACGATCAGGGGGTGGCCTATAAATGCCTCATCATCGGCGACGGGCCCGAGCGGCCGCGGATGGAGATGTTCATCCGGCTCAACCATTTGATGGAGCAGATCGAGATCACCGGCTACATGGCGCCGAGCGCTGTGATCGAGGCCTATGCCGGCGCCAGCCTGTTCGTCCTCCCCTGTGTGGTGGAGGAGGATGGTAACCGCGACGGCATCCCCAATGTCATCGCCGAGGCGATGGCGATGGAGGTCCCGGTGATCTCGACCGCCATCAGCGGCATCCCCGAGCTGGTTGAAAAGGGGGTGAGCGGGCTGCTGCTCGACGAAGCCGAGCCCAAACTGCTGGCGCAGACGATGGCCGAGGTGCTGGCCTCGCCGCAGATGGAGCGCCGCCTCGGCAAGGCTGCGCGCGAGCGGGTGGCGGAAATTTTTGACTCGCGGCGGAATCTGGACGAGCTTTACAATTTTTTCCAGCTCCGGCTGCATGAAACAGCTGCCGGGGAGCGGGAAGCGTAGCGGGATGATCATGGCGGACGGTCAAGGCGGCCTCGCCGCCGTAAAGGGATTGATCGTCCATGGCGACGATTTCGGCCTCTCCGCGGCGGTCAACCGCGGCATCTGGCGGGCATGGCGGGAGGGAATCCTGACCGCCGTCTCGCTGGTGGCCAACGGCCCCGCTGTTGCCGAGGCCTGCGCCCTGGCCATGGGGAGCGGACTTGCGCTGGGCCTGCATCTCAATCTGACCTGCGGCCGGCCGCTCCTGCCGGCCGAACGGGTGCCGAGTCTGACCGACGCGGAGGGCAACTTGCCGGGCAAACGGGCTTTCTGGGGGCGCGCTCTGTGCGGGCGCCTCTCGGCCGTGGAGCTGACCGCCGAGATCGATGCGCAGTTCGGCCGTCTCGCCGCACTCGGCGTCAAGGCGGGTCATCTGGACAGCCATCATCATGTCCATCTCCTGCCTGCGGTGGCCGCGGCCGCGGCGCCGGTGATGAAAGAGTGGGGAGTCCGGGCTGTCCGGCAGGTGCGGGGAAAGGGCGAAGCCGCCGGTTTGAGTCCTGCCGCCTTTTTCGGCCGGCTGCAGCACCGGAGCGTGGCCGCCGCCGGCCGGCGCTGCGAGAGGTTCTACCGCGGGCTGGACGGTGCCGGCAATTTTTACGGGTTCAGCTGGTATCTGCACCCGGACCCCGGGGCCTGGTTGGCGGAGTGGGCTACCTGCCTGGAAAAAGGGTGCAGCGAATGGATGTGCCATCCGGCCGATTTTGCCCCCGGCGCGCCGGTGACGGCCGTGGAAATGCGGCGGCAGCGCGAGTGCGACCTGCTCTGCTCGCCGGTGACGCGGCAGACCCTGGCACAAGCCGGCATAGAACTGATGACCATTGAACAGAAAATGCGGAAACCTGAGCTATGACAGAAGAACGGCGTAAACAGCTCTCCTCCCTCTCGATCTTTTTCCCGGTCTACAACGACTGGGGCACCATCACTACCATGGCCGCACAGGCCATCACAGCGGCCGAAAAGATCACCGACGATTATGAGGTGATCCTCGTCGATGACGGCAGCGAGGAGAAGACCCAGGAGATCCTCACTTTTCTCGAGAGCCGCTTCCCGCAGATCCGCGTCATCCATCATGAGCGGAACCGCGGCTACGGCGGCGCGCTGCGCACCGGTTTTCGCGAAGCGCGCAAGGA
>JAKQKF010000027.1 GCA_029560815.1 bacterium
CCGGATTGCGGCGGAGCCGAATCAGCCATTTTTGCAGCAGACCGGCGCGCCGCGCCCTGGCCTCGGACTCGCGCACCTCGAGCAAGCGGCCGCCGCTGATGCCGGCGATTTCACGGATTCCGCCGCCGGGGAAGCGCACCCTCAGCAAGAGCCTGCCGTCGCCGGGCAGGCCGAAATGGACGATGCGGCTGCTCATGCTGTTATAGCCGCTGCCGCCGTTGATCTCGCGCATGCCGAGTAGCTGCGCCGGGCCGCCGGACTCTCCCTGGCGGTAGAGCCAGAGGCGGGCGCCGATGGCATCGCGGTTGCCGCGGTCGCCGAGGAGCCTGAGCTTGAGCCAGTGGCGGTTATCCGACCGGTTTTCATAGAGGACACTGCGCTGCTCCCCCTGGGCGAGGTAGACATCGAGGTCACCGTCCTCGCCCAGATCCAGTGCCGCCATGCCGCCCGCGTTGGCTGGGCGATTAATGTCCGCCTCTTCGGTGGCCTCATAAAAGAAGCCTTCTCCTTTATTGGTATAAAAGCGGTTGAGAGTGCGGTTGCCGGTGAGCAGGTCGATGTCGCCGTCATTATCCGCATCAAAAAGCAACGCGGTTTGGCAGAGATCGCGGCTGGTCAGCCCCCTTGACGCCGTAGCCTCCTCGAAGCGGCCGCGGCCGTTATTGAGAAAGAGCTGATTGGAATGGACCAGGTTGGTCACGAAGAGGTCGAGGTCGCCGTCGTTGTCGACGTCGCCCCAGGTGGCGCTAGTGGAGCGGGCGAGGGTATCGCCGCCGGCCACCCCGGCTTCCCGGCCGCATTCGCGAAAGGCGGGAACAGCGCCGGGACGGGGTGGGCCTTCATTGAGGAAGAGGAGGTTGGCCAGGCCATAGCGCGGCACGAAGAGATCGGGATCGCCGTCGTCGTCGATGTCGCCGAAGGCGGAGCCGCCGCCGCCCCGGCTGATGAGCAGACCCGACTCGCGGGTGACATCGCGAAAGATGCCGGCGCCGTTGTTCAGATAGAGGCGGTTGGTCGAGTCCTCGTTGGAGATGTAAAGATCGACGGCGCCGTCCCCGTTGACATCAGCCCAGACGGCGGAGCAGGAGCGCGCCAGACAGTTGTCGATGCCGGCGAAATCGGACTCCTCGCGGAAACGGCCGCGGCGGATTTGGCGGTAAAGCAGATTGTGACCGTAGATGGAGGTGACCAGGATGTCCTGATCCCCGTCATTATCGGCGTCGGCCGCCGAAGCCCCCTCGTCATAGTTGACGATCCCGGTGGACAAGGCGGTCCGTCCGGCCAGACCTGCAGCGGCAGCGGTCTCGGTATCGACCTGGCCGCCTTTGTCCGGTGAGAGCAGGAAAAGATGGTTGGCAGCCCCGGTAGCCACAGCAAAGATGTCCTCAGAGCCATCCCCGTTAAAATCGGCGATCGCCAGGCCGTGTTCGGCTACGTACCAGCTGCTTCTGGGCATGTAGGTCGGAACAAAGAGGGCGGGGATTCGCCGCTGCAGGGGCAGGCGGATGACCAGACTGCGTCTGTCCCCGGCAAGGGTGAAAAAGGCGTGGGTCTGCCAGATGTAGCTGCTGTCCTGCTCCTCCTTCTCGATTAGGCGAGCGATCCAGCCCCCGCCGGCCGCGGTTGCAGAGCGGGCGAGGTGTCCTGAAAGCAGGGTTCCACTCCGATGGCCGAAGAGCAGGCGGTTGGGGGTGAGAGGGGCCTCCAGCAGGAGGGTGTCCCTGAGGGCTATCGGCCGCTGCAATTGGCTGAAGCGGGTCAGGATCTCGATGGGCCAGCGGCTGGTGCCCCAACCGATGGCGGGCACAGCGGTCAGCAGCTGCAGCAGTCCGGCCGAATCGCTCTGTGCCGGACGCCACTCCTGGCCGTCGTAAATCAGCGGCAGACTCTGCTTGCGATGGGACTTGGTCCAGGCGAAGCCGCTGCTGTCGCTAGTCATGACGAGGTTGAGAATGTGCGCCTCTGTCGGCGAGGGATAGAGATGCCAGCTGCGGCCGTCGTAGCGCATGATCTGCCCCCATTCGCAGCCGGCCCAGCCGCTGGTGGGGGAGAGCATGAAGATAGTGCGGATGCGGTCCGAATTTGGGGTCGGGACATGGCGCCAGCTGCGGCCGTCGAAATGGAGCAGATCCTGCTTGAGGGTGCGCTCGGGATTGAAGCTGAGCCAGATATCGCGGCGGGAAAGGGCGAAGAGGGTAGAGAGGGTGCGGCCCGAGAAAGCCGCCAGGTTTTCCAGGTGCCAGCGGCCCGCTTCGTAATGCCAGAGTTCACACGCCGGCTGGATGTCGGGGTACGAGGGTATTAGAAATCCGCGCTCTTCATCGATGAAATCGGATGCATAGTCGACATGGGCAACAGCCGCAGGCGTGGAGGCCAGCTGCCATGGCAAGCCAAAGAGGGGCTGCAGATCGGCGATGACGGCGCTGGAATCGCTAGGCGCTGCGGTGATTCGCAGGGTTTTAGCCGCAAGGAGAAAGGGGGAGATGAGAAACGCCACACTGCAAGCCAGGAGGTGGAGAGAGAAGAATTTCGTTCTAACTTGCATCGCAGGACCGCCCGGCCAGATGAGCCCGTTTCCGTGAGCAGCAGAGTGGAGGTGCCAAGTTTCGAGTCAAATTAGCCAATTTTTAAACTCTTGTCAATCTAAATCAATTCCGGCTGAACCAGCCGGGCAAGCAAGTTAAAAAGAATTGCAATCCTCATTAATTCTGCCTATTTTCTCGTTCACCCCTTCCTTCGGAATCAGACCCATGTTTACCTACGACCAAAAAGGCATTCAGATCGAGGGCGCCGAACTCTGGCTCGACGCCCTGCGCAAGGTGAGCTTTTCTTTCGTCTCCCATGGCCACGCCGATCATCTGAAAAATCACCTCCGCATCCTCGCCACGCCCGCGACGGCCTCTTTCCATGCCCTGCGCGCCAAAAAGGCGGAGGTGCTGCCGCTCAATTTCGGTGAAACTCTCGAAATGGAGGGCATGAAGATCCGCCTCTATCCGGCGGGCCACATCCTCGGTTCGGCGATGATCCATATCGAGCGCGACGGCTGCTCCCTGCTCTACAGCGGTGATTTCAAGCTGCGCCCCAGCGCCACCTGCGAGCCGATCGAGGTGCCCCATGCCGATATCCTCATCACCGAGAGCACCTACGGCCACCCGGAATATGTGGTCGAACGGAGCCGGGAAACACTGATCGAAGAGCTCATCGGCTTTATCAGCGACTGCCGGCGGAGCGGCCACACTCCGGTGGTGCTGGCCTATGCCCTGGGCAAGTCGCAGGAAGCGATGAAGATCCTCGGCGACCGCGGCTATGGCGTGCGCGTTTTCCCCTCGATCTGGCAGATGGCGCAAGTCTACCAGCAGTTCGGCGTCCTCTTTTCCAACTGCGCACCCTGGGAAGGCGCTGCGATCGGCCCCGAAGAGGTGCTGATCGTTCCGCCCCACACCGCCTTCACCCGCGCCTTGCAGTTCGTGCCGCGGCGAAAAACGGTTTTTCTCTCCGGCTGGACCCATGGCGGCCATGGCCCGGGCTGGCGCACCGACCATCGCATCCCCCTCAGCGACCATGCCGATTTTAACGAACTCATCGAGTTCACCGCCATGGTGCAGCCGCAAAAAATCTACACCACCCACGGCTTCGCCGGTTTCTCCGGCCATCTGCGCGATTTGGGCTATGACGCGGAGATGCTGGCGTGAGTTCAGTCGCAAAATATCTCTCCGCACAGGCCGCGGAAAAGATCCGCAGCGCTATCGATGAAGCGGGCGGCAACGAGGTCTTTTTCATCGGCTACACCGAAGAAGATCTGATCGTCCACGATGTCGCTGTGGCAGCGCGCGGCCACAAGACGGCGGTGCCGGTGATCACCCAGCTCGCCGCCGAGGCCGATGTGGTGATCCACAACCATCCCTCCGGCCATCTCACCCCCTCCGAGGCCGATCTCTCGATCGCCGCCGCTCTCGATCCTTTCAGTGTCGCTTTCTATATCGTCGACAACCAATCCGAGAATATCTACGTCGTGGTCGAGCCCTTCGCCAAGCGGGAGATCATTCCCCTCGACGAAGAGAACCTGGTCAGGCTGGTGCAGGCAGGAGGGGCGGTTTCGCGCGAGCTCTCCGGTTACGAGGTCCGGCCTCAGCAGGAGGAGATGATCCGCGCAGTGACTGAAGCCTTCAACGGGCAAAAGATCGCCACCATCGAGGCAGGCACCGGCACCGGCAAGACGCTCGCCTACCTCATACCCGCGATCAGCTGGGCCCTGCTAAACAAGGAGCGCGTGGTGGTATCGACCAACACCATCAATCTGCAGGAACAGCTGATCAAGAAGGATCTGCCTTTCCTGCGGAAGGTGCTGCCGGACGAGTTCACCGCGGTGCTGGTCAAGGGGCGCGGCAATTATGCCTGCCTGCGCAAGGTCAATGACCTCGCCGGTGAGCTCGACCTGCAGAGTGACGAGGAGGAGGGGGAGGAGCTGCAGCAGCTGATTGACTGGGCGCGCAGCTCCAGTGACGGCAGCAAGGCCGATCTCAATTACATTCCGCGCGAGCAGGTCTGGGAAAAGATCGGCTCGGAGAGCGACACCTGTACCCGCAGCCGCTGTCCCTTCTTTCGCGACTGCTTCGTCAACAAGGCCCGTCGCCACGCCGCCCGCGCCAATATCCTGGTGGTCAACCATCATCTCCTCTTCGCCGATCTCTCGATCCGCTACCAGATCGGCTCGGTCAGCGAGGCCGCGGTGCTGCCGCCCTATTCCCGCATCATCTTCGATGAGGCCCACCATCTCGAGGATGTCGCCACCAACTATTTCGGCGACCGCGTCACCCGCGCCGGCATCATGCGCATCCTCAGCCGCCTCCATCGTCAGCAGAAGCAGCTCTTCAAGGGCCATCTCCACACCGCACTCTTCAAGCTGCGGCGCAAACGCGGCCAGTTCGATGAGCATCTCTGCTCCAGGATCGAAGAGAGCGTCATGGGCCGGCTGGTGCCCGAGGTGATCGCACTGCACGAGGCGACCCAGGTGCTGATGGACCACATTTTTGAGGCCGTCAAGGGATTCGCCCAGGAGAATCAGGGCTACGAGATCAAACAGCGCCTGGTGCCCGAAGTGGTTCAGGCGCTGCTCATCGACAGCGGCCTGAGCCGACTGCTCCAGGAGTATACCTCCAGCATGCTCGATCTGTCGGCGGGGCTCGCCGGGCTGGCGGGACTCCTGCACAAGCTTCAGACCGGAGCGGATGAAGACCTTGCCTCGGTGATCGTCGAGATCAAGGCCTCTTCCGATCGTCTGGCCGCGGCTTCGGCGGTGATCGGAGAGGTCGTCTTCAAACAGGACGAGGAGAGCATCCGCTGGATCGAAGTCCGTCCCGGTTACAAGGGGCGCCACATCGTCCGTTTTCAGTGCTCGCCCCTGGACATCGCACCGATGATGCAAAAGGCGGTCTACGATTCCTATAATACCATCGTGATGACCTCCGCGACCCTGACGGTCGAGAATTCCTTCGAATTTCTCGGCAAACGGATCGGCCTCACCGCGCTCGATCCCGGCCGGCGCCGCGAGCTGCTGCTGCCCGCACCTTTCGACTATCAGAATCAGGCGGTAGTCTGCATTCCCACCGACATCCCGGACCCGAACGACCGGGCCTTCTCGGCTGAGCTGGGCAAACTGATCTTCCGCGCCGTCTCCATCTCCCACGGCAGGGCCTTCGTCCTCTTCACCTCCTACGGCCTGCTCTCCATCATCTACCGCCAGCTCGAAGACTCCTTCCGCAAACTGGGCATAAACCCCCTCCGTCAGGGCGACGAAAACCGTCATGAGCTGCTGGCGCGCTTCCGCCGCGACAAGGCCTCGGTGCTTTTCGCCACCGACAGCTTCTGGGAGGGGGTCGACGTCGAGGGCGAAGCCCTGGAGAATGTCATCATCAGCAAACTTCCCTTCAAGGTGCCCAACGAACCGGTCATCGAGGCGCGCTGGGAGGCGATCGAGCGGGCGGGGGGCAATCCCTTCATGGAGTATGCCGTCCCCCTGGCGGTGCTCAAGTTCAAGCAGGGATTCGGCCGCCTCATCCGGCGCAAGAGCGACCGCGGCTCGGTGATCGTCTTCGACAACCGCGTGGTGCGGAAAAGCTACGGCAAACGCTTTATGCGCTCATTGCCTCCCTGCCGGACAGTGATCGGCGGGAAGGAGCAGGTTTTCGCCGAACTGGTCAATTTTTTCGATCGCAGGAAAACGCGGTGACCCCCCGGCAGGGGTATGGTGCTCCAGCGGCTGTACCAGACCCGCTGTCCCTTGCGGAATAGTGATTCATTAGCAGGGCAGAGGAAGAGATGGATCTGAAAAACGCCATCAAGGAACACGGACTTGCTCTCGGCCTGGATCGTATCGGTTTTGCCCGGGCTGAAGCACTGCCGGGCGACTCTCTGCGCGAGTGGCTTGCCAGCGGCTGCAGCGCCGGGATGGAGTGGATGGCCGGGCGGGTGGAGATGCGCCTGGATCCACGCCTCATGCTCCCCGGCGCCCGCACGGTCATCGTCATGGCAGCCAACTATTTCCCGCCTGGCGATAATCCCGGTGACTGCCGCATGGATCCCCGCCTCGCCCGCATTGCCCGCTATGCACTGGGCGATGACTATCATGTGGTGCTCAGGAGCCGGCTCAAGAGTTTGCTCGCATTCATCCGCACGCTCGCCCCGGCGGCGGAGGCCCGGATCTGCGTCGATTCCGCCCCGATCTGGGAAAAGGAGTGGGCGCGCCGCGCCGGTATCGGCTGGCGCGGCAAGCACAGCCTGATCATCGCCCCGGGACTGGGATCCTGGATCACACTCGGCGAGATTGTGACCGATCTCGAGCTTGAACCGGACCAGCCCGTGCCTGACCTCTGCGGCGCCTGCACGCTCTGTATGGAGTCCTGCCCGGCCGGCGCCCTCACCTCCCCCTCTACCCTGGATGCCCGGCGCTGTATCGCCTATCACACCATAGAATCCGCAGACGATATCCCCGCTGCAGTGCGCACGGCCATGGGCAACCGCATCTTCGGCTGCGATATCTGCCAGGCGGCTTGCCCGTGGAATCTCAAATGGGCTGTGCCGGCTGCCGATCCCTCGTTTCATCCCCGTCCGCACTGGCAGAACGCCCCGCTGGCCGAACTGGCCCGCTGGCCGGAGGAGCGTTTCATCGCCGCAGCGCAGCGTTCGCCCCTGCAGCGGCGGGGGTACGCCGGATTCATCCGCTCGGTGCGCGCCGCCATCGCCAATCTGCAAGAGTTACCCCCTCTCCCCTGATTTAAGCCCGCACCCGCGCCCGTCCGCTGTTCAGGCGGCGCTCTGCTCACACTGCCTCTTTCCTGCATACTGCAAGGTGAACGGCTTTGCTCCGGCAATTTCCGCGCGATTCCACAGGTTGATAAAATATTTCTTGCATCTGTTTCCTAATCAACGTATAATGTATACGTATACTGACATGTTAGATAAAAACTATACGATAAGGAACGGTTATGGAAAACAATCTCTATGACCAGCGGGAATTCCTCAAAAAGACCGGCTTGTCCGTGGCGGAGCTGATGGAGTGGGAGAAGAACGGCCTGATCCGCAGCGAGGTTCTCATCGACAGCAATATCCCCTGCTACACCGAGGAGCATGTTGTCGAGGCGCAGCAGATCCACCATCTCATCCAGATCGGCTACACCCTCCCCGAGATCCGCAAGATCCTCAAAAAGATCGGTCTGCCGAAGCATGAAGCCCGGGGAAACGCCCGGCAGGCGACGGAGTACCTCACTGTGGGGGAGCTGGCTGAGCAGGCCCGGATCAATAATCGCACGATTAAATATTGGGAGGAGCGGGGGATCATCACCCCCGATCGCCGCACCAGTGGCGGCTTCCGGCTATATAGCAAACATTACGTTCAGATCTGCCGCTATATTCTCGATCTGCAAAATTTTGGCTACACCCTCGAGCAGATCAGGGAACAGGCCGATCTTTTCAGGCTCTTCATCGCGCTGCAGGCCGACAGGACGCGCAGTCATGATGCCCAGGCTGCCCTGGCCGGTCTCGCGGCGATGGATGCCCAGTTTCTCTCCCTGCAGGAGCGGATGAAGGTGCTGCGTGAGGGGATCGAACGCTGGGAACAGCTGATGAAGAAGAAACGCAAAGAGTTCGCCCAGCTGCGCGAGCAATATGAGAAAACCGCCGGCGGGGAATCTGCCGGCTCTCAGCCGAGCGCGAGCTGACCAGGCCGGATGGTGAGTAACAGCCGGGCGGGCGAAAGGCTAGGGGAGCAGGGCAGGTGGCAGGCAGGTTGGCAATGCGGGAGCCGGCCGGCAAAGGCAGATGGCAGGCGGCAGGGGGAAACATCACGAAAGAGGAGGATCACCGATGCGCGTTTTAATGCTCTATCCCGAAATTCCGGATACTTTCTGGAGTTTCAAGCACGCCCTGCGTTTTGTACGCAAGCAGGCCTCTTCGCCGCCCCTCGGCCTCGTCACCATCGCCGCGCTGCTGCCCTCCGCCTGGGAGAAGCGGCTGGTGGACGTCAATGTCACCCGGCTGCGTGACCGTGATCTCGCCTGGGCGGATATGGTCATGATCTCGGCGATGATTGTCCAGCGCGAGTCCGCCCATGAGCTGGTCGATCGCTGTAAAAAAGCGGGGGTGACCGTCGTCGCCGGCGGTCCGCTCTTTCTCAGCGAATATGACCATTTCCCGGAGATCGATCATTTTATCCTCAACGAGGGCGAGATCACCCTGCCGCTTTTTTTGAGCGATCTGGCGCGCGGCTGCCCGCAGCGAATCTACCGGACGGACGAATTCGCTGATATGAGCATGACGCCGGTGCCGATGTGGGAGCTGGTCGATTTCCGCAAGTACGAATCCCTCAGCATCCAGTATTCACGCGGCTGCCCCTTTCAGTGCGATTTTTGCAATATCACCGCCATGCTCGGCCGCAAGCCGCGCACCAAGAGCGCCGTGCAGATCATCGCCGAGCTGGATAAAATGTACCAGCTCGGCTGGCGGCGCAATGTCTTTTTCGTCGACGATAATTTCATCTCCAACAAGCGTCAGCTCAAGGAGGAGATCCTGCCCGCCTTGATCGCCTGGCGCCGGGGCAAGGCGGGCTGCAACTACCTCACCGAGGCCTCGATCAATCTGGCCGATGATGAGGAGTTGATGCGGATGATGGCGGCGGCCGGATTCAACTCGGTCTTTGTCGGCATCGAGACGCCGGACGAGGCGAGCCTGGCCGAGTGCCACAAGGGCCAGAATGTGCGCCGCAACCTGGTGGCATCCGTGCAGGCGATGCAGCGTCACGGCCTGCAGGTGATGGGCGGTTTCATCGTCGGCTTTGATAATGACACCGAATCCATTTTTGACCGCCAGATCGAGTTCATCCAGAAGAGCGGCGTGGTGACGGCGATGGTGGGGATGCTGCAGGCTATCCCCGGCACGCCCCTTTTCGCCCGGCTGCACGCGGAGGGGCGGATTTCCCACGAGATGACCGGGGACAACGCCGACGGCACAACCAACATCATCCCGGTGATGGGTTTGGAGAGACTCAAAGCCGGGTACAGCCGTCTTATGGCTGAACTCTACAGCCCGGAAAAATTTTACGCACGCATCAAGACCTGCCTGCGCCTCTATCGTCCTCCCAAAGCTCCGGTCCGGCTGCACGCCGCCGAATTGTACGCTTTTATGCGCTCGATCTGGAAGCTCGGCACAGTCGGCGCGGAGAGGAGCCATTACTGGCGGCTCTTTTTCTGGACCCTCTTTCACCGGCCCCGCAGTCTGGCCCTGGCGGTCACCTTTACCATTTACGGCTTCCACTTCCGCACCGTCAATGCGCTGAACGGGATCAGATGAGCAAATCATAGCAAGCCCGATAATCATCTTTTTTTGACTTTTTCCTTGATTTTATGGCGCATGAAAGTTATATTGCCATACATGGTTTCACTACGACAGCCCCACATAATTATGGAAAAACCTGTTTCCATCCTTTAATGACCAGCAAGATCAGTCATGCACTATCCCATAATTCCAAACCCAACTAACAACAAGGAGGTTGCCATGAGGAACAGAACCGCTACTGTGTTGTTGATGTTTGTGGTTGCATTGTTCTTCGTTGCAGGCGCTGTTTTCGCTCAAGGTCAGTTCGTCCGCGCCGGGGAAATCCCCGTACCCGAGGCCGATCTGAACAACGGCGGCAC
>JAKQKF010000041.1 GCA_029560815.1 bacterium
GCTTCCTCAACCTGGCGGCCAAGCGCAGCGCGGTCGAAGCCGCGATGACCCTGAAAGCCGCTGTCGTGGAAAGAGCCGTCTTCCATGTCGAGGTCGGCGATGCAAAGCCAGCCAGGGCTGGCCAGGAGCCCGAAGAAAGCGCTCAGGATGGCCGGGATGTCGGGAATGTGGTGCAGGGTCATCTGGGTGATGAGGAGGTCGAAGCGTTCTGCGGGCGTTGGATCAGTGAGCAGATCGAGCTGTAGAACGCGCATTTTATGCTCCAGTCCGGCGGAAGCGATCTTTTCGCCTGCCACCTCGGTCATGGCCGCAGAGGCGTCGGTGAGGAGCATGGTGCCGACTTGCGGCTGCAGGGCGAATCCGAGCAGTCCCGTCCCCGCGCCATACTCGATGTAGGAGATCCGGTCGTGCAGGGGCACCATCCTGGCGATGGCGCCGGCGACGGCGCGGGCGCGCTCGACGCGGATAGGATCCTCATCCCAGTTCCGCGCCCGGTCTTCAAAGGAACTCATCGATTCTCCTCGCAGCAAGCCCACGCAGCAGCATATTTTTTTGCTCGGAAGCCGTTACAGACAGTGCAGGGTGGCTCAGTGGGGACTCTGTTCGCGACTGAGCGGCGGATTGAATGGGGCTTCGGTGAGCGCGATGCGGTTGGCTTGAGCGAACTCGCGCAGAGCCTCCTTCAGCTGTTTGGTCTGTTCGTAGGAAGAGGCCGCGATGCTGAGGGGATCGCTGCTCTTCTGCAGCAGGAAAAGCTCCACCCGCCCCGGGCGGAAGTGCAAGCGCTCGATCTCCTCAGAGGCGATTGTGCGCCAGCCTGATCTGGAGGTGAGCCGCATGGTCAACCTGTTCTCCTGCAGGATGACCTGCGGCATTTTTTCGCGCCGGACCATAAAGACCACGACGATCATGCCCGCGCAGCAAAAGAGAAACAAGCCGGCGAAAAGAGCAGCGTGTGGGCGCTGGTCGTGGATGGCGGATATGGCCTGAACGCCGTAGGAGATGGCCAGCAAAATATAGAGTATGATCATGAATCGCGCCTGGCCCTTGCTGTAGCCGCCGAGATAGATGGTTTTTTCCATGGCGACCCCCTGCCTTGTTCGCCCTTATCCGGCGCCCGCTGCGGGTGCAGCGGCCGGAGAGGGCTCTCTTTAAATAAAATAAGTTATTTTGGGGCACGTGTCAAGTGAAAAGAGCGCCGGGAGACTGGAATCATCCCGGGAAGAGCTTTCCGGAAGGCAGCGCACCTCCAGGGTGTACAGGCGGGAGAAGAGAGCGGAGGTGAGCTGCGCCATCCGCCAGTATAAAACGCAAACAGGGGGAGGCCATCGGCCATCCCCCTGTTCTGAATCCACAACAGTTCTTTACTTTGAACGCGCCGGTTCACCGGAAATCTGCTCGATCAGATTCGTCAGCGAGGCTTTCGCATCGCCGAAGAGGGGAATAACCCTGTCCATCTGGTAGAGCGGATTGGCAATACCCGAATAGCCCGGTCTTTCGTCCAGGTTGCAGACGAGGACCTTGCCGGCTTCGTGGGCGAGCAGGATGGGCATGCCCGAGATCGGCGTGTCTTCCACGGTGATCGCGGCCGGATTGACCACATCGCTGGCGCCGACGACGATGGCGAGATCGGTCTTGCTGAACTCCGGATTGATGTCGTCCATTTCGCAGAGCTTGTCGTAGGGGAGTTCCGCCTCTGCGAGGAGGACGTTCATGTGTCCGGGCATTCTACCGGCCACCGGGTGGATGGCGAATTTGACCTCTTTGCCCATCTTTTCGAGGAGGGTGGCCAGTTCGATGACCAGGAACTGGGCCTGGGCAAGGGCCATGCCGTAGCCGGGGATGAAGATGATGCTTTTCGCCTCCCTGGCGGCCTCGACCGCTTCGGTGAGCGGGTCGCCCTTGACGCGCGGCTGCGCCGGGGGCTGTTCTTCCACCGCCTGAGACGCAGTCTGGCCCTCTCCGGCCTGCGCGTCTGCGGCGACGGCATGGGCTTTTTCACCTGTGCTCTTGTGCTGGAAGCCGAAGAAGATGCTGAAGAGGTTGCGGTTCATCGCCTTGCACATGACGTGGGTGAGGATCGAACCGGAGGCGGCTACGGTCGCTCCGCAGGCGATCAGCAGACGGTTCTGGATGATGACACCGCAGAGTGCGGCCGCCAGGCCGGCGGTCGCGTTCAGGAAGGAGATCAGCACCGGCATGTCGGCGCCGCCTATGCGGATCGAAAAGACCAGTCCGAGAAGGACGGAGAGGACGATCAGGGCCAGCAGCCAGAAGACCAGGCTCTCTCCCTGTACACCGCCGGCGATGAAGCCGCCGGCGGCGAGCAGGATGATCAGCCCGATCACCAGCCAGCTGTGTTTGGGCAGAATCACCGGCGGCTGCTTGACGATATTGGCAAGCTTGCCGCTGGCGATCATGCTGCCGCTGAAGGTGACTGCACCGATGATGAGTCCGAGGATACCCGATACCTTGGCCATTCCCGGCTCGGTAACCCTGGTCAGCTCGACGAAAGAGACCAGGAAAGCGGCGACGCCCCCCGCGCCATGCTGGAAGGCCACCATGGCGGGGATCTGGATCATGTTGACGCGCATGGCCACCATCCAGCCGAGCAGGGAGCCCGCAGCCAGGGCGATCAGGACGATCTCCGGCTGCAGGATCCGGTGCCGCAGGATGACCACCACCACAGCCAGGATCAGAGCGAAAGCGGCCATGAGGTTGCCGCTGCGCGCGCCTTTGGGGGTTCTGAACAGCCGGAATCCCGCAAGAAATATGAGAATGATGGCGAGATCGATGAGTAGTTCGAGCTTGAAATCCATTGGGTCCTCTATTTGTTCTTGAAGAGCTTGAGCATCCGTTCCGTGATTACAAATCCGCCGACGACATTAAATGCGGCCAGTGCGATCGCCAGCACCCCTATAACCCGGTCGGTGATGGTGGTGGTGACCGCAAAAATGAGCAATGCGCCGAGGATGGTCACCGCCGAGATCGCATTGGTCATGGACATCAGCGGTGTATGCAAGAGGGGCGGTACTCGCGAAATCAGGAGGTACCCGATGATAATCGAAACAATAAAAACCGACAGCATGATCAGTAGTGCATTCATAGAGCGGCCTGCCTCACTTATTGAGCTTCACCAAAGGTCTTGAGCGTACCTTCGTGGACAATTTTGCCTTGATAGGTGACGAGCGAATTTTTGACGATCTCATCCTCGAAATCGATGACGCCCAGTCCGTTCTTGAAGAGATTTTCAACATAATTGTACATATTGTTGGCATAAAGCCAGGTGGAATGGACGGCCATGCGGCCAGGGATGTTTTGCAGACCGTTGATGGTGACGTCATGTTTGCAGACCACTTTGCCGGCATCGGTGACAGCGCAGTTGCCGCCCTGATCGATAGCCACGTCCACAATCACGGAGCCGGGTTTCATGCTGGCGACCATCTCCTCGGTCAGCAGGATAGGCGCAACCTCTCCGGGCACCAGTGCGCTGAGGATGACGATATCGGCATCCTTGAGTAACGGCGCCAGCAGCTCGCGCTCCTTTTGCAGCCAGTCGGTGGGCAGAGTCTTGGCATAACCCCATTTGCCGGTCGAGATCTCTTCCGGTACATCAAAGCCTTCGATCTTGGCGCCGAGGCTCATGGCTTCTTCTTTCGCTTTGGCACGAATGTCGACTGCCGAAACGATGCCGCCGAGTCTTTTGGCGGTGGCCACTGCCTGCAGGCCGACAACGCCGACGCCGACGACGAGGAACTTGGCCGGTTTGACGGTGCCGATGCCGGTGGTGATCATGGGCACGAACCTGGCCAGATGGTTGGCGGCGAGAAGGACCGACTTGTAGCCCGTCACGGTGCTCATCGAGGTCAGGGCGTCCATCTTCTGGGCTTTGGAAGTGCGCGGAATGCCGTCCATGGTGAGGGATGTGATACCTTTGTCCCTGATCATTTTGATATTCTTGTGGTTGGAGGGTGCAGCGGGATGGAGGAAAGTGACCAGGATGCATTTTTCCTTCATCATCTCGACCTCGTGCTTGCCCAGCTTTTCATTGAATTTGGGCTCCTTGACCTTCAAAACGATATCGGCCCTGGCATAGAGCCCCTGGACATCATCGACGATTTCGGCGCCGGCGTTTTTGTAGTCTTGATCGCTGAAAAAGATCCCGTCGCCGGCAGTCGATTCAACCGCTACCTTGTAGCCCAGCTTGACCAGTTTCGCCACGGTCTCGGGAATGGCAGCAACTCTTTTTTCTTCCGGCATGATTTCCTTGGGGATTGCGATAAGCATGGCAGGACTCCTTTATTTTGTAAGGTATACCCGGTAACACGGTAAAAGGGGGCGCTGATCACCGTCAGCGAAAGCTTCCGGATGCCAGACTTGTGCAGCATCTTTTCAGCAGAAAAGTTAGTTTATTTTTTAGTTATCATCAAGCAAAATATTCGCTGAAATCGGCCGGAGAACCGGCCGTGCAACTGTTCAGATTCAAGCCATAACTCCGCCGGCCGCCACGGTGTCTGATTAGTGCTAACTCTATAAGTTTAACCTTGCATGCGATGAAAAAAAATGCAAAATGTTAAAAATCGCTTGCTATTACAATTACCATTTTGTACTTTACTTTAGTAATCTATTGCACGCTTTTCGGCCACTTATTTGAAATGGTAATCAGGCTGTTTTTCAAATCCGTACACACCCACATATCGTAGCGATTGGCGCTTGGACGCTTTTGCTGCGATTTTTTATTTACGGGGCGGACGGAAGGCCCGGAAAGACGTGGTAGGCAGCAAACGCTTTAAGGAAAGGTAGAGTCGATGGAAACAGGTACTGTAAAATGGTTCAACAGCTCCAAGGGCTACGGCTTTATCACTCGCGAAGCGGGGGATGACGTTTTCGTGCATTACAAAAACATCCAGGGCGAAGGGTACAAAACTCTGGATGAGGGTGATCAGGTGCGATTCGACGTCGGCCAGGGGCCCAAAGGCCTGCAGGCAACCAATGTCACCAAAGTTTGACTTGACATAACCCCGATTTAGCCCTGGCGATCCACAGCCGGGGCTTTTTTTTTGCCCGTTCTCTCTGCCAGCTGAGCCGCCGCAGTCCGGCCGGCGGGAGAGATCAAGCCTGGCCGACTGCAGGGGCGGGGCCGATGAGGCGCAGGCTGTCGAGACGGAGGCGGGCGCTGCGCAGCGAATCCAGCAGGAGCTCTTTCTCCGTGCGCAGGACGGCGATGGCCTCATCCGGAGGCGCGCCTCCGCGGGAGAGCGCGTGCAGCCGCTCCATCTCCTGATCCAGCGTCCCGGCGGCGCGGTCTGCGGCGGCTTGAATGATCTCGCCGCCCAACTCTTCGGCCTGCTGCTGCGCAGCCGTCAGTAGGCCGGGCAGCAGCTCCAGCCTGAAAGTGTCCTCCCTGACCAGCCGGGCATTGGCATCGTTGCGGGTAGCGGCGGAGAGCTTTTGCATGGGCCAGGCGGCGGAGCACTCCTCCAGCAGTTCATTGGTCACGATCCGGATCGGGGTCGGCGGCAGAAATCGGTCGGGGTGGGTGCGCTGATGCTTGATGCACTCGAGGATAAAGACCGTCTCCAGCAGCAGTTCATCATCGGCCAGCGTTTTGAGCGTGCAGACGGCGCAGTTGCCTTTCTCGTGCCCGAGCATGAGGTCAATCGCGCCGATGACCATCGGATGGTCCCAGGTGAGGAATTCAATATCCTCATGGCTGAGGGCCATGCGCCGGTCGAAGGTGATCACCAGCTGCTCGCGCTTGAGGGCGGGCAGAGGAAAGCCGGGCTGCGACAGCAGGGAGAGATTCAGCTGCCAGGTGCGCTTGCCTATCTCTTCGGGGATAATGCCATAGAGGTCGAAGATCCTGATCATCAGCTTTTCGAGTTCGCTGGCTTCGTCCATGCCGGCGATGGAATTTTGCAGGGCGCGGGCCTGCTCCGGCCGGCAGGAGTTGAGGGCGAGCAGCCGGTCCTGACCTTTCCGCAGCATCGCCGCGATTTCCTCACGCAGGGCGCGGGTGCGGCCGATGAACTCATCGATTCCTTCCAACCGGGGGGCGGCCATGCGCTCATGCAATTCCGCGCCCAGGGCGGAATAGATCTTGTGGGCGCCGGGCAGATGGGCGGCGAAGGCGTCCAGCCCTTCATGATACCAGCGCACAAGCACTTCCTGGCCGCTGCCGGAGAAAAAGGGGACGAGGATCTCGATCGTCTCGCTCTGGCCGATGCGGTCGAGGCGGCCAATGCGCTGCTCGAGCAGTTCGGGATCGGGGGGCAGATCAAAGAGGAAGAGGTGGTGGCAGAACTGGAAATTCCGGCCTTCGCTGCCGATCTCCGAGCAGATGAGCAGGCGCGCCCCGTCGGCGTCGGCGAACCAGGCGGCGTTGCGGTCGCGCTGCAGCAGCGAGAGATGCTCATGAAACAACGCCATCTTGATATTGATCAGCTTTTGCAGGGCCGGCGCGATGGCGCCCGCCTCTTCCGGGGAGTGACAGATCAGCAGCACCTTGATCCTGCGGTGCTGGCGCATATATTGAGCGAGCCAGATCAGGCGGGGATCGTCGCGCAGGTCCGGGGGCTGGCCGGCCTCCCCGCTCCGGTCGCCTGGCGCCCCTGCGAGGGGGATCAGCTCCACACGGCGCGCCGGAAAGTCGTTCAACTCCGCACGGGTATTCCGAAAGACGGCGCGGCCGGTGCCGGTACGGTCGACTACTTCGGCGATGAACTGTTCGCGTTTCGACTCTTCCTCCCGCAGCAGCCGGGCGAGTCCGGCGCCTTCCCGCTCCGCCCAGGCCGGCGCGAGCGTGGCAAGCCGGCCTTCCTCCCGCGCGGTCAACCGCTCCATGGCGACGACTTTGTTGAGGATGGCGACCTGCCGGGCGTACTCCTGTTCCTCCTTTTCAAACTCTTCCAGATCGCGGTATTTGGCCGGATCGAGCAGCCTCAGACGGGAGAAATGGCTGGCCCGGCCCAACTGTTCAGGTGTTGCGGTTATGAGCAGCACGCCGGCGGAGGCGGCGCAGAGCGAGCGCGCCAGATCGTAGGCCGCTCCCGGATCGACCAGATGATGGGCCTCATCGATCACCAGCATGTCCCAGCCAGCCGCCGCGGCCAGCGCCCCCCATTCCGGACGGCTGGCCAGCAGCTCCACGCTGCAGAGTACCAGCTGATCCTCGAGAAAGGGATTCTCATCGGGCTGCACAGCGAGCAGGGATTCGATCTGCTCCTCATCGTAGAGGCGGAAGATAAGATTGAAGCGGCGCAGGAGCTCGACAAACCACTGGTGCACCAGCGGTTCGGGTACCAGGATGAGGACGCGGTTGATGCGGCCGATAGCGAGCAGCCGGTGCAGGATAAGGGCGGCCTCGATGGTCTTGCCCAGACCGGTTTCGTCGGAGAGGAGCACCCGGGGATCAGGACGGGAGGAGACGGTGTCGGCCACATAGAGCTGGTGCGGGATCAGATCGATGCGGCCGCCGAGGAGTCCGCGCAGGGGGGAACGGCGATAGTGGTAGCGGTGGCGCAGGGTGCGGTAGCGCAGCAGGTATTCGGAGTTGCTGTCGATATAGAGGTTGAGCAGGCGGTCGCGCGGAGTATTAAAGCTGATGGTATCGGCGAGCATCTCCTCGCCCGCGCCGACCGCTTCACCGCTGTAGCGCAGCAAGCCGTTATGCTCTTCGGCGGCGAGGACGACAAAGGCGCTCCCGTCGCGGAGGGTGACGGTATCGCCGGGGCGGAAGATCACGCGGCGCAGGGGGGCCGATGCGATGGCGAAACTGCGGGTGCAGCCGCTGGCGGGGAAATCAATGGTGATCACGCGGCGGTCGGCAGCAGTGACCGTTCCCAGCCCCAATTCGGGCTCCATCTCACTGATCCAGCGTTGACCGATCTTGAACATGGTTTTCCTGATTCTCCAGCGCGTATCAACCGGTGGCGACCGCGGCGCAGAGCGCGCAGCCGACGCAAGATCCTCCCCCGCTGGATCGCTTAAAAAATTTAATGTTAATTAAGGTGGAAAACAAGCACTTTCACCTCCGGCGGAGGAAGGAGGGGAGGCGGTCGCCTGCACAGGGCCGGATCCTGCGGGCCGGAGAGGACCCCGATCCGCTTTTCGCACTGGCCGGCATGGTGAGGAGGTTTTCCCAGGCGGAGTTTGCGGGTGTTGGCTTGACCCGATCCAGCCGGGCCCCGACTTAAAACTTGCTTCTTTTACGGGTGTTTGGTACATTGGTTTGTCCAACCGGCAACAACATCAACGGAGGTATGATCGTGGCCAAATCCGTGGAAAAACTGAAATCTGAAATTATCGAAGTGGGGCGGCGCATCTGGCTGCGCGGCTACGTCGCCGCCAACGACGGCAACATCAGCGCGCGTATTGACAGCAAGCGCATTCTGATCACGCCAACCGGGGTGAGCAAGGGATTCCTCAAGCCCGCGGATCTGGTCGTGGTCGATATGCAGGGGCAGCCCGTGGCCGGCAAGACCAAACCCTCCTCGGAGGTGCAGATGCACCTGGCCATCTACCGTGAGCGGCCGGATGTGCAGGGCATTTGCCACGCCCATCCCCCGACCGCCACCGGCTTTGCCGTCGCCGGCATCCCGCTTGATGCCTGCGTCCTGCCTGAGGTGATCATCACGCTCGGCAGCATCCCGGTCATTCCCTACGGCACCCCGGGCACCGCCGGGATCTATGCGCCTCTGCTGGAGCGGGTCAGGGAGCACGATGCCTTTCTCCTCGCCAACCACGGGGCGGTCACGGCCGGCGGCGATGTTCTCAGCGCCTATCACAAGATGGAGACCCTCGAGCATTTCGCCTGCATCACTCTGGTCGCCCGGCAGCTCGGCCGGGTCAACGTTCTGAGCGAGACGGAGGCGGAGGAGCTCTATGCCCTGCGGGAACACTTCGGCGTCACGGTCTCCGCCAGAGGCAAAGCGCGCAAAAAATAGTTATCAATCCAAATCGCCGGCAGTAGAAATAATAAGCCCTGGGTAGATGCCCAGGGCTTATTGTTTGTGCGGCCACTCCTGCCGCCAGCCGGCGCGGAGGAAGCGTTATTTCTACAGAGGCCGGAGCGAGCCGGAGGGGCTTTTCGTTCCGGCTTATAACGGCCGGCGGAGAGAGCGGGGGCGGCCGGCAGGTTCTTCCCCTCCGTCAGCTTTTCATGTTCGGCAGCTGGAGGCCATAGCCCTTTTTACGGTCCTCCGCCTTGAGCAGCAGGGCGAAGATCAGTGAAACCACGCCGATCAGCGCGAAGACGATCATGGGCAGGGTATAGTTGTAGCGGATTGGCGCCTGCTCCCCCGCCACGGCGGGTGCAATGACGCAGTATTTGTCGAGCATCCAGCCGATGAATGCCGGCACGCTCATCAGGGCGAACATGTTCTGGATGTAGAAGATGAGGGCATAGGCGCTGCCCAGCCGTTTCTCGGGGATGATCTTGGCCAGGGAGGGCCACATCGCCGAGGGAACCAGGGAGAAAGCGATGCCGAGGACGATCATCAGCAGGACGGCGACGATCCAGTGGCTGAGCGCCGGCAGGGCGAAGAGCGAGTGGACGAGGATGATCAGAACCGCGCCGATGATCATGATCGTCGCCCCCTTGCCCTTGCGGTCGTAGAGGTTGCCGAAGAAGGGGGTGAGCAGGATGGTGCCGAAAGGCAGCAGCCCGGGGATGAGTCCTGCGAGGTTCTCGGAGACGCCATATTTGTCAATCATCAGACCGGTGGCGTATTTGAGAAAGGGAAAGACCGCTGAATAAAAGAGCGCGCAGAGAATGGCCAGATACCACCAGCCGCGGCTGGAGACGATGGCTCCGATGTCGCTGAGGTGGAACTCCTCATCGGCGGATTTGACCTCGTGTTTGCGGTGGGCGGCCAGCGAGGCATCGAGTTTCTTGTCGTTAAAGGTGTAGACAAAGTAAGCGAGCAGTCCGATGCAGAGCATGGTCGCCGAGATCAGGATGGGGGCGCTGACCGTGCCGAAGGCCTTGGAAATGGGCAGAGAGGTGGAGAGGGCCAGGGCGGTGCCCATGCGGGCGATGGCCAGCTGCAGTCCCATGGCCAGGGCCAGTTCATGCCCCTTGAACCATTTGACGATCACCTTGGAGACGGTGATGCCCGCGACCTCTACGCCCACACCGAAGATGGCATAGCCGAAAGCGGCCATCCAGACCTGCGCCGGGAAGGTCCAGAAGAGGATGTTCCAGCTCTGGCCGTCAAGGCTGTGGGTGGTGATGGCCCAGTACTTGGTGAGCGCCCCGCAGACCATGATGGCGGCAGCCGCCAGGCCGGTGAAGCGCACCCCCATCTTGTCCAGAATGATGCCGCCGAGGATGAGAAAAAAGAAAAAAACGTTGAACCAGCCGTAGGCCCCGGTGTACCAGCCGTAATCGGTGGCGCTCCAGCCCAGCTGCTTCTGCAGCATGCCCTGCAGCGGGGCCATGAGGTCCGCCATGTAATAGCCGGCGAACATCGTGAAAGAGACGATGAGAAGAGCGGTCCAGCGGGCCGCTTTGGAATCCTTGAGGAGCTGATGGCCTTTGGCGGTCATGGTATTCTCGCAAAGTTTGGGTTGGATTATTTCGCACATAATAGTTAAATTGGCGGAGAATTGCAAGACGATTTTCGCGCCC
>JAKQKF010000064.1 GCA_029560815.1 bacterium
GTCGGCATGCTCTCCACGCTCGGCATCACCCTGGCGACCGACGCCTATGGCCCGATCGCCGACAACGCCGGCGGCAACGCCGAGATGAGCGGGCTCGACAAGGAGGTGCGCAAACGCACCGACGCCCTCGACTCCCTCGGTAATACCACCGCCGCCACCGGCAAGGGCTTTGCCATCGGTTCAGCGGCCCTGACCGCCCTGGCTCTGCTCGCCTCCTACGTGGAAGAGCTCAAGATCGGCATGATCCGGCTCGGCCAGAGTACCCTGCAGTTCATTGATGGCCGGACCATCGAGACCGCCAGGGCGACCTTTACAGATTTCATGTACTATTTCAACGTCACCCTGATGAACCCGATCGTACTGGTCGGTATTTTCCTCGGTGCCATGACCGCCTTTATGTTCTCCGGTCTGACCATGACCGCCGTCGGCCGCGCCGCGGCCAAGATGGTCGATGAAGTGCGCCGCCAGTTCCGCGAGATCGCCGGCATCATGGAGGGCAAGGCCGAACCGGACTATGCCCGCTGTGTCGCCATCTCCACCAAGGGCGCCCAGCGCGCCATGATGCTGCCCTCGCTGCTCGCCATTTTCATTCCCGTTGTGACCGGCTTGGTTCTGGGCGTAGCCGGCGTCATGGGTCTGCTCATCGGCGGCACCAGTACCGGTTTCGTCCTCGCCGTCTTTATGGCCAACGCCGGCGGTGCCTGGGACAATGCCAAAAAGTATATCGAAGAAGGCCACATGGGCGGCAAGGGTTCCGAAGCCCACAAGGCTGCTGTCATCGGCGACACCGTCGGCGATCCCTTCAAGGATACCTCCGGCCCCAGCCTTAACATCCTCATCAAGTTGATGAGCATGGTCTCGATCGTGGTGGCGGGACTGACGGTGGCTTATTCGCTGATGTAGTTTTTCATCTGCACCTGAGTTGAGATGCTGCGGTTTTCAGGCGGCACTCCAGTGGTGCAGAAAAAGCAAAAAAAAGGGCGATTCGTTCGAATCGCCCTTTTTTTTGCCTGTCCGGCTGATTATTTTTTCCAGAAATCGGGGACCAGCAGGATCATGACGGTATAGAGCTCGAGCCGGCCGAGGAGCATCAGGAAGGAGAGCAGCCATTTGCCCA
>JAKQKF010000073.1 GCA_029560815.1 bacterium
TATCCGAACCCCTTCAACCCGACCACCACCATGGAGATCTCGCTGCCGAAACGCAGCCAGGTCAGCCTGGTGGTCTATGATGCCCTCGGCAAGGTGGTCGCGGAGTTGATGAACGGCACCTACAGTGCCGGTGTCCACAAAATCAACTTTAACGCGATCAATCTCTCCTCCGGCATCTATTTCTACAAGCTGACGGCTGGAGAGTTCAGCAGCACCAGGAAGCTGATGCTTCTGAAATAAGCAAGCTGTTTCATAATTCGCTTCCCCCGGGCTGACGCCCGGGGGAAATCCCATGTCATGATAACAGCCTGTCCGGGTGCTCTGGACAGGCTGTTTTTTAAATGCTCTTTTTCCCGTGAAATGAAGGCCCCCTCATGAAATTTTACGCTCTTCGCCCCTGCGCACGGATCCTCTCCGTATGTGTTCTGCTGCTCGCCAATCGCAGCTTTGCCCAGTCCGATGCCATCCAGACCAACGTCCCGGCACTCAGAGAGGTCTTTGCCGGTGATTTCTACATCGGCTGCCTGCTCTCCTATCCCCATGTCGGATTTCCCGACGACCCGAAGGTTCCCGGACAGTCGGCTGTGGTCGCCCCCAATGGCGGCAATCTGATCAAGTTTCATATGAACAGCATGTCGCCCGGCAACAACATGAAACCAGCCTATACGGTCGACATCAACGCCAGCGCCTCAGCATACAGAAGCGCCACCGCCGCTCAAAAAGACTCTATCGATACCCATCCGGTCGTCAAATTCAACGGCAATCTCATCGCTCAGCTCAACTGGGCGCAGCGGCAGGGCTTCACCTTCCGCGGCCACACGCTGGTCTGGCACAGCCAAACCCCGGCGGAATTTTTCCGTTCCGGCTATACCAGCAGCGGAGCCCGCCTCTCCAAAGAAAAGATGACCGCACGGATGGACAACTATATCGGCAGCGTAATCCGGCTGCTACATGCGGGCTGGCCTGGGCTGCTCAGCGCCATCGATGTGGTCAACGAAGCGGTGACCGACGCCGGTGTGGACCGCACCAACGACAGCGAATGGTACCTCACCTTCGGCGACAACAGCTATCTGATGAAAGCCTTTGAGCTGACACGCAGGCACACTCTCGCCCAGGGCGAAAGCCAGATCAAACTCTATTATAACGACTACAACACCCACCTCCCCGCCAAGGCGGACGGGATCGTGCGCATCTGCGCCCCCATCTTCCAGGCTGGCTTCCTGGACGGCATCGGCATGCAGGAGCATGACTCCAACTCCTCGCCGACCGCTGAAGAGTGGATTGCCACCTATGACAAATTCGCCCCGATCTGCACCGAGATGGCGGTGACCGAACTGGATGTCACCACCGGCAGCGCAGCGCCCTCCGCGCGCCTGCTGCAGACCCAGGCCAACCAGTACGGCCAGCTCTTCAAATGCTTCGTCGAGCGCAGCTATTTCTCCGGCCGCGGCAAAATCATTTGTGTCGCCAAGGACGGCCTGAACGACGAATGGACCTTTAAAAAGAACCAGTCCTCTTCCCTCTGGGATACGAAGAACCAGTGCAAACCCGCGTTTTACGCCGTGGCCGATGTCGGCCTCTCGTTTAATGCTCTCGACTCGCTCATCGCCGAAGCAGGGACGCTGCAGGAGAACCACTACACCCCGGATTCCTGGTCCGCCCTCACTACCGCCCTGGGCCCGGCGCAGAGTGCCATAGCGCGCAACTATTCCAATTCCCTCTCCGCCGCCGATACCCT
>JAKQKF010000091.1 GCA_029560815.1 bacterium
AAATCCCGGGTCGACGAAATTCTTCTCAGCAACGGGGCGGCGACGGGGGTGCGCACCCATGACGGTCGCACCTTTACGGCAAGGGCTGTGGTCTCCAACGCCAGTCCGCACGAAACCCTGGGGCGGTTGATCGGCGATCCCGCCGTGCTGGCGGCCGAACAAGAAAAATGGAAAAACTACAGCATCAGCATCTCCTCTTTCCAGGTTTTTCTCGGCCTCAAGGAAGATCTGGTCAAAAAACTGGGCATCACGGATTCGGAAATCTTTCTCGAAACTGCGTATGATCCTGAAGCGGCCTATGCGGATGCACTCAAGGGCGAGGTGGAAAACGGCGGCGTAGGCATCACGCTGTACGATGCGATCAATCCCGCTTATTCCCCGCAGGGCAAGAATACCATCAATCTCATGACCCTGCAGGGCTATGGCCACTGGGAGCAATATGAAGCGGCCTATCTGGCCGGCGATAAAAAAGCCTATCGCAAGGAGAAGGAGCGCATGGCGGATATCCTCATCGCCAAGGCGGAAAAGGCCCTGCTGCCCGGCCTGGCCAAAGCCATTCAGGTGAAGGAGATCGGCACGCCGCTGACCAACCTGCGCTATACCGGCCATCCGCGCGGCGCCATTTACGGCTGGGATCAGACCGTCAACAATTCAGGGAATACCCGCGTCGGCCACACCACGCCGGTAAAAAATCTTTATCTGGCGGGGGCATGGTCGCGGCCGGGTCACGGCTACGGCGCCGTCATCCCCAGCGGGGTGGAGTGTTTTGCAGAGATTATCCAAGGCTGGTAACATCAACCGTTTTAAAGGCATACGCATTCGCTTTAATCGAACGCCAGACGAAGATCATCCCAACAGGAAAGGAGTGGATATGAGGGGAACACTGCTTCTGCGTCTTGCCTGCATTACTCTCTTGACCGTCACGACCGGCATAAGCCTTGCAGCTGACATCGAGTTGACCGGCCAATGGTCCGGCGGACAGGCTTCCGCCATCAGTGTCACGGACAGTGCCATCTATCTCGGTCACGGCAGCACCATCTCGGTTTTTCACACCCGCACTTTTGCGATGATTTCTCAAATCTCCCTCTCAGGCTACATACGCAACCTGGTCATTTCCGGCCAATACGCCTATGTGGCAGCGACCGAGGCGGGCTTGTTCATTCTGGATATTGCCAATCCCACCCAGATCAAACAGGTAGCTGCGGTCAACGATGTCACTGTGCTGCGCGTCGTCGTGCAGGGGAATTACGCTTATCTCGCCGCCAACGATGCCGGACTGCGCATTCTGGACATCAGCAACCCCGCCGCGCCCAAAAAGCTCATCGATTTCAAACCGGAGAGCTGGGTTGAGGGCGTCGCTGTCGAGGGCCGGTATGCATGGCTGGCCTGCAATAACCGCGGCCTGTGCGTCGTGGATGTGCAAAATCCCGCCGCCCCCGTCAAGCTGGCCACCCATGCGCAGGATTATACAGTCTACCGGGTTTTCGCTTCCGGCGGGACGGTCTTCCTCTGCGGCAGCAACGACGCCAGAGTGACGAACTTTAACGATGTCAGCCAGCCCAAAGAGATCACTACCATCAGCGGCAGCATCCTCGATGTCGCCTTCCAGGGCAATATCGCCTATGTGGTCAACAGCAGCCAGTCGGCCGTCGATCTGCATGATCTCACGGATGCCGTGTTGAAACGGCTTGGCAGCATTGCGGATATGTATGCCGAGGCGGTAACCGTGCAGCCGGGTGTGGCCTATGTGGCCCGATACAACGCGGGTTTCAAGGCCTATAATGTCAGCGATCCGGCCAAACCCGGCACCTATGGGGTGTGGAAGACGGATGAAACCCTTGAGGCTCCTTTCATGGTCGGGGAGTACATGGCGTTTCCTGAAAATGGCACGGGCAAAGTCCGGTTCTATGACGTTAAGGACGTCCTCAATCCGCAGCTTGTCACCACCGCTGATATTGTGCTGGATGATTGTGTATTCGTTCCTCCCTACCTTTACCATACCAGAGAAAAACTTTTGTGCACCAGCAATCTCAGCGATATTTATAATCCGGTGCTGGAAAGCAAGATCGCTTTACCTTCGAAAACACCCTATTACTTATTACGGCAGGGCGATACACTCTGCGTCTGGGACGGCATGGGCAACTATAAGGGATTTGACCTCTTCAGTCTGGCCGATCCGAAGAATCCGCAGAAACTGGCCTCCATCACCACCTCAAAGGCAGTCGAAGTGTGCGGCAAAAAAGGTTCTGTCGTCTATCTCAAGGCCCGCACGAATACCAGTTCGAACGCGGGTTCACTCGTCTGTCTGGATATCTCCAATCCCGAGGCGCCGGCGGAAGGCGGCGTGATGATCGACTCCGAAGTGGTCAAGACTTTTACTGTTCATGAAAATTATGGCATCGCCTGGACTACTCAGGACAGTGTGATTATTTTTGACCTGAGCCGGCCCCTGCAGCCGAAGCGCGTCTCCTCTTTCTATCAGGATCTTTTCTCCATCCCCTGTTTTTACGGCGATCGGGCCTATTGCCTGGGCGGCCGGATGCTGGTCTATGACGTCTCAGACATGACCAACTGGCGCAAGCTGTCCGACTCGTACCACATGGAGTATTACACCGGCTCGCTCTTTTATCCGCCCTATATCATCAAACCCGCGCTCGAGGGCAAGGTCTATGTTTTCGACATGAGCGGCAGCGACAAGGTGACGCCTCTGGGTGAGGTATCCGTGCTTGCGGTCATCAAACAGATCAAGGCGGCTGGCTCTTATCTCTATACGCTCGATGACAACGCCACTCTGACCCGCGTCCGCTGTGAAAATAACACCCTTTCCCTGGACAGAGCCAGGTCGTTCCGCCAGTACGGCTCGACAACCCTGGCCGGCCTGCAGATCGACGGCGACCGCGGCTACGTCGCGGAAGGCAATTACGGCCACATGCACGAGATCGACCTGCGGACCCCGGAGCTTGCCGTCCTGCGCAGCTGGTATTTCGGCAATTTTCAAATCTGCAGTTTTGCCGTGGTCTGGCCCTACGCCTATATCCGCTCCAACACTGATTTCCGGATTTATGACATTTCCAATCCTCCGCAAACGACGCTGCTGGGCAGCATCGCCGGCCTCAACGGCATCGATTCCGATATCTTTATCAAAGGGCACTATGCCTATCTGGACGTCCAGAAAAATCTTTACGTTATCGATATCTCCAATCCGGCGGCGCCCGTCCAGGCCGGTACGTTCACCGATAATGTCAACATTCGGGATATGGCCATAGCCGGGGATCACATCTATTTGACGGATGTCTATGGCGGCAAGAAAATCCGCGCCGTGAATATCAGCAATCCCGCCGCGCCGGCCGCTGAAGGTATATTCAATGACAGGATTTATGGCACAGCCGTAACCACGGACGAGAGGTATGTCTATGTGGCAGGAGGCATGTATGGCCTGAAGGTGCTCGATTTCAGCGCGCCGATGGCGCCGACCCTTGCGGCCGGATATTACCGGGAGTATCTGGAGATGTACGATATTGCGGTCGACCGTCAGTACATCTATGTTCTGGACAGATACCGCGGCGTTATGCAATTCAGAAACAACCTGATGTCGTCGGTCAACCGCGAGGGCTCAGTTACACCTGCTGCTTTTACCCTGCGGCCCAACTATCCCAATCCCTTCAATGCCGGCACGACCATCGCCTTTACCCTGCCGCGTGAGGAGCGCGTGACGCTCTCCATCTACAATCTCCTGGGCCAGTTGGTTGCGAAACCGGTCGATCGGCGGATGGAGGCCGGCGTGCATCAGGTGATCTGGCAGGCGGAAGGGATGCCCTCCGGGATCTATTTCTGTGAATTCAGGGCGGGATCTTGCCGGCGGACGCAGCGCATGCTGCTGCTCAAGTAGGATCGGGCCGGCACTGCTCTCCGTAAAGGTGCCGGCCGGCTTCACACGGTTGCCACGGCGGAATAGTGTTTGACTTCCGGCACTGGATTGGCTAATTTAACACGGAATAGGATGCGGGGGGAGGTTCAGGCCGGCAGGGTCAAGGAGTCACATGCACGCAGAATCCCGAAAACTGATCAGTCTGGCGATTTTCGCCGCCGCCATGGGCTTTCTCGAAGCCATCGTCGTGGTCTATCTCCGCGCCCTCTATTACCCGGAGGGATTCGGCTTCCCGCTGGCGGCCATGCCGGAGGGGATCTACCTCGCCGAAGTGCTGCGCGAAATCTGCACCCTGGCGATGCTCGCGGCCGTCGCCTGGCTGGGGGCAGGAACTTCTTTCACCCGCTTCACCTGTTTTCTCTACCTTTTCGGCGTTTGGGACCTCTTTTACTACATCGCCCTCAAGCTGCTGCTCAATTGGCCCGGCTCCCTTTTCACCTGGGACGTCCTCTTTCTCATTCCCGTCACCTGGATCGGACCGGTGATCGCGCCGGTGCTCTGTGCATTGGCGATGATACTCCTGCACATGGCGGCTGTGCGCTTCCTTGCCAGAGGGGAGAGAGCCGCATTCAACCGCATGGAATGGCTGCTCCTGGCGGCAGGCGCCCTCTTTGTCTATATCAGCTTCACCATCGACTATACCCTGCTGATCTTTGACAATGACCCCGTCGGGCTGCTGACAGGCGGTACCGGGAACAAAGAATTTGTGCACATCTTTACACAATTTGACCCGTCCCGTTTCGCCTGGGAGATTTATCTGCCCGGCCTGCTGCTCATCCTCGCCGCTATCTTCTCCTTCATCCGCGGCAAAGAGGCAGCCGCCTGAACCGGCCGGCAGAGGCCGTTAAAAAGCACGCCGCGGAGCCGTGCGGGCGTGCAGGCACCATGGGCGCTTCGTGATCGAGGCAAAAGGCTGGTTTTCATGAACCAGCCTTTTTTGTCGTCACCCCCTCCTGGCGCCCGGGGTGCAGGATCGCCAGCCGGAGACCGGCCTGCGGCAAGCCGATCCTGTGTCTATCGCTGCCGGTGGCGCGGAGAGCGGGCAAATATACTTGATTATCAGGGCAATATTGGCTAAATTAAACGCTTTTTGCGGGGGATTTAATCAACGTTAAGATGCATGGAGGTGTTTTATGAGTATGTTCTGTAACCAGTGTCAGGAGACGGTCAAGAATACCGGCTGCACCATCAACGGCGTGTGCGGGAAGAAAGAGGCCACCGCCAACCTGCAGGATGTGCTGATCTCTGCTTGTCAGGGACTGGCTCTCATTGCGATCGCTGCCCGCAAACAGGGGATCGACACCAATGCGGCGGACAAGCACATCACCAACTGCCTGTTTATGACCATCACCAACGCCAACTTTGATGATCAGGCCATTATTCAGGCCGTTCGTGAGAGCCTGCGGTATCGCGATGAGCTGAAGAGCAAGGTGACCATCAGTTTCAGCCACGACGCCCTTGCATGGGACGGCGCTTCCGAAGCCGAGCTCCACGCCAAAGCCAGTCAGGCCAGCATCCAGGCCTTTGACACTGATGAAAATGTGCGCGCACTCAAACAGTATATTCTTTTCGGCCTCAAGGGTATGGCCGCCTACACGGAGCACGCCTTCAATCTGGGGTTCGAGGAGCAGGAGATCTATGATTTCATGGAGGAGGCGCTGGCCATGATCACCCGGCCGGCTACACAGGAGACCGCACTGGAGTGGCTCATACGCACGGGCGAGTACGGCGTCAAGGCGATGGCTTTGCTCGACAAAGCCAACACAACCACCTATGGCCATCCCGAGATCTCCCGGGTCTCCATCGGCGTCGGCAAGAATCCCGGCATCCTGGTGAGCGGGCACGATCTCAAGGACCTCGAACAGCTGTTGATCCAGTCGGAAGGCAAGGGTGTGGACATCTATACCCACTCGGAGATGCTGCCCTCCCATGCCTATCCCCGTCTGAAAAAATATCGCCATCTCGCCGGCAACTATGGCAACGCCTGGCACCGCCAGCTGGAAGAGTTCGAAAGCTTTAACGGCCCGATCCTTTTCACCACCAACTGCCTGGTCCCGCCGCGCAAGACGGCGACCTATAATGAACGGGTCTTCACCACCGGGGCCGCCGGCATGCCAGGCTGGAAATATATCGATAATAGATTGCCCAACGGACAGAAGGATTTTTCCGGGATCATCAAGATGGCGCGGCAGTGCCCGCCCCCGACCGAGATCGAAACCGGCGAGATCACCATCGGCTTCGCTCACAACCAGGTCCTGGCTCTCGCCGACAAGATCCTCGATGCGGTCAACTCGGGCGCAATTAAAAAACTGGTGGTGATGTCCGGCTGTGACGCCCGCCAGAAGAGCCGCGAATACTATACCGAATTTGCCAAAGCACTGCCGGTGGATACCGTAATTCTTACTTCCGGCTGCGCCAAGTACCGCTATAACAAGCTCCATCTCGGCGATATCAACGGCATTCCGCGGGTGCTCGACGCCGGTCAATGCAACGACTCCTATTCATGGGCCTTGGTGGCGCTCAAGCTTAAGGAGATCCTCAAACTGCAAGACATCAATCAGCTGCCGATCGTATTCAACATTGCCTGGTACGAACAGAAAGCGATCATTGTCCATCTCGCCCTGCTCTATCTCGGTTTCAGGAATACCCGCATCGGACCGACGCTGCCGGCCTTTCTGACGCCCGACGTTCTCCGTATCGTGCAGGAAAAGTTCGGCGTTCAGACGATCACGACGGTTGATGAGGATATGAAAAATTTCGGGCTTAACTGAGGGCGCCGACATGAACGATGATGAAATAATCTGCTTATGCAATGAGGTCACCAGGGGAGAGATCGTCAAGGCGATCAGGGAGAAAGGTCTGAAGAGCGTCGAGGAGGTCGGCGAAGCGACCTTGGCGGGCACGACCTGCGGGGGATGCCAGGAGGAGATTCAGGCTATTCTGGATGAACTGAACCGATAGATACCGGACAGGCGCCGGAGTTTTGCCACTCCTTGGTGGCGGGGCTCCGGCGCTTTACCTGTTCCATTCCGCCAGCGCGGAATTGATCTTGTTTTTGATCTCCTTGAACTTGATATAGGAGCCCTCCAGCTCCTCCTCAGCACGGCGCCGGGAGGCGAAGCGCGCCGCCTGGATGAGCAGCCGGCGGGCCTCTTCTTCCCGCTTGAGCTGGCGGTTAAGCCAGGCCAGGTGATAATGGCTCTCCGCCATATAACCGTTGCTGACCGGCGTGCGCTTCTTCAACGTCTCGTTCAGTCTCTCCCAGATCTGCAGCGCCTCCTCCAGACGGCCGGTTTTTTCGAACAGGACGGCGCGGTTGTAGAGGCAGGAGGGACTGGCGGCGTAGCGCCGGTAGAGTTGATCGTTGATGACCACGGCGCTGTCGTACTCCTCTTTTTCCAGGTAGAGGGCCTGCAGCGTATAGCTGGCGTTGGTTGACAGATAGCGTCCCTCCCGCTCCACCTTCCGCAGTTTGGCGATCGCCTCTTTTTCCTCCCCGCCCAGAAGTCCGAACAGCAGCTTGCTCTTGTTGTACTCATAGACGGCGATGCCGAAGAGGGGATCCACGAAACCTGGGTCCATCTGGCTGGCTTTGCGCAGCAGGGAGATGCCGCTCTCCGCCGTCTTGAGGGCGCGCAGATAGCTGCCCGACTGGAAGAGGGCGACGCAATAGTACCCCTGCACGACGCCCGCGATGAAATGGTTATCCACGGTCGGCTCCCTCGCGAGCAGGCTGGTGGCTTTGACGGAGGCGATGGCGATCAGGCTGTCGAACCTGGCCTGCCAGATGCTCACGCGGTAATCGCGCATCATGGTCTGGCAGGCGTCGGCCGCCAGAAAATAGCCGACCGGGCTGGCGGGATCCTCATTGATCAGACGGCTGGCGAGGACGAGCACGCTGTCGTGCTCGCTGCGGTTGATCAATTCGATCAGGTTCATGATGGCTGCGGACTCGCCGGAAGCGACGCCGGAGCGCGGTTGGGGCCAAGGCGCGGCGAAGGCCGGGCTGGACAGGAGGAGGGTGGAGAATAGGATAAAAAGAGCGGCTGCAATGCAGCTCAGCCGGGCTGCAGCGCCCCGGGCGGGCTTTCTTGGCGACATGGATGCACTTTCTGTTCTGGACCTGGTGCCGGTCCGGTCATGGGGGAGAAGGCGGGAATTGCATACGCTGTTCCCGGGTGTGTATCGTTCATAAAGATAGCCATTCGGCGGCGGAATTACAAGGAGAATGTCGGCGCTCACGCCTGGTCAGCGGCAGGCTCTCCGATACGGTCCGGGATGCGGCTTGCCGGCGGGGTGCACGCCTCCGCCCGGGCTCTGCGTCAAATCGGCTTGCTTTTCAGCGACTGATTGGCTAATTTCATACGGATGTAATAGCCGGAAAATTTCCGGGCACACGTGAAAATGAGAAAGGCGAAGATAATGCGTATATTCGAAGCGGGGATTTTTATGCCCGCGCCAGTTCACTATCGGGGCGCTCTGCGCCGGGCCCTGCGCGTGATCGCGGCGCTGGTGCTGCTCTGGTGCGGCCTCTCAGCGGCTTCCGCCGGATCGACAAAATGGGTGGGCACCTGGAGTACGGCGCCGCAGCTGGTCGAGCTGAACAACAATCCGCCCGCCCCCGGTCTGAGCAACAACACCCTCCGGCAGATCCTCCGTGTTTCGCTCGGCGGCGACACCCTGCGGATGCATTTTAGCAATGAATTCAGCACCGCTCCTGTGACCCTGCAGAAGGTTCACATCGCCGTCTCGGCGGGAGAAGGCAAAATCGATCCGGCCACGGAGAGGCCCATGCTCTTCAGGGGCGCAAGCGGGGTCACGATCGCTGCGGGCTCGGCGGTCACATCGGATCCTTTCCCCTTTCCCCTGCAGCCGCAGATGGAGCTGGCCGTCACCATCTATTTTGGCGCCACACCGTCGGACGTGACCGGCCATCCGGGATCCAGGACCACCTCTTACCTGCTCGCCGGCGATCAGGCCGGCAGGGCTGATTTCGCCGGCGCGGTCCTGACCGACCACTGGTATATCATCCACACCATCGATGTGAAAGCTCCCGCCCCCTCGGCGGCTGTGGTCGTGCTGGGCAACTCCATCACGGACGGGCGCGGTTCGGGCACCAACAAGCAGAACCGGTGGCCCGACGAACTGGCCCGGCGGCTCCAGGAGAATCCGGCGACAAGCCATGTCGCAGTCCTGAATCAGGGCATCGGCGGCAACTGTGTGCTGGGGACCTGCCTGGGGCCTTCCGCCCTGAATCGCTTCACTCGGGATGTGCTGGAACAAAGCGGGGTGCGCTGGCTGGTGATTCTGGAAGGAATTAACGATATCGGCAACGGACAGAGCGGAGTGGGTGAGCGTCTGATCGATGCCTACACGCAGATGATTCACAGCGCGCACGCCCGCGGAATTTTCGTCTACGGGGCGACCCTGCTGCCCATGTACGGATCATCCTACTACTCGGCGACCCACGAGGCGGAGAGGAAAAAAGTTAACGACTGGATCCGGCAGGGCGGCCTTTTCGACGGCGTCATCGATTTCGATCAGGCTCTGCGTAATCCCGCCGACACCCTGAGTCTCCGGCCGGAGGCGGATACCGGAGACCACCTGCATCCCAATGAGACCGGCCACCGCATGATGGGCGAGGCGGTGGATCTGAATCTCTTCACGGGGGGAGATCCCTTCGTCCCGAGCGGCCGCAGCGAGTCCCGCTATTTAGAACCCGAGTGCGGGAGCGTGGGCGGGAACTGACGGATTGTCCCCGACCCCCGGGCCTCGGGGGGCAGCTATGTGACCGTCAAGGCGGGGCTCCAGAGCCTGACCGCCGCTCCCGCCGGCAGCGCAGAGGCGATTTTGCTGCCTTTTACGCCTGCTTGCGCGGGCACCTTCTTCCCCTTCGCCCGCCTCAACAGCCCGACGATCCGGCTCTCTGCGCCAGGGATTACTTCGCCGGCTGCTTCGACAGCAGCTGAAAACGGGCGATGGCGCGATCGGCCAGCACCTGGCTGGCGCTCACAACCGGCACGCCTGAGCGCGCGGAATTGAAAGCGAGGGGGATCTCGGTGCAGCCGAGCACCACGACCTCGGCTCCGCTCTTTTCGAGCTCCTTGCCGGCGAGATAGAGCCACTCCTCACACTGCCGTTTGTCCCCGTGCGCCTTGATCAGATAGACCGCCTTCATGACATAGTTCTCAAGGATATTGTCGGAGGGCTTGATCATCTCGATGCCGCGCGCAGCGAACTCTTTTTCATAGAGCCCGGTGGAGATGGTCCCCGTTGTCGCCAGCAGGCCCACCTTTTTAGCCTGCGGATATTTGGTGGCCACTTCGGCCGCGGCCTCGCGGATCATGTTGATGATGGGGATCTTGACCGCCTGCTGCATGTGATCATAAAAGTAGTGGGCGGTGTTGCAGGGGATGGCGATGTAGGAGGCCCCGGATTTCTCCAGACGGGTCACCCCTTCGGCCAGGTAGGGGAGGATGGAGGGGTCGCCGCTGAAGATGGAAGCTGTGCGGTCGGGCACGGTCGGCAGGCTGTAGATGAGCGTGGGGATGTGCTCCTGGTCCCTGGTCGCCGGGGTGCGCTCGACGATGAGCTGGTAGAGATTGGCCGTGGCTTCCGGCCCCATTCCGCCGAAAATGCCGAGGATGACCTCAGGCCGGGGATCGATGGCGGTGCCGCCGCCCTTTCTCAGGGCCGGGGAACAGCCGGGGCCCGTACTGATGATGACCAGCAGGATCCCCAGGATCAGCCTGTACGATGTCGTGCGCCTCATTTTTCCTCTCCTTGCTTGAAAGGTCAACTCCCGATGATCTGCCCGGCGTCAGCCGGCCTCCCGATGTGCTTCTATCCTAAAGATATTGGCATTTTTTGCAACTCGCAACAGGAAATTATGTTGGACGATTCTTCTTCCGCGCAATCCAATAAAATTCGTATAAACGAAATAAAATAATTGACTCTCAGACCAGGATTTATTAAATTAGATATAAGAGTCTTATATCTTAAATAGGCCTGTGGAATATCACCGGCATCCTGCCGGCAACTGCACCCATCCGGACCCGCAGCCGGGCGGGCTGCAGCGGACCATCCCTTCAGAAAGGAGCTGCTTCATGAGCAACAAAACACTGTGGACTGCATTTCTCCTTGTCGTCCTCGGCTCGTTCGCGGTTCTACTCTTTTTCGGCGGCGAGATCTATCAGAAAAAGCCGCCCCAGCCCGAACGCGTGGTCACAGCCGATGGCGTGACTCTTTTCACCGGGCAGGAGATTCGCGACGGCCAGAATGTCTGGCAGTCGTTGGGCGGGCAGGAGGTGGGCAGCGTCTGGGGCCATGGCGCCTATGTCGCGCCTGACTGGAGTGCCGACTGGCTGCACCGTGAAGCCACCTTCATCCTCGACCGCTTCGCGGCCGAAAGCCATGGCCTCACATACGGCCAGCTCTCCGCTGAACAGCAGGCCGCGCTGCAGGTGCGGCTCCAGCAGGAGCTGCGCAGGAACACCTACGACCCCGCCACCGGCGAGCTGCGCGTCTCCTCGCTCCGCGCCGAGGCGATCGAGGCGGTGAGCCGTCACTACGCCGGACTTTTCATGGCTGATCCGGACCTGGCGAAGCTGCGCACTGCCTATGCGATTCCCGAAAACAGCATCAAAGACCCGGCGCGGGCCCGGCTTCTCGGCGCCTTTTTCTTCTGGGCGGCGTGGGCGAGCGTAACCGAGCGCCCGGGTGAAGAGGTCAGCTACACCCAGAACTGGCCACCCGACGAGCTGGTCGGCAACCGGCCGGCCGCCAGTCTGGTCCTCTGGACCGGGTTCAGCGTCATTGTTTTGATCCTCGGCATCGCCCTTCTCGCCTTTTATTACGCGAAGCAGCAGGGCGAAGGGCTGGAGGGGCATGATTTTCCCGACCAGGATCCGCTGCTCGGCCTCAAGGCGACCCCCTCGATGAAAGCGACCCTGAAGTATTTCTGGGTGGTCACGGCCCTGATTCTGGTACAGATCCTCATGGGCATCATCACGGTTCATTACAGTGTCGAGGGCGGCGGTTTCTATGGTCTGGCCCTGGACAAGCTGCTGCCCTATGCCGTCTCGCGCACCTGGCATGTCCAGCTGGCTATCCTCTGGATCGCCACATCGTGGCTGGCGACCGGTCTCTACATCGCTCCGGCCGTCTCGGGTTATGAGCCCAAATTCCAGCGTCTCGGGGTCAACCTGCTTTTCGGCGCGCTGCTGGTCATCGTCCTTGGTTCAATGGCGGGCCAGTGGATGGGCGTCATGCAGAAGCTGGGTCTGGTCAACAACTTTTGGTTCGGCCATCAGGGGTATGAGTACGTCGACCTCGGCCGCTTCTGGCAGATTTTCCTTTTTGCCGGCCTTTTCATCTGGCTCTTTCTCATGGGGCGCGCCATTTGGCCCGCTTTCAAGAATGCCCGGGAGCAGAAGAGCCTGCTGGGGATGTTCCTGATCTCCTCGGTGGCGATTGCGGCTTTTTATGGTGCGGGTTTGATGTGGGGGCGGCAGACCAACCTGGCGGTCGCCGAATACTGGCGCTGGTGGGTGGTCCATCTCTGGGTGGAGGGCTTTTTTGAGGTCTTCGCCGCGGTGGTGGTCGCCTTCCTCTTTGTGCGGCTGGGGCTGCTGCGCATCAAGACCGCGACCACGGCGGTGCTCTTTTCCACGGTGGTCTTTCTCACCGGCGGCATCATCGGTACTTTTCACCATCTCTATTTCACCGGCACGCCGATGGCGGTGATGGCTCTCGGGGCCAGCTTCAGCGCCCTCGAGGTGGTGCCGCTGGTGCTGATGGGCTTTGAGGCTCTGCACAATTACCGTCTCAGCAAGGCCCGCGCCTGGGTGGCGAAGTACAAATGGCCGATCTACGCCTTTATCGCGGTGGCCTTCTGGAACCTGGTCGGAGCCGGCATCTTCGGTTTCCTGATCAATCCGCCGATCGCACTCTATTACATGCAGGGGCTGAACACCACGCCGGTTCATGGCCACACCGCCCTTTTCGGCGTCTATGGCATTCTCGGCATCGGGCTGATGCTCTTCGTGCTGCGCAGCATGACCATCGAACGGGAGTGGAACGACGGTTCCCTCCGGATCGCCTTCTGGGGGATCAATATCGGATTGGCGCTGATGGTGCTGCTGAGTGTGCTGCCGGTGGGTATCCTGCAGACGGTGGCGAGCGTCAAGTACGGGCTCTGGTACGCCCGCTCGGCCGAGTTTATGCAGCAGGAGACGATGCAGACCCTGCGCTGGCTGCGCATGATCGGTGACGGGATCTTCGGGATCGGGGTGCTCGCCCTGGCCTGGTTCGTCGCCGGTCTGCAGGGCGGCTGGTCCTACAAACGCAAAAACTGACCTCTGCTCGATAGGGCCGGGATCCATCTTGATGGATCCCGGCCCTTCGTATTTCCGGTTGATCTCCGGTTACCTGCAGCGGGGTCGTGTTATCATCCTGACTGCAGGTAGACCGGCTTATCGAGGCCTGATTATCCACTGCACACCAGGAGATGAATCGGCCTCTGATCCTGGTCATTGATATTTGGTAAAATTGTACTGCTTCGCTACTACGGCTTTCTCTTCGGTGGGCAGCCCGCTGAAGTACTTTTTCCAGCCGGGACAAAAATTGATGTGCCAGCGCCAGAACCGTCCCAGCAGGGAACCGGGTTTGGCATCATATCGGGCTCGCAATGCGCACTTGGCGCAGTTTTCCTCAGCCATGACTCACCTCCTTGTCTCAAGTTCGGCCTTGCCTTCCGTAAAATTACCGGCAGATCCCGGCGCAAGGCGTTCTCACTGCGGCTGCGCAGCATCCCGGGTCACATTCTCTTGCACGTGCCGGCGCACAGCGCAGGACGGCTCAATTCATCATGGTGACGATAAAGTTGATGATCTCGCCCTGGCGGACCACGGCGATCCCGGCGCGTCCGGCGAGGTGCTCCCAGCTTTCCACCGGGCTGCGGAATTCCCACAGCTCGTCCCCCACCTCCATCTGCGCCAGCAGGGCGCGCCAGCGTTCGTTCTTGAAACCGAAAGGCACGGGATCGGGGCCCAGCCGTTCGTCATGTACCATATGGGCGGCCTCCACCTCGGCGGCCGTCACCATCTTTTGCAGCCATTCTTTTCTCACATTCCACCTCGATGACGGATTAGTTGCTCATTCATACTCTTTAATGTACGTTACAAAAAAGAGATGTTTCATGCAAGATAAAACAATCCGGGCGCCGCGGCGCAAGATGTCAGGTGGTAACGAGAT
>JAKQKF010000123.1 GCA_029560815.1 bacterium
CGGCGGTGACCAAAAAGCGCGAGGGCAAGGAGATCACCGAGATGGCCGAGCTGGTGCGGGCCGGAGCGGTCGCCTTTTCCGACGATGGCAGTCCGGTGAAAAGCGCCGCGGTGATGCGGCACGCGCTCGAGTATGCGCACATGTTCGGCGTGCCGGTAATCGACCACTGTGAGGAGCCCGATCTGGCCGCCGGCGGCCACATGAACGAGGGCTGGATGTCGACCCGGCTGGGCTTGCCGGGCATCCCCGACATTGCCGAGGCGGTGATGATCGCCCGCGATGTTGCCCTGGCCGAATTCACCGGCGGACATATCCATATCGCCCACATCTCCACGGCCAAGGGGGTTGAGCTGGTGCGCCGCGCCAAGGAAAATGGAGTCAGGGTGACCTGCGAGGTGATGCCGCACCACCTGGCTCTCACCGAGGAGGCGCTGGAACAGTACGACACCAATCTCAAGATGAATCCCCCCCTGCGCAGCCGCGCTGATGTGGAGGCCCTCATGGCCGGCCTGCGCGACGGCACTATCGATGTCATCGCCTCCGACCACGCTCCGCACAGCATCGAGGAGAAGGATGTTGAATTTGCCGCTGCGCCGAATGGCATCCTCGGGCTGGAGACCATGCTCGGCATCATCCTCGCCAAGGTGGTGGCGGCCGGGGTGCTGCCGCTGCACCAGGCGCTGGAGAAGATGATCCTGGCCCCGCGCCGGGTGCTCAATCTGCCCCTGCCGCTCATCAAAGAGGGCGCCCCGGCAAACCTGACCTTCTTCTCCCCGGACGAGAGTTGGACCGTGGCGGCGAAACGGCTCAAATCTCTCTCCCGCAACATGCCCTATGAAGGCTGGAGCCTGCCCGGCAAAGTCCGCGGCGTGATCAATCGCGGGTTGCTCTGGACGGCGGGATTGTAGCCGGCTGACAAACGGCCGGGTTTCACGCTCTGGTGCAGCCCGGCCGTCCCTGCGACTCGCCCCGGTACGGCCACTTTTACCCTTCCCTGCCCTATCTTCCTGAAAAAGCAAGTGAAATCGGCAGAAAAATCTTGCATAATTGCCGAATTTTTCCTATATTTCTCGGCTTAAGGCAAAATAAAGGAGAAATATCTTGAAGACTTTTACCCCGAAACCCAGCGACATCACGCAAAAGTGGTACGTGATCGATGCGAACGGGCAGGTTTTGGGCCGTCTGGCCTGCAAGGTCGCAGAGATCCTGCGCGGCAAGAACAAGCCCATTTGGGCCCCGCACATGGATTGCGGCGATTTTGTCGTGATCGTCAACGCCGACAAGGTCAAGCTCACCGGCCGCAAGATGGAGCAGAAGAAGTACACCCATTTCACCGGTTATCCGGGCGGGTTGCGTCTGACGCCGATCGCGCGCATGATGGAGAAAAAACCTGAATTTGTCGTGCGTCATGCCGTGCGCGGCATGCTGCCGAGCAACACTCTGGGGCGTCACATGCTCAGGAAGCTCAAGGTCTATGCTTCGCCGGAGCATCCGCACGCCGCCCAGCAGCCAGAACCTATCACCCTGTAATCGATCCCTGCTTGAGCAGACTTAAGGAGAGCAAATGAAAGGTACGTACTACAACGCCACCGGCCGCCGCAAAAATGCGATCGCGCGCGTCTGGCTGGCGCCTGGTACCGGCGCCATCGAGGTTAATGAGAAGAACCTCCTCGACTATTTCAAGCGAGACACGCTCAAAATGATCATTGAGCAGCCGCTTGAGGTGACCGGCAGTCAGGGCAAATGGGACATCAAGGCGCACGTCGAAGGCGGCGGGCTCACCGGTCAAGCCGGCGCGCTGCTGCTCGGCATCGCCCGCGCCCTGGTCAAGGCCAACGAAGAGCTGCGTCCGACGCTGCGCAAGAACGGGTTTCTGACCCGCGACCCGCGCATGGTCGAGCGCAAAAAGTACGGCCGTCCCGGCGCCCGCAAGCGTTTTCAGTTTTCGAAACGTTAAACCAGGCTTATCACTCACATCCTCCGTTGAACAAGGGGTGCCTGACAAGGTTATATCTCTGGGCTGGAGGATGGCGGATCAACCCCAAGATCAGGAGTTATCATGGCTGAAGTCACTATTCAAGATTTGCTGCTGGCCGGAAGCCATTTCGGTCATCTGACCCGCCGCTGGAATCCCAAGATGAAGAAATTCATCTTTATGGAACGCAACGGCATCCACATCATCGATCTGAAAAAGACCATTGTCTGCCTGAACGAGGCCCGCGACGCGATCCGCAAGATCGTCGCCGAGGGCGGCTCGGTGCTGATGGTCGGCACCAAAAAACAGGCCAAGGACATCATCAAGCTTGAAGCCGACCGCTGCGGCATGCCCTATGTCACCGAGCGCTGGCTGGGCGGCACCCTGACCAACTTCGTCACCGTCAAGAAGAGCGTCAAACGCCTGAAGAATCTCGAGAAAAAGGCGACTGACGGCACCTACGACAAGGTGACCAAGAAAGAGATCCTCACCATCGAGCGCGAAAAGGAAAAGCTGGATAAGGTGCTTGGCGGCATCCGCGACATGAATCATCTGCCCACCGCCCTTTTCATCGTCGATTCCAAAAAGGAGTCGATCGCGGTCATGGAGGCCAAGCGGCTGAACATCACCACCTTCGCCCTGAACGACACCAACGCGGATCCCGATTTCGTCGATTATCCGGTCCCGTGCAACGATGATGCTTTCAAGTCGATCAGCCTGCTCACCCGCGCCATCGCCGAAGCCATCCTCGAGGGCAAGTCCGGACGCATCGATATGCAGATGGCCTCCGAGAGCGAAGGCAGCGAGGCGGAACTCGCCTACAAGAAAGAGCACGCAGAGAGTGCCGAGAGCTATTCCAGTGACGCCGTAAAGAAATGATCAGTCAGGAGTAAGATAATGTCCATATCCGCTTCATTAGTGAATGACCTGCGCAACAAGACCGGCGCGGGTATGATGGATTGCAAAAAGGCCCTTGAGCAGACCGGCGGCGATATTGAGAAAGCCATCGATTATCTGCGCAAGCGCGGAGTGCAGCAGGCCGAGAAAAAGGTCGGCCGCAGCGCCAATCAGGGCATCATCCAGTCCTATATTCATCCGGGCAGCCGGCTGGGCGTGCTCGTCGAGATCAACTGCGAAACCGATTTTGTCGCGCGCACGAATGATTTCCAGGAGTTCGCCAAGGATGTCGCCATGCAGATCGCAGCGGCCAATCCCCTTGTGGTCGATCGCAGCGAGCTGGACCAGGAGAAGATCAACAAGGAGCTCGAGATCTACCGGGACCAGGCGCGCGAGCAGGGCAAACCCGAGGCCATCCTTGAAAAGATCGCCCAGGGCAAGCTGGAGAAGTATTACCAGGAGGTCTGCCTGCTGGAACAGAGCTTTGTCAAGGATCCGAACAAGACCATCCGCGACCTGCTCAACGAAAAGATCGCCAAACTGGGCGAAAACATGATCCTGCGACGGTTCGTCCGGTTTCAGCTGGGCGAATAGAAAGTGGTTGAAGAGCGAAGTCGAGGCTTCGCTCTTTTTTTAGAGTCCTGAAGGAGGGTGACGCATGAGCGATCCGGGCAAATCCGTCTTCCGCCGCGTACTGCTCAAGCTGAGCGGAGAAGCCCTCATGGGCGACAGCAACCGTCTGGGCATCGATCCCCAGACCGTAGACCAGATCTGCCGCGAGGTGGCCGAGGTTGCGCGCATGGGGGTGGAGATTGGCATCATCATCGGCGGCGGCAATATCTTCCGCGGACTCTCCGCCAGCGCGCGCGGCATGGATCGCGTCACCGGCGACTATATGGGGATGCTGGCCACGGTGATCAACGCTCTGGCCCTGCAGGACTATCTGGAACGCAACGGCGCGGAGACGCGGGTGATGACGGCCATCAAGATGGAGCAGATCGCCGAGCCCTTCATCCGGCGCCGTGCGATGACCCATCTCGCCCACGGCAAGATCGTCATTTTCGGGGCCGGCACCGGCAATCCCTATTTTACCACCGATACAGCGGCCGCCCTGCGCGCCATCGAGATCGGCGCCGACGCCATCCTCAAGGGGACCAAGGTCGACGGGGTCTATGACAAGGATCCGGTCACCCATGCCGACGCCGTCAAATATGATCAATTGTCTTATATGGATGTGATCCGCGGCAGGCTCAAGGTGATGGACACCACGGCTGTGACTCTCTGTATGGAGAACGATCTGCCTATTCAGGTGTTCAATCTCAAGGAGCCCGGAAATCTGCTGCGTGTGATCCTGGGTGAATCCATTGGAACCAAAGTAACAGGTGAGTAGCCTATGATAGAAGAGATTAAAAAAGATGTCCGCCACCGCATGGATGCGGCCGTGGAGAGCGTCCGCAGCGAGCTGGCCAAGCTGCGCACGGGCAAAGCTTCGCCCGCCATCCTGGACGGCATCGTCGTCAATTACTACGGCACGCCGACGCCCCTGCGTCAGGCAGCCAACGTCAGCGCGCCGGAGCCGCGCCTGCTGGTGATCCAGCCCTGGGACCGCTCCCTGCTGGGTGAGATCGAAAAGGCGATCCTCAAATCCGACCTCGGCTTTAACCCCGCCAATGACGGCATCGTGGTGCGCATTCCGATCCCGCAGCTTACCGAGGAGCGCCGCGTCAGCCTGGTCAAGGTGGCCAAACGGGTGGGCGAAGAGGGCCGGGTGGCGGTGCGCAACGTGCGCCGCGACGGCATCGAGCGTCTGAAAAAGCTGGAGAAGGATTCCAAAATCTCCGAAGATGACTCCCGCCGGGCTCAGGAGGAGGTGCAGCACGTGACCGACGAGCTGGTCAGAAAGATCGACGAGATCCTCGTGCTGAAAGAGAAAGAGATCATGGAGGTCTGAGCGGCGGGGCCGCATCCGGCCGGACTTGTAATTTGAATGAGGGACCGCGGCTGCACCAGCGCCGCGGTTTTTTTTTATGGAGGAGTGTGATGCCCGTCGTCTACGACCGTTTCGCCCGCTTTTATGATCTCGAGTACAGCCTCAAGGAGGATGACCTCCCCTTTTATCTCGATTTCGCCGACCGCTGCGATGGTCCGGTGCTGGAGATCGGGGCCGGCACCGGGAGGATCACTCTGGAGCTGGCCCGGGCCGGTCATCCGGTCTGCGGCATTGACGATTCGGCCCGTATGCTGGCCATCGCCGGCAAAAAGCTGGGCGGGCTCCCGGAGGGAGCGGGAGAGGTGGAGCTGATCAAGGCCGACATGCGCGATTTCCGTCTTGAGCGCAAGTTCGCGCTCTGTATCATCCCCTTCCGCGCCTTTCTGCACAATCTCACCCAGGCCGATCAGCTGGCGACGCTCGCCGCCATTCATCGCGCCCTCCGCCCCGGCGGTATTCTCGCCTTCGACCTCTTTGTGCCTCTCCATCAGGTGCTCAGCCGGCGGGAATGGCATCAGGAGATCCCCGCCGATGAGCTGGCCGAACCGGAGCAGGGCGTCTCCCTGACCGTGGACATCGAACACGATCCCGCCCGGCAGCTGCTCTCCATCCGCAACACCTATCATCAGGCGGAGGGGAAAAAAAGCAGTGCGGTCATGCACTACCGCTACATCTACCGTTATGAGATGGAGGCCCTGCTGGCTCTGAGCGGTTTTACAGTCGAGGCGGTTTATGGTGGATTCAGCGAAGAGCCCTATGATTATCACAGCGGCGTGATGTGTTTCGTCGCCCGCAAGGCCGGCGGCCGGCGGCGCTAGAAGGTTCTGCCCATGCAGCGGCGGGGCGGATCAGTCCTGGTAGATGGAGAGCCTGGCGGCTGCGCTGCCGTTGAGGATGAAAGTGACAGTGCAGCCGGCCATGATGGGGAAGGGATTGGGCACAATTTTGCCCAGTTCGTTGGTATGCCAGATTTCGTTATAGTAATAGTAGGATGATTCAGCCTCGTTTTCCTTGCCCCCCTCCACCGCGGTGACATAATCCTGGTCCTGAAAATCCCTGACTTCAAGCACGAAATGGTATTTCCCTGGCGGCACATAGCGGTTTTGCAGATCGCGGCCGTTCCAGAAATAGACATAGCGGCCCATGGGCGCGTCGTAAAAGAGCGCCTCATGGACCAGCTTTTTGTTCTTCTCCTCCGAGAGGGGATTCTTGCAGCCCGCTGTCAGGAGCACAGCGCAGAGGAGGAGGAGAAGAGGGATGGTGGATGTGCGGGTCATGGCTTTGAGCCCAGAGAAATTCAGTTCTGCGAACTCCCGGTCCAGCGGCCGATCCAGCCGTGCACCTCTTGCCACCAGAGGCGCGCATTCTGCGGTTTGAGGACGAAGTGGGTCTCGTCCGGATAGAGCAGCAGGCGGGAGGGGACGCCCATGCGCTGCAGGGCGGTGAACAGTTGCAGTCCCTGAGTATAAGGCACGCGGTAGTCCTTCTCGCCGTGGATGACCAGGGTCGGGGTCCGGAATTTCCGGAAATTATCGACATAGGATGAAACAGACCATTTCCTGAAAAGTTCCGGTTTTTGGTAGGGCACCCCGCCGAACTCCCATTCGGGGAACCAGAGCTCTTCGGTGGCGCCGTACATGCTGATCTGATCGAAAACGCCGGCGTGGCTGACCAGGGCTTTGAAGCGGCTGGTATGGGTGGCGATCCAGTTGACCATAAAGCCGCCGTAGCTGCCTCCTGCCGCGGCCATGCGCTCCCCGTCGATGAAGGGACAGGTTTTGAGCAGATAGTCGATGCCGGCCATGAGATCCTTGTAGGGTCCGCCGCCCCAATCCCTGCTCACCGCATCGGTCCAGGCCTGGCCGTAGCCGGTCGAGCCGCGGAAATTGACAAAAACCGCCACATAGCCGGGCGCGGCGAAGAGGGCCGGATTCCAGCGGTAGTGAAAGTCGTCTTCAAAAGCGCCCTGCGGGCCGCCATGGATCAGATAGATCAGCGGATATTTTTGGGCGGGATCGAAAAAGGGCGGCTTGACGAGCATGCCGTGGACCTTTTTCCCGTCAAAGCTGGTGAACCAGAACTCCTCGGCGGGATTGAGGGCCAGCTGGTCGAGCAGGGGCTGATTGACGGAGGTGAGCTGCTCCACCTTCCCGCTGGCGAGGTCGAGGCTGTGAATCTCGTCCGGCGAGGACGCCGACTGCTGTTTGAACCAGAGGGTCCGGCCGTCCGGGGAGATGGTGATGGCGCTGTTGACATGCTGATGCAGAATCTCCGTCACAGTCGCGGCTGCCGCATCGGCGCGGAAGATGCAGTTGCGGGCCTGATGGTTGGCGGTGAGGTAGAGGCTTTTGCTGTCCGGGGCCCAGATCACTTCGCCGATCTTGAGATCGAATGCACCGGTCAGATTGCGGCTCCGGCCGCTGGCGCGGTCGAAGAGCATCAGCTCTTCCTGGTCGGCCTCGAAGCCGGGGCGGCTCATCGCCTTGTAGGCGATCCAGCGGCCGTCGGGCGAATAGAGGGGATTGTTGTCGACCGCCTTGTTGGCTGAGGTTATGCAGCGCGGTTCGCCGTCCGCCAGGGAGAGGAGGAAGAGGTCGTTATTGGTCTGGGTTGCGGGCATGGGGTCGATATTGCGCACAAAGGCGACCTCGCTCCCGTCGGGGGAGATGGCGAAATCGCGCGTCCCGCCGAGATCGAGGGGGGGCGTGTCATATTCGCCCGGAGTGAGGTCGCGCAGGCTGCCGCCGTCGGTGTCGCAGAGGAAGAGATGGGTGCGCATCCCTTCACGATAGTGGTTGAAGTAGCGGAAGAAGAGCTGGTCGCTGGTGCGGGCTTTGATCGGGCTCTCGTCGCGTTTTTCGGCGCGGGCGGCGCTCTCCGCCAGGGTCGGCGCATCGGCATAGACCGTGGCGGTGAAAAGGAGGTGTTTGCCGTCGGAGGACCAGAGATAGTCCTCGATATCGACCGGCAGCGAGGTGATGGCACTCGCCTCGCCGCCGGTGAGGGGCAGGCGGTAGAGCTGGTTTGATCCGCCGCGGCTGGAGAGGAAGCTCAGGGCGGAGCCGTCAGGGAGCCACTGCGGGGCGCCGTCGTACTGGGGGTGGGAGGTGAGCCGGCGCGGTGTGCCGCCCGCGGCGGGGATGATCCAGAGGTCGGAGTTGCCGCTGTTTTTCTCCATATCATAGCAGGTCTGGTTAAAGGCGATCCAGCGGCCGTCGGGGGAGAGGGCCAAACTGCCGATTCGTTTCATCGCCCAGAGGTCGTCTGCGGTCATCGCGCGCCGGTCGGCGGCCATGAGCGGGAGGGCGAGAAGGGTGGAGAGCAGCACTAAAAGGATGATTTTTTTCATGGTAACTCCGGTTGGTTGAGTTGGTTATTCCGGGAGAAGGAGGTCATTGCCTTCGTTGGGCCAGCGCGACCGCACCTGGATGGTGTCCGGGTAGAGGGCAAAGCGCTCGGCGGGCTGCCAGGGGAAGGGGCGGCCGGGGGAGAAGCGGCCGTCGCCGTCTTCATCGCGAAAAAACTCGATCAGGTACTCCCCGGGCATGATCTTTTCAAAGCGATAGGCCCCCTCTGTCGCGGCCTTGATTTCAGAGGAGGATCCTTTGGGGATCCGGGCAGTGATGTAAAAGGGTCCCGAACGGCCGGGTGCGCCGTCGCGCACTGAGCCGGCGATCTCCGAGAGGGTATCCGGATTGATGGTCTGGAACCGGATGGTGAGGAGGGTATCGGAGAGCGGGTTGCCCTGGCGGTCGCGCAGCGAGTCCACGGCCATTTTGACGCTGTAAAAGTGCTCCGGGCGGAGAAGGGAATCGGGCCGGAACTCCATTTCGGCGCTGTTGAGCCAGGTGATGCGGCCGGGCAGGGGGATCCGGCTGCTGTCGGTCAAAGAGAAGGCGAGGCCGGCCAGCGGCTGATCCATGGCCTCCGAGAAGGCGATGGCGATCGTGGCGTCGAGCGGTACGCTGCGCGCCTTGTCCTCAGGCCGGGAGGCGATGAAGTAGGGTTTGGCCGAATCGGCGCGGGTGGCGCCGGTGAAGGCGGCTGTGCGGCTGGTGTCCTCCAGGGGGTGCCCCGCCAGGTCCCATCCCTCCAGTACAGTTACGGTGTAGGCCGCGTCCGCTTTTTGTTCTTTCGTCAGGAGGTGGAGATAGGCGGGATTGCGTTTGTCGATAAAGAGATCGAGCACAGCGAGGCTGTCGCTGCCGGCGGCGATGCGGTAGTTGGCGGGGAGGGTCAGACTCCGTTCGGCCATGCGTTCCGAGAAGCGCAGATCGAGATGACGGGCATCGATGGCCGAGGCCCCGGCCAGGGCTGGTCGTGTCGTATCCTGGAGCGCGGTACGAAGCAGCAGTCCCTCGATGCGCGGCCGGCCGGGGGTGAGGAGGTAATCGCGGCCGGAGACGCCGATGATCTCCCGCTCGGCATCGTAGCGGTTGTTGTGGTCGCGGTCGCCCACGGCGAAGAGGCGGTAGGTGCCGAGGGCGAGGTATTCGAGGGCGAATTCGCCGAGATTGTTGGCCTGGGTGACATAGAGAGGCGGGGTGACCGCCGGATTGGGCTCCCCGCCTGCGCCCAGCTCATAGGCCCAGAGCTGCACTCCTTCGGTCTGCCCATCGCTGAGGATCTTTCCGGAGAGGGCGCCGCGGTCGAGAGAGTCACCGGTCGAGAAGGCCAGGGAGAAAGAGGAGGCGATGGCGATATTGCGCAGATCGCGTGTGCCGGTGCCCACGGTGATGACATAGGTGCGTTGGGGGAGCAGGCCGCCGGGGATGATGATCTCAAGCTTTTTGCCGTGCCATTTGAAGCGGGCTTTTTCCGCCGGCTGCGGGGTGATAAAGATCGACTCTTCGCAGCTTCTGTGTTCTACGGCCTCATTGAAGTGGAGGAAGATCCGGCTGTCGAGGGGGACCCGGGTGGTATCGGGCCGCGGCGCTGTGGCCATGATGCGCGGAGGCATTCTGTCGACTGGACCGCCCGGCGGCGCGCCCTGGCGTGCGCAGGCGGCCGGCAGGAGCAGGATCAGGATCGGCAGCAGAGCGATGACCGGATGACGGGATCGTTGGGATTTATTCATGCCTCAAGGCCTTGCAAAAAGTGGGATGGATACCTAAAATAAAAATTAACCACTGCAATATCAAGCGCTTTTTCGCACCCCGCCGGCCAAAATTCTGTTTTGAATTGAGCGGAAATTTCTATAGAATGAGCCAAACAGCCTGAAGAACGGTGCAAAGAGCGAGGTATATGCGATGAAAAAGAGTCGTTCCGACGTGACGCGGCGGGAATTTCTGGGCGGAATTGCAGCCACCGGAGCCCTGACAGCCTGGATGACGCCGCTGAAGAGTCAGGCCGCTCCGCTCCCCCTCATCAAGCCGGGCCCCCTCACCGAAGGAGATTGTGTCGGGCTGGTCACCCCCGCCAGTCCCGTCTTCGAACCCAGTTCGGTGCGAGAGGGCGAGATGGCCATGGAGAAGCTGGGCTATCGCGTCAAGGTCGGCCGCAATATCGGCCGCAAATGGGGCTATCTCGCCGGGTCGGACGCCGAGCGCGCCGGGGACCTGATGGAGATGTTTCTCGATCCGGAGGTCAAGGCCATTTTCGCCCTGCGCGGGGGGTACGGCACCATCCGCATGCTCCCCCTGCTCGACTATGGGCTCATCCGATCCCATCCCAAGATCCTGATCGGCTACAGCGATATCACTAGCCTCCATCTGGCTATTCACAAGCTGGCCGGCATGGTCACCTTTCACGGCGCCGTGGCCTCCTCCACTTTTAATGATTATTCCACGCGCTACCTCAAGGCGACCCTGGGCCGGGCGGCCCCGGTGGGGATGATCGAAACGCCCGAGAAGGCGCTGCCGATGGTGATCTGGCCCGACCGGGCGCCCGAGGTCGTGCGCGGCCCCCTGGTCGGCGGCAATCTCACCCTGGTCTGTGCGAGTCTGGGAACCCCCTACGAGATCGATACGGCGGGCAAGGTGCTTTTTCTCGAAGAGACCGGCGAGGAGCCCTACGACATGGACCGGATGCTGACCCAGCTGGGGCAGAGCGGCAAACTCCAGGCGGCCGCGGCGATCCTCGTCGACCGCTGCGTTAATTGCAAGCCCGCCGACTACAAGCCGGCCTTCAATAATACCATGAGCACGGAGGAGGTCATCCTGGACCGCCTCGAGGGGATGGGCGTGCCGGTGCTCTACGGGCTTTCGATCGGTCATGTCGCCGACAAGCCGGTCCTGCCCCTCGGGGTGCAGGTGGCGGTGCACAAAAAGAGCGCCTCTTTTTCACTTGAAGAAGCGGCAGTCGGGTAGAAAAAATTCCGCACTTTGCCCCTAATTCTGTACATCAAAAGTGTAAGGATTATCTCTTCAAGTGTGAGAAGAATCACCCCAAGTTGTTTGCAGAAATCATACCTTGTGATGGCTGCTTTCTGTATATTGTGTTGAAAATCAAGACCTAAGGTATGATTTTGATCAGAGTGAAAAGAAGCGGGGATACCGGGCCGAGGCCTTTTGCTTTTCTGTTCTTTGTCGTCGTGGCGGTCTGGATGGCCGGCGCGCCCGGCGCGCTGCCGCAGAGTGCGACCCTTTCCTGGCAGCCGGTCACCGAGGATACCAGCGGCCATGCAGAGCTGCCGCCGGTCTATTACAATATCTACTGCGATACCATACCGGCTTTCCGTCCCGATTCGGCCAGTTTCCTCGCCGCCACCCTGAAGACCAGCTACCTGCATACCGATGCGCGGCTGGGCGATCCCAACCGGCATCTCTATTACCAGGTACGGGCGGTCGATTTGTGGGGAAATGAATCGGCGCTCAGCGATACAGTCGGTGAGACGGGCTATCTTCTGGTCCAGGTGCGCGCCTTTCTGCAGGCGCCCTATGACGCGGCGGGCGATTCCATGCGGACGAATTTGCAGCGGCAGGGGCTCCTGCCGCTCGCATCGCCCTACAGCGTCTCCCCGCGCGCTGCCGCGGTCATGCCCCCGGAAGCAGTGGACTGGGTGCTCCTGCAGCTGCGCGACCCCGCCACGGCCGTCATCGCCGGCGAGGAGTCCTTTCTTATGGACAGGGAGGGCTATCTCACCGAGCTGGACGGCCGCAACCGGGTACTGGGTTTCACCGGCTGTGCGCCCGGCCAATACCAGCTGGTCCTGAACCACCGCAACCATGTGGCGGTGATGTCGCGCAACACCTACGAGTTCACCGGGGCGCCGCCCGTGCTGCATGATTTCAGCGCCGACAGCGCCTTCTGCGAGGGCAGCGGCGCCGTCTGCGAGGTGGAACCGGGGGTGTGGGGACTCTGGAGCGGAGACATCAACCAGGATCGTCAGGTCTCCAGCCTCGATTTCATCTTCTGGCAGAGCGCGGCCAGGGAGGGCAGGAGCGGCTATCTTGCCGAGGATCTCAATTTCGACGGCCTGATCACCACCGCTGATTACGTGCTTTGGTACAGGGCCCACCGCCGCGGCGTCGGTTCTTACGTGCCCTGATCGCTTTTGTTGTTTGAAACTGTCAATTATTCGTGTATATTGTAAGCGAACCCTAAAAGGGGAAGTGGAAGAAATGATGAAAAAATTGCATCTTTTGCTGGGCCTGTCACTCCTCCTGCTCGGATTTTCGGCTTCCACAGTGCTGGCCGATGCCTCCGAATTCCGCCTCGTTGTGTCGAGCAACACGGGCGCGGTCAGCGGGCGTTTCGCCGTCGATCTGGAGATCAAGGCTTCATCGAACCGGACGCTGAACTCGCTGACGGTGGATGTGCCCTACGGCCCCGAGCTCGCTTCGGTCGCCACGCCGGGAGAGAACTGGTTCTCAGGCAGCGCCAACTATGAAACTTCAGTGACCTCGATCAGCCTTCCCGGCACCTACTACCGCGTGCTGGTGACCGGCAACGATATCGGCAAGACCAGCGCAGGTGTGCCCGCCGGTTTTACGGTGACGACCAACTGGCAGCGGGTGGTCACCCTGGTCTGGAGCATCGCCACGCTGAGCAACAGCTACAATGTCGACCTTGCGACCTACACCGACTGCGCCGCCTATTTCGACAACCTCGCCAACAATCCCCTGGCGGATCTGACGGAATGGGACAGCGGCACGATCAATTTCGCCACCGTCAAGCTGGCGGCCAGGGCTTTTCTGCAGGGGCCTTACAACACCACCAGCCACAGTATGAAGACCGATCTCTATACGGCTGCGCTGCTTCCCCCGACCTCGGTCTATACCTACGATCCGCGCACTGTCGCCGCCGTCCCCGCTTCGGTCGACTGGGTTATGCTGCAGCTGCGCAGCTCGGTCACGGGTCCCCCGATCTACTCGAAAAGCCTCTTCCTGCGCAGTGACGGGCAGGTGGTGGATGAGGACGGCACGGAGAATTTCGACATCGCCACCCTCGAGGGGGAAAAGAGCTATTATGTGGTGCTGAGCCACCGCAACCACCTGACCACCATGAGCTCGGCGCCGATCCCGCTGTCGGGAGGCGCCTATACCAGCTATGATTTCACAACCGCCCAGAACAAGGCTTACGGCACCAATCCGATGAAGGCGATGACCGATGGCGCCTATGCCTTCAAGGCCGGCGACGGCAATGGAGACGGCGGTGTTGATGCGCTGGATCTCAATGCCATCTGGCGGCCCAGTAACGGCACCACCTGGAGCTATGCCAAATATGCGGATTTCAACCTTGACGGCGGTATCGATGCCATCGATGCCAACGCCTACTGGCGCCCCAACAACGGCAGCGCCACCCAGGTACCCTAATCGCAGATGAGGATGAAGATGAAAAAAACAATCTACGCAACGTTGATCCTGCTGCTGGTCCTGAGCGCAAACCTCATGGCCGCCTATAATCTGCAGTTCGTTGTTGTGCGCAATGACTATATCAACAGCGGCTACTTTGACGTCAAGGTGCAGATCGCCAGCAGCAGCGCTACCATGACGGTAGGTACGTCCAATCTGGTTTTTACCTACAATACAAGTGCTATAAATCCACAGCCGCTAAACTTGACAACGCATGCTTTCAGCGGCGGGAATTATAATGTCATGATTTTAACAGAGCCTTTCGCCGGACGGCTCTCCCTTAACATCGACCTGGCCTCCCTGAACAACGGGACGGTTGTCGGGACCACCTGGATGGATGTGGCGACGGTACGCTTCACCATCATCGACCAGACGCTGAATTCGGGGCTGGAATGGCGTTCGATTACTCCCAACAGGACCAACCTCTTTTTGCATGACAACCTGACCGAAGTACCCAGCGGCGCCCTGAGCCCTCTCGATACCACCCTGCCGGTGGAACTCAGTGCTTTCTCGGCGGTCAACGTCAACGGCGTGGTCAGACTCTCCTGGACCACCCAGAGCGAAATGAATTCCCTCGGTTTTTATGTCAACCGCCGGGAAGGGACGACGGGCGATTTTGAGCGGATCAGCGGACTGATCGAAGGGGCGGGCAACTCGGCCGCGCCGAGGAATTATCTATTTGAGGATGAACGCCTCGAAAAAGGCCGCACCTATTCCTACATGCTCGAGGACAAGGATATCAACGGCCGGGTGAGCTGGCACGGTCCCATCAGCGTGACCGTCGAAAGCGTGCAGCTTCCGGAGGCCTTTTACGTGGAGCAGAATTACCCCAATCCCTTCAACCCCACGACTACGATTGAGTATGGTCTGCCCGAAGCGGCCCATGTGCGCATCCAGATCTTTAATATGCGCGGCGAGCTGGTTCGCACCCTGGTCGACGGCATGCAGCAGGCCGGGAATCTGACCCGGCTCTGGGACGGCCTCAACGACAGCGGCTCGATTGTCCCGAGCGGAGTCTACTTCTGCCGGGTGCAGAGCGGCTTTGAGCACAGGATGATCAAGATGGTCTTTGCCAAATAAGGGCCGAGCGCTCTTCAGGGCTGTCCGATGCGATCGGGCAGCCCTTTTTTATTGCCTGCACGTGTCTGCCTGCGCTCGCGAATGCCCGATCCGGGGCCCTTGCGCCCGCCGTCTCCGCTCAGTCTCTTTGTTCAAGCCGTCCGGCCGGGAGCCCTCGCGGCTATCCGGTCCTGGCCTGCTCCTGCGGCGTGCCCGAGGCCACAAAAGAGTTGCTTTTCCCGCGGATATTTTTTACTTTCCTTCATCCATCTAAAATGTGAGGTGATTATGGATCTATCCGCCATTCAGCACGCCCTGCAGGACGCCGGCCTCGATGGCTGGCTCTTTTATGATTTTCACAACCGTGACGCCATCGCCGCGCGCATTCTCGGCATGGACACCCACCGTTTTGCCTCACGGCGCTGGTACTATTACATTCCGGCCTCCGGCGAGCCGCAGAAACTGGTGCACCGCATCGAGCCCTGGCGCTGCGATCACCTCCCCGGTGCCAAACATATCTATCTGCCGTGGCAGGAGCAGCACGCCCTGCTCAAATCGATGCTGGGCGGGGCCAAAAAAGTGGCCATGCAGTATTCCCCCAACAACGCCATTCCCTATGTCTCCATCGTCGATGGCGGCACCGTCGAGCTGCTGCGCAGCTTCGGCGTCAAGGTGATCTCCAGCGCCGACCTGGTCGGCCGCTTCGAGGCCCATCTCTCGATGGAGGACTGGGCGAGCCACAAGGAGGCGATGGCGGTGCTGCACAAGACCAAGGATGCGGCCTTCCGGGAGGTCGGACGGCTGATCCGCGCCGGTGTTCCCCCCCGCGAGATCGAGATCGCCGAGTTCATGCGCAGCATCATGCGCGAGCACCATCTCCAGTTCGAGGACGGCCCGATCGTGGGCATCAACGAGCACGCCGGTGATCCCCATTTCGAACCGACCGAGGCCAACAGCCTGACCATGAAAGAGGGCGACATCCTGCTGCTCGACCTCTGGGGCAAGATGGACCGCCCCGGTTCCATCTATGCCGACATCACCTGGATGGGCTATATCGGCGCCTCGGTGCCCGCTGCGCTCGAGGAGATTTTTCAGATCATCCGCCGCGGCCGCGACGCCGCCGTCGCTCTGGTGCGCGAGCGCTTTGCCGCCGGCGTGACGGTCTACGGCTGGGAGGTGGATGACGCCTGCCGCAAGGTGATCGAAGCTGCCGGCTATGGCGCCTATTTCACCCACCGTACCGGTCACAACATCGGCGAGGAGGTGCACGGCAACGGGGTGCACATCGACAACCTCGAGACCAAGGATGAGCGCACAATCATCCCGGGCAGCTGCTTCTCGGTCGAGCCGGGCATCTACATGCCGGAGAAGAAGCTGGGCTTTCGCACCGAGATCGACGTCGTCGTCACCGACGAGGGCGAAGTGACGGTCGAAGGCGGATTGCAGGAAAAGATCGTGCCGATCCTGGCCTGAGAGTGCGAATACCGGTAATGAGTGCCCTGGCTGCCTGAGGCGGCCAGGGCTTTTTTTATGGCAAATACGGCAGCGCTTTCCGCCAGGCTGTGAAAAAGGGAATAGCCCGGCCGGATGGCGGCGTTAACAGAGTACAGTTGAGGTGATCCGAAAGGGAGAAAGAGATATGAAAATAATCGGGAAAAAAATAATTCTACTGCTGTGGGCGGGCCTTTTACTGACCAGCGCCTGCCAGGCACAATCCGGAGATGACCAGATGAAATATAATAAACTGACTGCGGACGAGGAACGGGTGATCCTGCACAAGGGGACGGAACGGCCCTTCACCGGGGAGTACACCGACTATGAGGCGAAAGGCACCTATCTCTGCAAGCGCTGCGACGCCCCGCTCTACCGCTCCGAGGATAAATTCCATTCCGGCTGCGGCTGGCCGAGCTTTGATGACGAGATTCCCGGCGCGGTCAAACGCATCCCCGATGCGGATGGCCAGCGGGTGGAGATCGTCTGCGCCAGCTGCGGCGGCCATCTCGGCCACGTCTTCACCGGCGAAGGATTTACGGACAAGAACACCCGCCACTGCGTCAACTCCATTTCGATGAAATTTGTGCCGGCGGGGCAGGAATTGCCGGCGCTCCCCGGCGGGGAAAAGAGCGCAGCAGTCAAGACCGCGAAAGCCTGGTTCGCCGGCGGCTGCTTCTGGGGGGTCGAGCACTATTTCGAAAAGGCCGAAGGGGTGGCCGCGGCGGTCTCGGGCTATATGGGCGGGCATGTCAAAAATCCCACATACCAGCAGGTCTGCACCGGCAAAACCGGCCATTATGAGACCGTTCAGGTGACCTACGATCCCGCGCAGACCAGCTATGAAGCACTGGCGCGGCTCTTTTTCGAAATCCACGACCCCACCCAGAGCGACGGCCAGGGACCGGACCTCGGCGACCAGTATCTGTCGGTGATTTTTTATGCGACGCCGGAAGAGAAGGTGGCTGCGGAAAAACTGATCAACATTCTGAAGGAGAAGGGCTACAAGGTGGCCACGAAGGTGATCCCGGCTTCGACATTTTGGGCGGCGGAGGAGTACCATCAGGACTATTACGCCCACAAGGGTAAACCCCCCTACTGCCATTTTTATACCAAGCGGTTTTGAACTGCTGCAATCCTGCAGAAACAGAAACGGCGGGCAGGTCTATCCTGTCCGCCGTTTCTGGTATTTATTCGAACCCAGGCTCTTCAGCTCAGTTGCCGGAGGTCGTGGTGGTATAGATCACCAGAAAGATCGTCGCCAGCTGGGCGGCGACGGCGATGAGATCCCGGGAGAGCTGCCAATAATCCCTTTCCGGTTTCTCCGGGATGAAGATGGTGTCTCCGATCTCGACAGCGGTGTCATCGTCCGGTTTGG
>JAKQKF010000136.1 GCA_029560815.1 bacterium
GCGGGTCACTCCCCTCCTGAATCATCCCCCCGCTGTTGGTACCATACCTCGGGCCGCGTCTGCCAGCCGGTCAAGGGCCAGAACAGACAGGGCCGAGTAAAGATTGTTTCGCCCTCTCCATACCCCCCCTTAATCTCCCGAACAAGCCAGTCGTCGTTGGTGATGATCACCTCAAATCGCCGCCTTGCCAGGGCGGTATCGATCTCGTCAACCAGCCTCCTCCGTCCGGGTTCATCCTTTCCGCGCAAAACATCATCCAGGGCGCAGCGGTGCGCACAGCCGTTCTTGCCTGCCATGCGGCTGAGATAACCATGGCTGGGGAACCAGACCTCCCCCTCCACCGCGGCGATGCGGCGCACGAGCGCCTCACCGGCCACCCGGTCTGCGGGGGCGGGCAGATGATGGCATGGATTGTAAAGCAGCAGCAGGAGTTGGAGCAGGGCGGCCGCCCAGGGCAGCAAAGGCCGCTCAGCCCGGGCGAACCAGCGCTGAACGGCCAGTGCGAAGAGTATGGCCAGAGCAGCATGGGCCGGCATGGCGACGTTGTGAAAGGCCCCGGAGGGGACGCTCGCCAGCCAGGGACCGCCGATGAGCCCTGCCGCCGCAGCCAGCCAGAAGAGCCGGGGCCCGTGTAACCGGCCGGGTCCGAGGAAAAGCGAGAACCCCGCAGCAAGGGTGGCGATGGGAAAGGGATTGAAGAAATAGTCGATCCAGAAATGGTGGATCCGCCACAAGACCGGCGCATGCTGGCCGGGCAGATAGAAGAGGTAATAGAAGAGCCAGCCATCGCTTGCCCTCTGCAGGGTCCAGAGGCCGCCGCCCAGGAGGATGAGCCAGACGGCGGGGACAAGCCATCGCCGCGGCCCCTCGCCGAAGAGAATCAACCAAACCATCACCGGCAGGGTGATGATCAGGGCGGTCTGCTTGCAGAAAAAAGCAAGGACGAGCAGGATAGCCGCGCCGAGCCCCCCGGCGAGGGTGCGGCTGCACCGCAGCAGGTAGAGGCCGGCCAGCAGAGTCAGCAGAAAGAGAGAATCGACCCGCGCCAGGCCAAACCAGAAACCGCTGACCGGATAACTGGCCAGATAAAGCGTCCCCGCCAAAAGCCCGGCGTGACGGGATCCGCTCTCCCGGGCGGTCCACTGCCCGATGAGGAGCACGGTGAGCAGTAGGGCGAGGGTCGAGATGCCCCGCAACAGGGCCAGGCCGGGGCCGAAGAGGCGGCCGAGGAGGACAGCGAGATGGAAATAGAGCGGCGGATAGCTGAAGGGGGTGAAATCGAGAGCGGGCGGGCCGTAGAGCCTGCCGCCCTCGAGCAAGCGGTGGACATGATCGAGCATCCCCCCCTCCATCCACTCCAGCTCGAAGGGCCAGGGGATAAGACGCCAGGCCAGAAAGAGAAATGCAGCGAGGAAATAAAAGCCGGCGATCCAGAGGGCGGCGCCGGTCACCCTTCCTGCAAGGGTGCTCCGGAAAAACAACTCTCCTCCCGCGTCGGAATCCGGCTGTTCCGGCGCAGGGTTCATGGCCCGTTCCGCCTGAAGAGGAGCAGATTTTTGTCCCTGCGCAGGGGAAAGGTGCGAACGAGCTGAAAAGAGCCATCCGCCTGCATGCGCTCGTAGAGGGCGCGATGGACAGGATCCATCCCCTCGTCGCCGGGTTCCTGCCGGTCGTTGAGCGCGATCCAGACCGGCCTCTGCGCCAGGATAAAATCGGCATAGCCGGCGAAATCCCCGCTCTTCCAGAAGCCCGGGATCTGCTTGCTGGTGAGCCCGATCATGTCGATGACGGGCAGATTGGAGTACCAGCCGATGGCGCCGATCTCATTGACCACCAGTTTCTCCCCCGGCCGGGCGTGCTCGCGGAGCCAGAGTCCGACAGCGCGGTGGGGCCGGCTGTGCATGGCGGGATTGATTTTCTCCCCGCTCGCCAACTCCTCATCGGCATAATAAAAGGTGACCAGGTTGAAGAGGATGGGCAGGCTCAGCCAGAGCCACAGGCGCCTCCCCTTGTCGCTGCGCCGCTGCAGGGCGCTGGCAAATGCCTGCACCCCGGCCCAGGCGAAGAGGCCGAGCACCGGCAGGGCCGGCACGTAAAAGCGGCCGAAGCTCATCCAGTCCGAGCCGCTGAACCAGATGAAAAAGAGCAGGCAGCCGAGCACAGCGGCGGGTGCGAGATCGCGGCGGCTGTACTGGAAAAGGAGATAAAACAGGGCGAAGATCAGAACCCACTCGTTCCAGGCGAAGCTCTGGTAGAGATAGTTGATGAAGGTCTGGGTGTGCCACATGGCATAGTGCAAAAGACCCCAGTGGGTCTTGATCTTGGCGAAGAAGGTATTGGGCAGCAGGGCGCCGTAATAGTGCCAGCGCCACAGGGTGGTGAGGGCGAGGCCGGCTGCCGGGAGGAGAGGATAGAGCCACCACTTCCCTGCGCCTTGCCCTCCACTGCGCTTGACAGGCAGGCGCTGCAGAAAGCCCATGACTCCTGCCTTCCCCTCCTGCCAGCCTGGCCACACACAGAGGGCCAGGGGCAGGATGAAAAGCATCCCCTCCGGCCGGGTGATAAGCAGGGTGGTGCACACCAGAGCGGCGCGGCCCGGCTTTTTTTGTACAAGAAACCAGATCAGCAGGAGCAGCTGCAGGGTGTAAAATAGCGTCTCCAGTCCCGAGACGGCATAATAGACAAATCCGGTGCAGGTGGCGAGCCAGGCCCCGAAGAGCAGGACGACCGGCCCGGAGGCGCGGAAATGGCGGCGGAGCAGCAGCATGGCCAGGAGGAGGATGCCGAGGCCGCAGCCCGCGCCGATGAGCTTGGAGGCCGCTTCTGCGTCCCATCCCATGGCGATGGCTGGTGAGAGCAGCAGGACCCAGAGCAGGTTGCTATAGCCCTCCACCCTTTCGCCGGGATTGAAGACCAGGCCGTGCCCTTCGACGAAATGGCGGGCGTAGCGGTAGCTGATAAAAGCGTCGTCGAGCGTGGCGGGCCAGAGCGTGGCCGCCAGCAGGGCGAAGAGCAGAAGGAGCGCCAGCACGCCGGTTGTGAACCCGGACGGCCGGCGGAGTAGGGCGTGTAGTTTCACTGGACCATCTTGAGGAAAGTTTCCCGCATCGAATAGCGGAGATTGTGCAGATCGCTGAAAGGCCAGCGCCGCCGGTCGTTGCTGTCGTACTGGAGCGTTGAGCGGTAGACCGGCTGGGTGAAACAGGCCTGCACCTCGCCGTTGATGTGGAGATAGGAGAAGAGCAGGAGCGCCGCCATGATGATGATCTGCGGCCGCAGCCGCGGAGCGTCCGCCAGCAGCCGCCGGATGGCCAGCACGGTCATGGCCGCGACCGCGAGGGTCGGCACGCCCAGGAGGCGCGGTGAGGCGTCGAGCATGTTCGGCAGGGCGGCGATGCCGGCAAAAGTCAGGAGCAGAGCGCTGCCGCGGCTGCAGAGCTGCAGCGTTACGCGCCGTTTCCAGATCATCCCGGCCAGCAGGCCGAGTAAAACGAGCATCAGGAGCGCGGTCAGCCAGCTCGGCATGAGAAAAAGCGGGTAGAGCGTCGAGAGCAGCGCCTCGAAATAGCGGATCAGCATGCCGGCGATCCCCGCCAGCGGCCTCTCCGCCACCCAGGGATTTTCCGAAAAGCCCCTCTCCCCCACCGTGCGGGCGCCGAGGACGACCGCGCGCCAGACGAAATAGGCCACCCAGAGCAGCAGATGGGGCAGCAGCAGCCCCAGGGCCTGCCGGCGCGGCAGCGGCGCCATGATGATCAGCCAGGCGGCAATGAGCAGGGGTAAAGTGACGCTGATCTCCTTGCTGCCATAGGCCAGCATGGCCATGAAGAGGGAGAGCCCCACCCTGCCGGCGCGGCGCCGCGGCTGCGCTGCCGCCGACTGCACAAGATAAAAGGCGGCGAGCATAAAAACAAGGGCAAAAAGATCGATCTGCGCCGAAATCCAGGTGATGACCGCCCCGTTGCCGGGCAAGGCCAGCCAAAGCAGGGCGCAGAGCAGCGCCGGCAGGGCACTGGCCTTAAAACCGCGCAGAATGCGCTGGTAGATCCCGACCACGATCGCGGCGAGGAGGAGGTTGACCAGATGGTACCCCCAGGCCGCTCCGCCGAAGAGGAGATGCTCGCCGGTGAAAAAGAAATTGATCAGTGGCCGGTAAAAGCGTTCCGACCACGGCTCGCTCCACTTGCTCATCAGTTCGGCCAGCGGCCACTTTTTGATGAGCAGGAGATCGTCATAGGTCAAGCCGAACGAGAGTGTTCCACCGTAAAGCGCCGCGACCAGAAGGGCGCCCAGCCACCACCCGCTTCCCCGCCTGCCTTCAAGCCACTTTTCCATATCCGTCCGGATTCCCGCTTACAGGTGAAAGGCCCCGGTGATGCGGTGCGAATTGCCGAGGTCGCTGCCGACAAAGGCGTAATCGAGGCTGAATCCCGCCAGGTTGAGGCCGGCCCCCGCGGTGAGTTCGCTGCGATAGTAGCCGCCCCGCACGCTGAGGAGGTTGAAGAATTTGAGCTCCGCGCCGGCGCAGTTGCCCTCCTCGTTCCAGAAGAGCCGGTCGTAGGCCGCGGTGATGCGCATGCGCAGCGCCGGCAGGGTATGGGAAAGGGCAACGCCCGCCTGCAGACCGCGGGCGATCTCGTCCTTGTGATTTGAGGCCGTATTCCAGCTCATCTGCGTGCGCGAGAGATCGCGGATAGAGGCTCCCAGACTCAGCCAGGTGCGCGGCTCGGGCTCGTCCACCCAGCCGGGCATGAACCGCACCAGCACACCCGCATCCAGGCCCTGGCCGCTGCCGGTATAGCTGTCGAGGGCCTGATGAATATATTTTCCGGTCACCCCGAAGGCGATCTCGGTGGGGATGACGGTGCCGGCGATATCGCCGCCGACGGCCAGATCCAGGAGCATGCTGCGGCGAAAGGTCAAAAAGAGGGCATCCTCCCGGTCGGCGAACCAGCCCGTGGCCTCGCCGGTGGAGCGGTTGACGCCGGTCGTGTAGCGGTCATAGCGGCTGCCGAGCAGGGCGTCATAGCGGGGGATGTCATCGACGCCGAGGCGGATCCAGTTGATGCTGACGCTGGTCTGCGCGTTGAAAGCCAGATGGGCCCCGGCTGTGTTGTACTGCGCCAGCCCCGCAAACATCGGCATGTGCTCGACCTGGAGAGCCAGCGCCCCCCCCGCCACAGCTCCTGCCGGATTCCAGTAACTGGCGCTGGCGTCGTTGGCGACGGCGACATAAGCCCCGCCCATCGCCATGGCCCTTGCCCCCACGCCGATGCGGGTAAAGTCCGCCGCGTAATCGCCCGCCCGCACGGTGGTCACGCCCAGAAAAATCAGAGCCAGAAAAAGCGGTCTGCCGATGCGCTCTCTGAAAGGAGTTGTCGTTGCCATGCGCGAAGCCCTTTCTCCCTACTGCAATTTGGCCATTTTTTCGATACGTTCAATGCGCTGCTCGCCCTGTTCGGCGATGAATTTCAGATAGTAGACGCCGTTGGCGACCTGGTTGCCATCGTCATCCGTGCCATCCCAGTCGACCTCCATGTAGCCGGTCACACCCTGCAGCTCAAAACTGCGGATGAGCCGCCCGGAGACCGTATAGATGGCCAGCCGGGTACGATTGGCGGTCTCGGATAAATTGAAGGCGATTGTGGTCTCCTCGTGGAAGGGATTCGGATGGTTGGCCAGGCTGACCAGATCGAAAATCCCCTCGACGTGAAAGGCCGCCTCCAGCTGCGCGGCGTTGCTGTTGATATCCATCACCTCGATCTGCAGTGTATGGCTGCCGGTCTCGAGGGTCGGTGCAAAAGTCAGGGTGAGCGAACGCCGCGCATCAGAGTTCTGAAAAAGGGTGTAATCGTCCGCATCGACCTGCTGATGATCGAGCAGCACACGGATGCCGGCTCCGGCCAGATCAAAACCGGTCGCATCTTCCATATAGGCTGAAAAGAGGGGATTGCGCGAAACCACATCCCCGTCGGCAAAGTTCTGCCCGCCGACGCTGAGGGTGATTACCGGCGCTTCGGCATCCTGGCTGGCCAGGAGGCTGAAAGCGCGCAGGGTGGGCGGCAGTGAGGCCGAGACCATCCCCTGCGTGGAATCGATCACCGACTTGAGCCCGTGCCAGGTATTGGATCGGCTGTTCCAGCCATAGATGCGCAGACTCCCGTTGCGAACCAGCGCCCGGTTACCGGCATCCTCCGGATCGAAAAGCGCGACCACCCCGATCTCCTTGCCGGGCGCCAGCGAAGTGTCCGCAAAACTGAAGCCATAAAGCACATGGCTGGAGGAGAAGCGGAACTTGACCGGCAGCAGTCCGGACCAGGCCGCCGCGCGGGTCTGGGTTTCATCCCACCCCTGGCTCCAGTTCAGCATCGCCGTCTGGGAGAGCGCCCCGGCCGGGATGTCTATATAGCCGTTGCTCTCGGGCAGGTAGAGGGGACCGTTGCTGCCGGTCGCGGTGGTGACGATTCTGGAGACCGCCAGAGTGATATTGTTGTTCTCGTTGCTCTCCTCCACCTGATTGTCGGCATCGGACTGGAACCAGAACTTGCGTTCTCCCGCATTGGGCGTATTCCAGAGGATCGTCAGCACGGAATCGCTGTTGGCAGGCAGCGATGCCACCTGCAGCTTTTCGCCCACCGGTTTGTACGTCGAGGCGTTCACGCCCTCCGTCACCAGGACGCGGAAGGGACCGGAGGGTTTGTCGCCGCCGTTCTTGATACGAAAATCGATGCGGGTCTGGGCCCCGTAGATCCTGATCGACGTAGGATCGATCGAGATGTCGGGACGGAATCCGACGGTGGCATAGCTGATCGTGCCGACGATCTTTTCGCCGTTGCCCGCCGTCACCACACTCTGGTAGTAGACGCGCGAGCCCTCGTTCTGCTTGCGGCCTTCGGGCGTTCGCCAGGCGCCGTCGCTTTGGCGCACCAGGGCGATGTTCTGCCATTCGACTGCATTGGTGGAGAGATTGAGGGTCACAGCCGCCACTCCGCCGCGGCTGCGCAGGGCGGTCTCATCGACGGTCACCGTAAAATAAAAGGGCTCCTGGTGAACCGGGGGCAGGGGATCGGTGCCGATCTGCACCATGGCATGACCCGCCACCGAAATCGTCGCTGCCGCAGCCGCATCCTCCTGCGCATTATAGGCAAAGACCCGGACTGTCGCTTCGCCGGTTCTCCAGAGCGCGATATTTTCGCTGGTCAAGGTGAAAAGATCGCACGCCCAGGCGCCGTTCTGCAGGGGCACCACCTTGCGCGCCAGAACAGAATCGGCTTCGTTGGCGAGCGTCACCACGGCGCTGCCCGAGGTGATCCTCTCCGCTTTGCCGCTGACCTGGATGGTCTCGCCCACCAGGTAGGCGCTCCGGGAGGGTTCAATGGTGACCTCCTCTTCCGAGAGGTGAAAATTCAGGCCGGGATCTCCAAGCAGGACGAAATGGCGGAGATTGTCCCAATAGCCATTGGTCCTTTCAACCAGAAAAAGCTTGCCAAGGGTGACAATCTCGCCCATGCGCCGTGCTTCAGCGGCGAAGATGGCGTTGAAAAGGGCGATATCGAGGTAATAGTCGCCGTCGGCTGAAGCCTTGGCCGCAGAACCAAAGTGGGCCACGGCGCCGCGGTCACGCGCGAGCACCAGCTCCATCCCTAGCGAGGGCATCTCGGGATTGTCAAAATGGCCGACGAAACAGGTCATGCTAAAGACGGCGGGATAGCGGTTCCTGTTGTTGAGACGCTTGACATCCTCGATCTTGAACAATTCGTTGTCGAAATAGACTCCGCCGCCGCCGTGTCCGATGAAATTGACCAGGCTCTGGCCTGTATTGATCATTTCGGCGAGGGTCTCGGTGTTGCCGTAATGGATCGATCCCTGCAGGGTGGTCAGCCGGTTGACTGTGATCCGTTTGGGCGTGTATCTGGCGACCAGCTCGTTGGCGTCGCGGATGAAACGCCCGCCGTCGCCTTCGGCATAAACCATGCCGATGCTGCGGCGCCACTCATCGATGACCGGCTGCTGTTCATAATCGATCGTTTTCCGGACCATGATATCCGCCTGGTCGGCGCTGCTGACGGGGAAACGGCCGATGTAAAGATCGGGCAGAATGTCGTTGCCGCTGACGGCGACCAGGGCGTTGTCCGATGAAGTCATGCCCCAGGAGTTGGTATAGACCATGAGGGTCGGGACGTAGCTCTTGAGATTGAGCTTCTCGGCCGCCCGTTTGTTCATGTAGTGGGTGGTCGTGCCGAAGAGCAGCACGTAGAGGGGGGCGGGACGCGTCCAGTTGAAATAGGCGTAGGAGATAAAGTCGCGCAGGGCATTGGGATCATAGATGCCGTCGTTGAACTCGTCATAGACATCCTGGATGTCGACCACAGCCGTGCGCAGCCCCTCAGCGGCGCGGTGCTGCGCCAGACGTTGCGCCTGGGCGGCGAAATCGGCATGGGTGACGATGATATAGTCGGCGCCGTTGGCGGTCGAACGCAGCGCCGAGGGCCGGTCGAGGGTGATGGAGGAGACCGGCTTGAGGCGGTTCCGGCCGACGAAGTAGAGATTGCGCGGGGCTTCGGCCTGGTAACCGAAGTAGCAGCTCCAGCCGCCGCCGCCCGGCTTCATCCGGTACCCGGTCATGATCTGCCCCTCTTCCGTAAAAGCGTAGAGCTGATCCGTGGAAAAGCCGTCGATGCGCACCAGACGCGGTCCGCTCGCGGGCAGGAGCACGCGCAGGGAATCCTCGTTCGCGACCAGTTTGCCGGCGAAATTGAGCTTGACGTAATTGACCAGAATCTTGTCGATGGCGACGCCCTTGATATCCAGCGGCAGGTTGAAGCGCAGCACATTGTCTTGGGCGAGGAGCGCCGGTTTTTCGATCCGCTGCTGAATGGTGACCGCGGTCTGATTGTCCCAGTAGGCCTCCGCGACCTGCTGCTTGTTGAGATAGAGGCGCACATGATGGTCGGGGTTGGCCTGGTAGATATGGGTCAGGCCGAGCATATTCACGGTCAGGTCGAGCGGCTGGCCGGCGACCAGGTGGTCGATCGGCAGCGGCAGAGTGAACTCATAATCCGGCGAGGCGGAAGCCCAGTACCAGTGATCGAGATTGGGATCGTTGTTGTCCAGCGTCCGCTCGTAGATCAGATCGCGCTCCAGATGGAGCTGGAATTGACCGCTCGTCAGAGTGTCCGCAGCATTCTGGGGCGGAGAGGCCGGCGACTCGGCGAAACGGGCGCCCACGCTTCCGTCCCAGGAGAGCCAGTAGACGGCGTTGTCGGAATACTGGCTGAATTGAAAAGTGCGGGCGCTGTTATGGCGGCCGATGAAGATGATGCGGTCCTCTTCGTCAAAGCTGCCATCGCTCCCCCCCTCCACCAGGATGGCGACGCTCTTGCCGCGATGGGTCAGGGCCAGGGCGCCGGGGGAGATGGCGCTCAGGGAGACCCCCGCGCCGGCCACTTCGCGCCCGGTGATGACATAGACTCCATCCTGCCCCAGCTCGATGCGCAGACGCTGCGTTTCACCGGCCGGCTGGGAAGATTTGGCAAGGGCGGACTCGCCGGCGGCGTCCACGCGCCACTTTCTGCTCTCCTCATAGTTGGCCAGCGTCGAGGCCAGCTGTGCCTCAACCGCCGCCGGCTCCGCCGAGGCGGATCGGGTCCAGCCCGAGGCGACCACCGCTGCGGCGCCCCCGCTCTCAAAGTCCAGGCGCAGACGAAGCTTGCGCACGATCTGCAGCGACTGCTGACGGCTGGCGTAGCGCACAGGACGGAGGTAGACCTGCACAAACCGCTGGCTGCGGAACATTCCGTCCATCCCCAGCTCGACGGTCCGTGCAGGATACCACCCCTCCAGCTCCGCCAAAGGCAGCGCAGCTTGCTCATGCCCCTCCGAATCGACAACGTTGTAGACCGGTTTGTCCGCCATCCGCAGGAAGCCCGAACTTTTCGTCGTGCTCTCCTCTGAGAGGAGGCTCAGACGGACCTGCCCGTCGGCCGGGACCCCAAAGAGCACGCTGGTCACCGGCAGGCGGGGAAGAGTGTAGCGATCGGTATAGGTCGCCCCATCGAGGGTGACATCGGTGATCCACTGGCCGCCGCTGAGCTTCTGGGCCACGCTGACCGAATCAAAAACGATATCGCAGACAAGGGCTTTATCGGACGACTCCACGACGGTGCAGCGATAGGGCATCTGCACAGCACCCAGAACAGTGTGCGCCCATATCAGCAGCAGGCCGGGAAGCACCCGGATCATCTTCTTCATGCCGTTTCCTTTCTCTCTCCGCATCCTGTCGATCCTCATGCTCTAATCAGGTTCCCGGGCTGAGAGCTTTTGTGCGAGCTCCTGCAGCTCGTTGAGCAGCTCCATGCTCAGTTCAGACAATTTTTTGCCATAGTGCCAGACGCGCTCCATCAGCACCGCCTCCTCGGGGGTCAGGCGCGACTGCATCTCATCGCTAAAGATGTTGATGTAGCCGAGAAGGCCCTGTGCGGCGGAGCGTACCTCATGACCCAGCCGGCGCTGCCGTTCTGAAAGCGGCTGCGGGGTCGAGCCCGAGGACGGTTTGTTTTGCTCAGCATCACGCACTGCCAGGCATCCTCTCTTCTGATTTATGCCGCTGCAGCCGGACGAGGGTCAAGCCATAGGCGGCCATCATAATAATAAAGTGATCCAGCGGCAGGCGCAGCCGGACCTTGACGATCATCACCGCGTGCACCGCCGTGTAGGCCAGGGCATAATATAAAAACAGGGCCATCCTCTTCTTCAACTGCGGCGGGGCTTTCCTGTATCCCCAGAAAGTAAGCAGCAGCAGGGGCAGAAAGGTGAGCAGCCCCGCGGCCCGGACCATCCCGTCCGACCGGAGGTAGGAGGCGGTGACCGGCGAGGGATCGAGCCGCCAGAAAAAGAGAGCCTTGAGCAGGGTCCTTTTGACAAAGACGCCCGGCTCGGCCAGGATGAAAGAACGGGCCGTCGCACTGAAGAGCGAATCGGCGTAAATTTCGGAACCCGAGCTGATAATGCGCTCATCCATATCCGGCGGCGTGGGCACACTGCAGGGTGAATCGATATCGGAGGCCGGATTATTGCCCAGCCAGAGATTGTAACCGCCGTTGGTAGCCAGCAGCGGCCGCCCCAGCCGCAGCTGGTTGCGCGCTATCCACGGCAGCAGAAGCAGCAGCATGCCGGCAGCAAAGAATCCGGCCAGCCTGAGCCCCTCCCTCCAGCCCCTGCGAGCGTGACCTAGATGCCACACCACTGTGGCGCCGGCGAGGACAACCGCGGTGGTGACCGTGAGCACCGCCCAGCCCCAGACCATTCCGCCAAAGAACATCATCTTGTTATTATTATAAGTTACAGCCTTAACATACATCCAGGTGCCGAGCACCAGGAGCATACTGTATAGTGTAGTGGCTAAAATCGTGCCAGGCAGGAAGATGAAATAGGGATAGAGGGCGCAGCCCGCAGCGGCGAGCAGCGCCGCGATCTCTCCAAAGAGCATGCGGCTGAAGAAATAGACGATGACGATGGTGAGCAGGCTGAGCACAAGCTGGGCCCAGCGGACCTGTGCGGGGTCCGGCAGACCGGCCAGGCGCAGGGCAGCCAGCCAGAGGGGATAGCCGGCCGGAATGACCGCCGTCGGCCTGCCTTCGGCGATAGAATAGCCCGCACCACTGGTCAGGTGTTCGGCGATGGCCAGATTTTTCTGCTCGTCGCTGTAGATGACCCGCTGATCGAGCCGGGAGATGAGGAAAAAGCGGGCGATGAAAGCGCCCGCCAGAATGACGATCAGGAGCAGGATGCGGCAGCTTGTTCTTGAGCTGTTCAGCAAATCGGTTCTCCTCTGCGGCAGTCTATTGCCTTTCGGTATAGCTGTAGAGCCCGTGGTCCTCGGTGCCGATATAGACCACGCCGGGATCGCCGGCGGCGACCTGCAGCGCGGTGATGGTCACGCCGGCAGGCATCCCAAGCGACATCTCGCTCCAGGTGGCGCCGCAGTCGGTGCTGCGATAGACCGTGGTGGTGTTGGCCAGGTAGAGCCGGTCACGCAGCCGGGGATGGGTGACAATGGCCACTCCCCGCCCTTTTCCCTGCGCACCATAGGCGTATTTCCAGTTCTGGCCCTCATCCTGTGACAGATAGAAATCGCCGTTGACAGTGACGGCACAGATTTGGCTCGAGTCGGCACCGGCAAAGGCAAACTGGACCGGACTGTCATAAAAGCTTCCGGTGCCCTCCACCCCGCTGTTGGCGTAATACCACCGTCCCCCCGCATCGGTTGTGCGCGCAAAACCGGTATAGAGCAGGCCCGCCATGAGGGTCGCCGGATTGCGCGGCAGGCTCGTCACGGAGTGGATGAGGCGGCTGTTGAGAAAGGTGTTGGTCCATTTTTCTTCGCTGCGCGCCTTGCGGTAGATGCCGGTGGCAGTCGCCAGCCAGATGACCTCATCGCGCTGATCAACCAGATGGATGTCGTTGACCAGGGTGTTGGCCACCTCGCCCTTGAGGTTGGTCCAGCTCTCCCCGCCATCCTCGCTGCGGCTGAGTCCGAATCCTGTGCTGCCGCAGTAGAGACGCCGGGGATCGTCGGCGGTGATTTCCACCGCCTTGATGTCGTGGCTGATGAGCCCGGTGGTGAGCGGGTGCCAGCTGGCGCCTGCATCCGTGCTCTTGTAGAGGCCGTCGAAGAGCCCGACGTAGAGGGTGCCGGGCTGATCGGGATGGATGGCAATGCACTGCACCTTGCGGTCCAGCACCTGCAGGGGGAGTGCACTCCACCCTTTTTCTTTCACCACCGGTTTGACGGGATCTTTATCGCAGGCCGTGCAGCCCGTCAGGAGCACGAGCGCGGCGCAGATCAGGCGGTTTATTCTCTTCATTCTCTTCATTTTCTTCTCCCTACCTGGCCAAACGGTTACAGTTCAGCGCGTCCAGTTCGAGACTGCGCAGCGAAAGGGCGAGCGCGCTCCTGGCCTGGGCCAGGTGCGGGAGCGGCAGCGGCCGGTTGAAGACCCGGGCATAGGCCGCAAGGAGCGGGGGATGGGTGTGAACCCAGGCCAGCTCGTTGACCACACGCTGCTGCCCGTAGGCGCCCATCTCGGCGCGCATCTGCGGGTTGTTGAGAAGGACGTTGATTTTTTGTGCAAATTGACGGACGTCATTGGGCCGGGCATAGAGCGCAGCGCGCCGGGCCGAATAGTGGATCTCCTTGAGATCAAAGGCGACGATCGGCCGGGCGAAGACCATGTATTCGAGGATCTTGTTCATGGTCGAGTTGTTGGCCCACTCCGACCAGGGATCGGGGTCGACGCAGACATCAGCGGTGGAGAGATAGCGGGCCAGTTCGTCATCACTGATCCGTCCGGTGAAATGGAGGTAGCCGGTCATCCCCATCTCCGCGCTCATTTTTTTCAGCTCCTCGACCGCGGGGCCGCCGCCGATCAGGACAAAGCTGACATCACGCCGGTGCAGGGTTTGGTGCAGATAATGGGCCGAACGCAGCAGATAATCGACCCCATCCTGCTGGCACATCTCGCCGAGATAGCAGACCAGGTAGGGGCGGCCCTGCCGCAGCTCCGGATCGGGCTCGACCGGATGGAGCTTGTTCATATCCGGACCGGTGCGCACGACAAAGACATCCTCCGCTTTTTTATGGCCGCGCTCCAGGGCGATATCGCGGTAGGATTCATTGGTAACCAGGACCACCCTGGCGGTCTTGAGAGTCAGTTTTTCGAGCAGAAGCAGTGCATGGTAGAGCAGTCCGCGCCGCCCGTGAAATTTGGCCGAAAACATCTCGGGGGAAAGGTCATGATGATCAAAGATGAACTCCTTGCCGATCAGCTTGTAGAGCAGGCCGAGGAGAAAGTAAGTATCGGGCGGATTGCAGGCCTGCAGCACGTCAAAGCCCTCCCTGCGCAGCACCCGGAGTGAGAGGCGGGCGGTCTGCAGCCAGGCATAGATGAATTCGGCCGCATAGCCCAGCACCCCTCTCGCCTCAAAAGGGATGTGATAGCGATGGATATGAATGCCATCGATGACCTCATGTTCAGCCGGGTATTCCCGGGAGGTTGGACAGATCACCGAAACCTGGTAGCCGTTGTCGCGCAGTGTGGTTGACTCGAGCCATACCCGGCGGTCGAGCGGCACGGGCAGGTTCTGAACGACGATCAATATCCTACCAGCAGATTCCTTCATAATTGACCTCTTTTATATGCGTGTGCTTGCCGTTTTTCAATCCCGACAGGTCGATGATTTTGTGGCCGTTGCGCAGGTCGCCCAGCACTCTTTCATGTTCCTCGCCGTTGTTGCCGATGACGACGATTTCGGACCGGGCGAGGAGCTCCTCCATGGAGCTGCACATCAGTTTGGCGATGTGGGGCACCTCCCGTTCGATATACTCCTTGTTGGCGCCCATCAGCCGCGCCATCGAGACATTGCGGTCAAAGATGCGCACCTCATACCCCTTGCCCACCAGTTCCTCGACCAGAGCAACGACCGGGCTTTCGCGCAGGTCATCGGTACCGTGCTTGAAACTGAGGCCGAGAACGCCGATCCGCTTGCGGCCGTAGGCCTTGACGAGCCGGAGAGCGTGCTGGAGATGCTCCTCGTTGCTCTCGAGGGCTGAGTCCAGCATCGGAACGGCGACGTCATCCTGTCGTGCGCGATGACTCAGGGCGCGCAGATCCTTGGGCAGACAGGAACCGCCAAACGCGAACCCGGGCTTGAGATAGCAGGCGGAGATATTGAGCTTGGTATCCTGGGTGAAGACGTTCATGACGACACGGCTGTCGACCTGAAAATTCTTGCAGAGCCGGCCGATCTCGTTGGCAAAGGCCACCTTGACGGCGTGAAAGGCGTTGTCCGCGTACTTGATCATCGAGGCCTCGCCCGGGGGCAGCTGAAAGAGCTGGGCGGGAAGACTGGAATAGAGCGCCGTGAGCAGGTCCGCGGATTCCTGGTCATAGACTCCGAGCACGGTTTTGGGCGGATGATAAAAATCATGCACCGAGCTGCCCTCGCGCAGAAATTCGGGATTGAGGGCGAAGCCGAAATCGATGCCCGCGTGCATGCCGCTGGCCGCCTCGAGAGCGGGGATGGCCGTCTCCTCGGCCACACCGGGCAGTACGGTGCTGCGCAGGACAACCGTGATGCGATGCTCCGCGGTGCGCAGCAGCTTGCCGATATCGGTGCAGACCCGGCTTACATAGTCCAGGTGGAGACTGCCGTTGCCGTTGCTGGGCGTTCCGACACAGATGAAGACCAGATCGCGGTCCGAAAGATCGGGCGCGGTGGTGGCTCTGAGCCGGCCGGCCTGACGCTGGTTAAGGATCAGCTCCTCCAGTCCCTCTTCGACGATCGGGGAAAGCCCCTCATTGATCAGACGCACCTTATGGGCGTTGATGTCGACGCCGATGACGTCGTGTCCCATCTCGGCCAGGCAGGCCGCCGAGACGCACCCCACATATCCCAATCCAAAGATGCTGATCTTCATAGTCCCGTAACCTCCAGAAACCACTTCATTACATACCAGGCTGCAGCCTGGAGCGTAAAAAACTCCGGCGCAGATGATAGCCATACACCGCCCTGAGCAGCCGCTGTGAAGCGGTGAAGCAGGCCCGCCGGCTGAAACCCGCCAGCGCGGTCAACAGGCGGACCGATGTCCCATTGACCAGCAGGGCTTTGATGCGATAGCGGCAGCGCTCGGCACAGCCGAGGCCCGCGTCGTAGAGTCCGAAGCGCCGGGCCAGTTCCGTGGCCATTTCCGGCTGCAGGGCGCGCCAGCGCGCCACCGCCTCGCCATAGAGTGAACCCTTGCGCAGATACTCCTCCAGGCGGAGGGGATGGTGATGAACAGCGAGTATATCGCTGTGGTAATAAAAACGCACACCCGCCCGCGCCAGACGGTAGGCCAGTTCGAGATCCTCGGCCACCTGCAGGCGAGCCTCGAAGCCGCGGACCACCTGCAAAGTGCTGCGGGGCATCGAGCTGTTGGCCGTCCGGTAACGGCGAAAATCGATCTCTCCCGTGACGGGATCGCCGGCCGCCAGCCGCAGTTCGTGCCAGCGCGCCTGCGCCGGCTCCTGCACTTCCGCCGACATGTCGATCCGGCCCAGATGGCATTCGGGCCCTTCCGCCCGGCTCTGGAGCTCGAAATGGCGGCGCAGCAGCCCAGCTGAGGGAATGGTGTCCGCATCGAGGAAAAGGATGATCTCACCACGGCTGACCGCCAGAGCGCGGTTGCGCGCGGCGGCCGCGCCCTCTCCCCCGCCCTGCAGGGGAACAAGCGCAAACGGAGTCTTTTTCGCCTGTGCGCACAGATACTCCTGGGTGCCATCGCTGCTGCCGTCATCGACGACGATAACTTCAAAGCGATCCGGCTCCAGCTCCTGCCGGCAGAGGCCGTCGATCACGCGCCGCAGCACATCGAGCCGATCTCGCGCCGGGATGATCACCGACAGATCCAGTAGCTGGGCGCTCATGCCATGCCCTCCTTGCAGCCCGGCATTATCGCCAGACAGAGCTGGCGAAAATCGCCGCGGTCGATGGCCTTCAGCAGCCAAAGAGCCGCAATATAGACGCTGCAGCCGGCGGCGGCGCGCAGGATAAAATTCACTCCCTGCGAGAAGTACAGGGTCAAGGCCAGCAGAGCGGCGGATGCAAGCAGAGCCAGGGTGCAGCGGTCGGGGCGCAGGGGATAGAGCAGAGCGTACACCGAACCGTACTCGACGGCGGCGAAGACAACCGATCCCGCCACCATGGCTGCTGCCGCGCCGGTCGCCGAAAACCCGGGAATCAGAAACAGATTGACGATCACTACCGTCACCGCGGCCAGGAAATTGGCCCACAGGTCGCGCCCCTGCCGATGATGACTGACCAATGTATAGGCCAGGGCCGGAATGACGCCGTAAGGGACCACCATCCACGCCAGCCAGCGCAGCACCGGAACCGCCGGAGCCATCGCCTCCCCGTAAAGAAACAGGATAATCGGCTCCGCCAGCAGGCTCAGCACAAAAGCCGCGCCGATGAAGAGCATCAACAGATAGTGCACCGCCCGCCGCAGCAGCTGGCTGTAAAGGGCGCGATCCTGGCTGGCGAGCCGCGCGGCGACCGGGAAGAGCGCCTGACTGAAGGCGACGGCGAAAAGAAGCATGTAGCTGATCAGCTTGTAGGCGGCTGAAAAATAACCCGCCGAGGTCTCCCCCTCCAGCCAGGTGAGGAGGACCACTGTGACGGACCAGAAAAGAGCGTTGCAGAAAGCGATCGAAAGGAAAAGCGGCACCTGCCGCAGCAGATAAGCGGTCATCCCGCGCTCAAGACGCCAGACGGGTCTGGCCACCCTGCTGCCGGCCAGATGGTAGAGCAGAGCGGCAGCGGCCACCTTGCTCAGGGCCAGCGCCGCGACCACGGCCATGATGCCCCGGCCGGCGAGCAGCAGGCTCAGACCGAGCAGAATGAGCAGGCCGTTTTCAACCATCGTGCCCAGGCTGATGTACTGCATCTTTTCAGCGGCCGTGAGCATGGCGCGGCTCCAGTAAGCGACGCTGGTGAAGGGCAGAAGAAGCGCCAGCACGACGACGATGCGCAGGGTCCCGGGATCGGGACGGACCAGCCAGGCCGCACCGGCCATCAACAATCCGCCCGCCACCGAGCTCGCCAGACCGATGATCAGCATATGACCGAAATAGCCGGCCGCCGTGGCGGGATTCTGCGCCGCGTCCCGCGTCAGCACCGAAGAGAGGCCGAGGCTGGAGACCAGCTCAAAAAAGCCCATCAGGGCAAGCGCGAAGGAGATCGCCCCGAAAAGACCGGCGCCGAGAAAACGGGCGAGCAGGATCCAGAACAGCGCTGATCCGAGCCGGGCGACGACATCCGCCATTGAGCGCCAGACCGTATTTTTAATTAACGTTTGCAGCATCTGCCTTCTCTTCACCGGAAACTGCGCCGGATTTCGCAGCAACCAACAACAGGCCGTTGCCATCGCGGTTGATACTGAAATAGTCGATGGCCATCAGCAGGAGCACAAAGGGGTGCACCAGTACCAGATAAAAGGGGAACAACAGCAGAAAGTAGGGACTGAACTGTACCGCCGTCACCAGGTCGTAAGCCAGCCGTCCGCAGGGGCCGTAGCTGAGCTCGCTCTGAAGCACCTGGAAACCGCACTGACGCAGCCGCGACTCGAGCAGCTGCGGGGTATAATAGCGGACATGGCCGTGCGGAAGCTCGTCGCCCGCCGCTCTGGTCATCGCCGCGATCCTGCGCTCAAGCGATTTCAGCACCCTCCGCTCCGAGAGCGGCACATAGATGAGCAGAAAACCACGGTCATTCAGATGGGCATGGAAGCGCCTCAGCAGAGCGAGATCATCGGGGATGTGCTCGAGCACGCTGCAGCAGAGGATGAGATCCGCAGGCCGGCCCAGATCATCCCGGGTGATGTCGCCGGCGCGGACCTGCACCTGCTCCATACCGGTGCGCTGAAAGAAATCGGCCAGGTCAGCGGCCTGTCCAGCATCCTGCTCGATCGCCTCGATGCGCAGTGCGGGCGCCTTTCTGGCGAGAGCATAGCTGTGCTGTCCCATACCGCAGCCGGCATCGAGGGCCGCGCCCATCCCCTCGTCAGCAGCGAGGAGACGGCGCATCGCCCGGGCGATATACCATTCGCGCAGGGTGGTCAAAAAGATGATGCCGTACCCCGCCCGGCGCAGCCAGGTGCTGCGGCCGATCAGGCGGGAGATCTCCCTGGAATTCATGTCAGATTCTCTTCCCGGCAAGTTCTTCGGCCTGATCCCGCCAGTTTTTATCCAGATGGATCAAGGCCTCGGTGATGGCCGCAACGGTCCAGAAAAGATACATCAGGGTCAAAGACGACTTGTAGCCGTCCGCCAGGCTGGCGAGGAGAAAACAGACGACGCTGACGAAAAGTCCCACCGCCACCTCGCGCAAAAACTTAACCCTGCTCTTCATCGCCTTCAGGGTGCGGACCAGAACGGCGGCGAGCAGCCAGATAAAGGCGGCGAAACCGAGCAGCCCGATCTCGGCCAGGATGAGCAGATAGTTGTTGTGCACTACCGCGATCTTGGTGAAGGGGTCGTCGATGTGCCAGTACTCGCGGATATAGCTGTCATAATTGTTGACGCCCACGCCAAGCACCGGATGATCGTTGATAATCTCCAGGGCGACGCGCGCCGTGGTCAGGCGCGATTTGGCCGAACCATGGTCATCGCCGGTAAGACGGTTGTAGACGGTTTCGCCGTAAAAGAACGCCAGACCGGCCACCAGCAGGAGGGCCATCCCGATCCGTTTAAGGGTGCGCAGGGTGACAAGATTGCGCACAAGCACGAAGACCATCCCCGCCATCATCGCGATCAGAAAGGCGCCCCAGACGCTGCGCGACTGGGTGAGGATGAGGGCGACCAGACCGCCCATGGCGGCGAGAAGAGAGAGCACGAACATCTTGCGCTCCCGGGTGGTCAGCATCAGGATTGAGGCGATGGGCAGAATGAAGCCGAGATAGCGGGCAAAGCCGTTCACATTTCCGACCGTGCCGCCCGGACGCAGTACCATGCGCGCTTCCCGCTGATAGGCGACGAAATTGCTCAACTCGTCGGTTCCGACCAGTCCCAGCGCCGATCCGGAGTAGTACTGCGCCACCATGATCCCGGCCTCCATCACCAGGCCGAAGAGCAGGGCGGTGATCACCAGCCCCACATCCCGGGTGTCCCGGATGTTGTTGGCCAGATAGAGAAAAAAGATCAGCATTTTGACGTACATGGCGATGTCAAAGAGGCTGAGCGTGATATTCCGCGCCCCGAGCATGGAAAAACTGCTCATGACAATCAGCGCCAGGGTCGGCAGGCTGATCGCCGGGAACCACTGGATGCGCTCCCGGTTGCGCTCGTGCACCGCCGTCACCAGCCACTGGATCAGCAGGATGAACAGGAGGATCTCCGTCGTCCCGATGGCGAGGCCGCTGTGGCCGGAGATGCTGCGCTGGTAAAAGAACTTGTAGTCGAGGCCCAGGGGGATCAGGAAAAGCATCCACCACATGACAAATCGGCGTAGATCCCTGACAATCGCCAGCACGAAGGGCATGAGCAGGCCGATAAAAGCGTACATCGACCAGCCTTCGCGCAGGCCCCAGATGAACCATGCGGCGCTGGAGACCCCGATCGCGATCGCCGCCAGAATGAGCAGATTGATGATCTGCTGTAGTTTGGATCGCTCTTCATTCACACTGTAGGTATTCATACCCGTAACTGCACCTTCCTGATTATGCGCCGGTCCGGATTCCCTAAATGAGACGGCTGTAAAAGCCGTCCGGGATGGTGATCTTTTGCCGGTTCAGTGCGACCCCGAGCAGGTTGGCCTGGGCGACCGAAAGCTTGCGCTTCGCATTCTGGGCCACTTCCCAGCGGGTCTGCCCCGCGCGCACGACCAGGATCACGCCGTCGGAGAGGGCCGAAAGCGAAAGGGCATCGACATAGTTGAGCACAGCCGGGGCATCGATGATGACGTAGCGAAACTCCTCGCGCCAGACTTTGACCAGATCGCGCAGCGCCTCGGCTCCGACGATATCGGCCGGTTTGCCCTTGGCCACGCCCGCGGTGATGATGTGCAGGTCGCCCTGACGGAGGCACCTGGTCATCTTGCGCCAATCCCGTTTCTCTTCGATGATCTCCGCCAGCCCCTCTTCCTGCTCGACTCCGAAAAAGCGGTGCAGGGCGGGATTATAGAGATTGGCATCGACCAGGAGGATGCCGCCCTGCTTGATCGCCTGGATCAGGGCCTCGGCGGCTTCGCGCTGGATATAATCTGTGAACTGGGATTGAAAGATCTCCTCACTGCGCAGCTGCTCCTGCCCGCCGGTTTCCGGCGTCACACCGGTCCCATCGGCCGCCAGGACCTGCTCCGGATCACCCGTCACCACCATCTCCGTCCCGGCAATAAAGCTGTTCGCAGCCGCCTCGGCCTCCACCTTTTCGGTCAGCTGCTTCTCCATACCGCTGGAGAGCAGAAAGGCGAGCAGGGTGGCGATCGTCGAGGACCCCTCGCCCGAGATCGAGCTGGCGACGGTGAGGACGCGCATCTGGCTGCGCTGTCCGGCGATGCGGATATATTCGCGCAAATCGTAAAAATCGGAGAGGACCTCTTCCGGCAGCGAGTAGGGAAGGATGCCGGTGCGTCCGGACTGTTCCCCGGCCGGCCAGAGCGGTGCGGCAATGCCCTCTTTGGCGTCAATTTTTTCCAGTTCATCAAAGATCGCACTCATGGGACACCTCATCGTTTGTATTAAAAAATTAATAATTTACTAAAAAATCGAAAGTTCACCCAGATCGAGGCCGTCAAATCCCGCTGCAAATTCAAGCTCCACCGCGGGCTGAAGGCGGGGCCGCTTCCGGGCGGGGGCCGCGTCGACATCGCCGGCGGCAGGGGCGGAACAGATCCCGGCAGCTCTCTCCACAATGTCCGCTGCAGCTGCAGCCGCGCTGCCGGTGACTGTCATGTCGCTCTCCCCTTCCGCTCCGGCGGCCGGTTGCTCTTCCGCATCACAAATGGCAGCCGGCTTCTCCTCCGGATCGCATCCGGCGGCCGGGGTGGTATCCGCCGTCATCACCTTGTCCTCCTGCACCAGATCGAGGATGAGCGCTGCATCAATCTGCTTGACCTTCTGCGCGGCCGCCGCCATCAGGGCGTTGTCACAAACCTGATTGATGAGGCGGGGTATACCATCGCTGACCTCGAAAATGACCTGCAGGGCCGCAGCAGTAAAAATCTCCTGCTTGCGGGCCCCCGCCACCTTGAGCCGGTGCCGGATGTAGGCTGCGGTATCGGGCTCGTTGAGCCGGTGCAGGGTCGCCTTCAGGCTGATACGCTGCTTCAGCTGCACCAGGGCCGGATCGTTGAGATAGCGATCCAGCTGCGGCTGGCCGCTGAGGATGACCTGCAGCAGCTTCTGGCTTGCGGTCTCCAGATTGGAGAGCTGGCGGATCTCCTCGAGCACTTCCGGCTTGAGATTTTGCGCCTCGTCGATGATCAGGAGCGTAAACCGGCCCTGTTCGTACTCGCGAATCAGGAAAGTGTAGAGCTCGATGAGCAGATCGCCGAGGTCCTCTCCCTTCGGTGTAAAGCCGAAATCGCGGCAGATATAGCGGAGCAGCTCGCGTGAATTCATCGTTGTATTGAAAACCCAGGCGAACCGCACCTTGTCGTTGAAGCCCTTGAGGAGGGTGCGGATGAGCATGCTCTTGCCGAGGCCGGGCTCGCCGATGATGGCATTGATGCCGCGCCGGCTGGCGACCGAGGTCATGATGCGATCGAGCGCCTCCTGATGCACCGCGCTCTTGTAGAGAAACCGCGGGTCCGGAGTGGTCGCAAAGGGTTCTTCACGCAGATGGAAATGTCTTAAATACATGGTATCCTCATCAGATCTTCGGGATCAGTCATGGTTATGTGATGCAAGCTCTCTCTTGTTGCCGGCGAGCGGGGCCGGTTTTTCGGCGCCGAACAATTCATCGACCGGGACACCGAAAATCTCCGCCGCTTTGCGCTTGAACTCCTGAGTGGCTTCAACGCGATTGTTCTCCACCATGGACAAATAGGTCGCGCTGCATCCGAGCAGGAATGCCAACTCATATTGCTTGAGTTCAGCTTCCCAGCGTTTGATTTTCAACATATTTTTCATTTCCGGATCTCCATTATCTTGGTCAACAGCTTCCGTTGCTTCACTCTCCAGCATTCATATTGCTGTCATGACACTGCTGTCTACTCTTCCGCGCCCGGCTTTTTTTCAGTGCCCGGCTGATTCTGTCTGCCGAGAGGCCCCTGAAAATCGCCGATGGTGGCCAGAATCGGCAGACCCAGGCAGTTATGGACGTCTTCGGCACTGTTGACCGAATGGTCGAAATACTCCATGAAGAACGCCACACCCAATGCAACCACGAGCCCGAGGAGCAGACCCAGGGCGATCCACAGGGGACGATTCGGGCTGACCGGACGCTGCGGGACCGACGCCGCTTCAAGGACTTTCACCTGGACCAGATGCTCCTGGCGGTTGGCCGCGAGGCGGGCCTGCTCGCGCTGACGGAGCAGCATCGAATAGACCGACTTGAGATCGTCGATGCCAATGGTCAGCTTGCCCAGATCGTACTCCTTGCGCGAAAGATCGGTGACGTTGTAGGCAACTTGCGCCATACTCCCGGTCAGGGCCCGTTCCTCCGCCTGTTTGGCCTTGATATCGATCTCTTCCCCCTGGACCAGTTCCTGAACCGCCTGATCGATCTTCTTCTTGTTCTCATCGATCTGGGCCAGGACGGAGGCCATTTCGGGATGATTGGGGGTGTATTTTTGTTCGAGACTGCTCTTCCTGATCTCCAGGCCGAGCAGGGTTTTGCTCAGTTCGTTGATGTAAAGATAGCGCCCGCCCGAATTGCCGCTCTCGGTGTTGGGGATGACGATCTCGCCACCCTCGGCGAGCTGCTCGCGGATCACCTTGAGCCGGGCCTCCTTGGAGAGACGCTCGGTGCGCACCTCGGTCAGCCGCTTGTCGTAATCAGCCAGGGTCTCAAAGAGAATGGAGGACTGGCGGTCCACGGAAAGCACCCGTTCGCGCGCCTTGTATTCCATCCCCTTCTTCTCCAGATCATCGATCTGGGCGCCTACCTGCTCGATCTGCTTGTCAAAGTATTCGGCTTCACGCTCGTCGCGCTCCAGCCCGGGCCGCTGCTTGATATACTGCTCGACCACCTGGCCGACAATGCTGGCGGCGAGGGCGGGATTGCGGCTTTCATAACTCACCCGCAGGACGTTGGAGTCCTTTTCCCGCTCGACCTCGAGTTCAGTGCCCAGCAGCTCGATGGCGCGATCCCGGTCCGAAGCGGTCGGCTCCGCGGGCGATCCCTTGCTGCGGTCCAGTCCCAGCGTTGCCACCACCGGCTCCAGAATGCTGCGCATCGTCATGATGATGGGCTCGGAGCTCAGGCGCTCGTAGTAGGACTTGTCATGGATCTGGATGAGGCTCAACAGATGCTCTTTCTCGATGTCCAGCTGATAGTTGATCATCAGCCGGGCGTTGGCGCGGTAGGTCGGCGGCACCAGAAACGCCGCAACCGTGATCACCCCAACGATGGCGAGAAAGAGGAACAGAACTACTCGCCGTCGCTTGTGCAGTACGCCCATGAAACTCTGCGGCGACATGGGGCTGTCATACTTGCTGTACTGAATCATGGCACTCTCCTCGTGCTAAACGAATGATGGCTCACCGCAGTCCGCGGTACCAGTAGAAATAGCGCGTCCAGGAATCGAACGGCGGCAAAACGACGTCATATATTTGCGAGACAAAGGCATTGACATCGGCGATAAAAGTGCGCGGCACAAAGATGATATCATTGCCCATCACCGGCAGGTCGTTTTCAATGCCACCCTGCATCGAGGTGTAGGAGAGATCGATGCGGGTGGCTTCGGCGCGCTGTTCGCGATCCAGACGGATGAGGATGACACTGCCCATCTTGGCGCTCTTTTTCGGGCCGCCGGCTGCCGCGATGGCGCGCAGCATGGTCATGCCCTTGGCTACATCCATGCTCCCCGGCCGGTCCACCTCGCCGGCCACATAACACTTCTGGCCGCCGAATTCCCGGACGATGACAGTGACGTCGGGGTGAACCAGAAGCTGGCCATAGGCCTGGGTCACAACGGCATCAAGCTCGGCCGGCGACAACCCGAGGGCATCCAGCTCGCCGACGCCCTGCAGGGAGATGCGGCCATCGGGACGGATGGAGACCGTCTCGTTGTATTCAGGGCTGCCCAGAAACTTGACGTCGATGACGTCGCCGAAACCAAGGCGATAGACCATGTCGGGGACGAAGGCGCGGGCCGGTTCCGCACTGGCCCGGGGATTCTCCGCCTGCGCAGAGGCCGCCTCAGCCTGCACCGTCACATGCTCTTTCGCCTTGCTGGTGTTCTTGACCACTTTGGCGCGTTTTGCTTCTTTCTCCCGCCCGGCCGCAGCCTCTTTGGCCGGGGCGGAAGCGACGATCACCTTGTTGCTGCTGACGGGGTCCGCCTTGGTATGGGGACGCACGCTGCAGCCTGATATCATCACCGTGAGGAGCATGGCCACACTGGCGGCGGCCCATCTGCGGCGAAACCATTTAACTTTCATTTCATCCTCGCACAATTAGAGATTGAACTTCTGCTGTCAGTTGCTCATCGTCAGGATGCGGCCGGGGACGGCCGGGCGTTTGCCGATGATATGCTCAGGATCAGGTTTGACCAGAACTACATACATCCGGCCCGCGTTCGTCCCGCCGCTGCCGCCCAGTTCCACAGAGCCGGCGGCATACGCCTTTTCATAGACTTTCAGCGGGGCCAGATCGCTGGTGCTGATCGAAAGCCCGGTCTCCTTCCAGCCGGAGAGCCAGGCGGGAAGCGAAGCGGCCTGCGCATCGAACGCCACATAGACGGTCGAAGGCTGGGGCAAAGTGAAAGAGACAAACCGGTCACTGCTGATCTGGCGGTCGTCGTTGGCGCTCTTGAGCCAGAGCAGATTCTGCAGTACGGCCGGGATATCGAGCAGCGTATAGGTGCGGTCGATATAATAGGTCTCGCCTGTATGGAGCCAGCTCCATTCGTACCTCGCCGGCGTCAGCAGTTCGACCGTATAGTCCGTCCCCGGATGATAGCCGCGCACATTGTTGGCGCCCATCCGGTTGGGGACCGCAGCCCGGTCGAGAATATTACGGGCGATCAGGGTGTAAACCCGGTTCGCTTCATGCCGGCCGGTGGCCAGCTTGACCGACTCCCGGTCTGTCGCGAGACGGGCGGAGAGAACCGGCACCCCCTGCAGGATCTGGTAATTCCGCAGCGATTCCGCAGAGGCCTCCTCGACCGGTTCGGAGAACCAGGCGATGAGAGTGTCCGGCGCGGCGACCGTGACCCGGCTCAGATAGGGCGGCTCGACGTCGGCCAGGCTCTTGAAGCGGCCGTTGGCGGCGCCGGCGCTGCTGTTCTCCGCATCATCGATGGCGTAGACCTGATAATAGTACTCGGTCCCCTCCTTGAGGTTGATATCACTGTAGCGGGTCTCGGTCAGCACAGCCAGTTCCACGCCGTCGCGCAGCAGGCGATACCGGGCGGCCTCATCACCATCGGAGGCCGGCACAGGCGGCTGCCAGACCAGGGTCATGCTCTGGTGCGTCGCGCTCTCGATGCCCAGCTCCCGCGGCACTTGCGGCGGTACGGTATCGCGGTTGGTGGCTTCGCCGATGTAGAGGACCCAGTCACCGCTGAAAGGCGGCGTCAGGGTGCGCGCACCGCCAAGCTGCACCACAAAGGGGGCGCTGTACTCGCCGGTGACGGGATTGAGCCATCTGGCCGGCAGGCTGCCGAGGTGACCCGAGAGATTGATGGTCACCGCTCCGCCTGTGCTGTGATAGGCGAAATAATTCTTGCCGGGGATGGCCATGAGATTCCCCGAGCTGATGAGCTCGTGTTTGGGATCCATCTCCGACCAGGGGATCTCCCCCATAAAGTCGTTGCAGTACTGCGCCCACTTTTGCTCCTCGGGCAGGGCATCGGGATCATAGCCGCCCTTGTCCGGGGCATAGGTGGGGAAAAAACCGGTCGTGTAATAACCGCCGTTGGAGATGATCTCCCACATGGCCACCCGGCTGGGCCCGTTGGGTCCCTCATCCTCTTCTTCAGGATAGAAGTAGCGCGGCTCGCCGTTGACGACCGGCTTGTTGTAGACGCGATCGCGGCGGATATCACGAACATTGTAGGGAGTCTGCTGCATCACCGCACCGCACCAGGCCAGCGGCGCAAAGGGAGCGCTGGTGCCCCGGCCAGAAGGATGCAGGGTGATGATATGATCGTAGGGATCCAGCTGGTAGATCAACTGCCCCCAGTGCTCGTATTCTTCAATCGGACGGCCATAGTCGGCAATGATCTCTTCATACTCGCCGGTGATCACCCAGATCACATTCTTGGCGGCAAAACGGGAGACCAGATAACGGGTGAACTTGTCAAACTGGGCCTCGCTGAATTCGACGTACTCCTGGGCCCAGGTGAAAAAGATAACCGGCACAATGCCCTTGCTGTTGGCATAGTCGATGCGCTTGTCGATCCACTGAAAGTAGCCGGGATTGAGGCGGTCGTAGTTTTTGGTCTCCATCCCCTCCTCGAAGCAGGTGCCGCCCTCGTTCTTCCAGAAGCCGAGGCCATTGATGTAGCTCACGACGATGGAGTGCATGGCGGTATAACCCTGGGAGGCGCGCAGGTCGATGTAATCCTTCCAGCGCCCTTCATAGGCTAACAGAGAGGTGAAGCCGCGCCATGAGGTATCCCCGCGCCAGAGCCAGGGAGTGCCATCATCGTGCATAAAGGTGTAAGGCCGGGCGGGATTGCGGCGCACAAAGCCGCGAGAACCGCTCTCGACGCACTCGAAAGAACCGGTCGCATTCAGCGAGGCAACCGGACTGGTGATCCGGTAGGTCCACCTTCCCACCTCGGTCGGAGCGATGCGGACCTTGAAGAGATCCCCGAGATCCCAGAATCCCTCGATTTCGAGGGTTTTAGTCGGGCCGGTGAAGACCCCTTTGAGGGTCACATCGCGATAGCGGTTGGTGGTACTTGCCAGCCCGCTGGCGACCAGGGTGATATCGATCGATTCATACCGCCCCACCGTCGCCGCGGTGAGGCTGCGGGTGGTGAAGCTGCCGCTGAAAGCGCTCCGGAGAGCATTGCCGGCGTTGTCCTTCGCGGAAGCGGCTACCTGCACTGTGTAGGATGTGTTGCTCTGCAGCAAACCGCTGGGCTGGAAATAGAGCGCGTTGCCGACCCAGCTGATGCTCCCGGCCACCGCCGGCGAAATCGAAAAAGCCGCCTGCGCCGAACTCTGATTCATGGGCTCGGAAAAATGGACGAGGATGTCCGAGTCCACCGCCGCACCTTCGCCCACCGACTGCGGTTCCAGCCGCACGACTTCGGGCGGGGTGGCATCCGTATAGCGGTAGAACTTGAAGTTGGTGTAGACGATTCCGATCGGAACCTGCAATCCGCCGCAGCGCGACAACAGCCCTGAACCCAGACGCATGCGATGGTCGGGAGGAGCATACTCCTCGCCGAAAGATGAATAATCCCAGGTCTTGAGCAGCACATCATCCATATACCACTGCATCTTGCCCTCTCCCCATACCACGCGGTGCTGGTAGGTATGGCTCTGCTCCCACTCAAACGGACCGACGGCGGGATCTTCAAAGGCATGGGGATCGTCGTCATAGCCGCCGTTGAAGGCTGCGACGTTGAGGCGCAGCTTCATCCGGCGCCATTTGTACAGATCCCCGGGGGTATAGCCGTAGATGTGGATAAAACACTTGTAGGGGTTGTGCCACTGCTGGACACCATACCAGCTATTGTCCACATCCTCATCCCACATGCTGAAGAGGTTATAGTGAACATTCTCGGAGCCCGGTACCTCGGCGCCGGTCTTGTCGTGATCGAGATTGGGAAAAACCTCGCTGCTGGCGTAGATGCCCCTGACGCTGAACGAGATTTCGCCGGCGGCGCAGGTCGGAATCGAGTACTGAATATAGTCAAGGGCGGTCTGGGTTGTCCAGCCCTCGCTGCTCAGTCTTCCGCCGCGCTGGTTGCCGGCTGTTCTCGCGTTGGTGAGGGGATCATCGATCTCGAGTATTTTGGTCACCGACTGTTCGGCGGCCAGCAAGGCGGCCGCCGGGATCAGCAGGGCCAGGATCACTCCCCGCAGCGACTTTATGTTCAGAGCGTGCAGCTTCATCATATCTCCTTGAGTCTGATTTGCAGGCCTGCGCGGATTCAAACCGCTGCTACTTGGCCATGGTCATACGGCGCACCGCCTTGAAGCCGTTGATCTCGAGTGAATAAAAGTAGGTGCCGGTCGGTACCACGCTGCCGTTGGCATCGCGGCCGTCCCACTCCATGCTGTACTGCCCGGCCATCTGGGCATTGTCCACCAGCGACCGGATGAGCTGGCCGCGGATGTTAAAGATCGCCAGCTTGACGTGGCCGTTGTCCTTCAGGGTATAGCTGATGCTGGTCGAAGGATTGAAGGGGTTGGGATAATTCTGCGCCAGCAGATACTCGGTCGGCTTGGCCACAGCCACGGCCGTGCGCGGCCCGTTGAAGGTGGTCTGGCCGTCCAGCGCAATATCCGCCAGCCAGTAGTAATAGACCACCTGGTCCTCGATGTTGCGATCCGTAAAGGTGTACTCGTGACGGCTCGACGAGTTCATCGCCCCTTCGATCAGTTTGTCGGTGATCTGCTGCTTCTCTCCGTTCGGAGAGAGCGCGCGATAGAGATGAAAACCGAGGTTATCGGTCTCCGACTGGGTCACCCAGTTCACCTGGATCATGCCGGGGAACGAAGCGGCGGTGAAGGAGGCCAGCTCGACCGGGGTGTGCATCGCCTGGGTCACCTGAAAGGTGCGGAAATCATGACTGTTCATGTCGCTCGAGGGCAGAGTATAAAGTTCCGAGTTGCCGAAATAGACGGGCTCATCGGGAAGCACTGCCGGGCTGTTCCAGGCGCGCAGATAGACGACGTTGCCGAGAGTGATCAGGTCATCAGTCCAGATGACGCTGAACTTGCCCTCATCGGGATTGAAGGGAAAGCCGTAGCCGATGAAGGTGGAGTCGAGAATGGCATCATCACCGGTGGCATTGCCAAGCGAGTCCGGATCTTCAGCGACGCCGTTGGGTCCGGCCCAGATGAGCTGGATGAGGTCGCCGCTGAAGAGCATGACGTTGCCCTGCAGAAAAGCGGCGCCGTCGGCATCGAGGACGCCGGTGGTGGACATGGCTTCAAAAGTACCCGCCGCAGCGGAGAAGGCCAGCGCCCCCAGCATCAGGACGATAAGCAGGATGGAAAAGAATTGGCGTTTCATCTTGTTTCTCCTTCAGACAAATGATTTAAAGAGTAGGCCGCGGATTGGGGTAGGTCCAGACCGTGGAGGCATTATTGCCTTTGATCCACAGAACATAACCGACACCGGGATTGAATTGTATGGTCGAGGCGGCGAAGCCGCTTTCGGTCAGCCAGGTGCCATCCCAGCCGGTTCCGGTTCCGCCCACCAGCCAGGCGACTTCATAGCGGGTGCCGAGCCAGCGCATGATCTTGTCGGATACGCCGCTCGAGGAGCCGCCGGCGACCACACCGTCAGTCGCCAGTTCGCTCCCGGCCAGTGTGACCGGGACCGGATAACAGGTGCCGATGAAATTGGCGCCCTGCACCAGATTGATGACCCGGTTGGCCTCCTTGCTCACCTTGCCGGTGAAAGTCAGCACCGTATCGGGACTCGAGTTGCGCAGCAGCACCCAGAAAGAGTGGTCGGGATCGATTTTCATCGGTGAGGCCTGATCGCCGGCCTGGGTCATCCAGGTGCCGTCATAGCTGGTGCCGGTTCCCTCCACCAGCCAGGCGCTTTCATAGTCCGTGCCGTTCCAGTAGAGGACCTTGTCGGCCTGGCCGGCATTGGCCGCTCCGGTGAGCTGAGTGCCCAATACGGCGCCGACACTGTTGTCCGCAGGAAGGAGCGGCATCGAAACCAGGTTCTGGCCCGCCCGCACTCCCCGGCTGTAGACGCCGACCCGGTCAAATGAATACATCGGGGTGGCACCGGTGCAGGCCTGGACGATGTAGTAGCGGCTGAAGGGTACCGTTTTGTAGTTGACCGCGTCGGTATAGGAGGTCGCGGTCAGCTCGGCGACCATGGTCTCCGGCGTGAACCAGGGATCGTCGGAGACGTAGAGCCGGTAATGGGTTGCGCCGGCGAGGGCGCTCCAGCGCAGCTGGATGCCGTCGTTGAGGAGCGTAATGTAGATCTCCGCCGCGGTCACCGTGGCGGCGACCTCCGCGGAGGGCAGGCTTTCGTTGCCGTTCAGATCATAGGCCGTGACGACCAGGAAGTAGGTCTCGCCCTCCAACAGGTTCTCAATGGTGTAGGAGGTGACATTGCCGACATCGACTACCTCTGTATAGACCGCGGGTTCGGTGCCGTAATAGATGCGGTAGCCGGCCAGGTCGGATTCCGTATTGGGATCCCAGCTGACCAACAGTCCGCCTGCAAAACCGGGGCTGGCAAGCACTAAAAGAACCGCCAGCAGGCTGAGTGCGCGCCCAATGCGGGTAGAATGCCGGTCTTTCACATCCTTCTCAACGCCTCGTTGGGCATCTCTCGCATGTTCAATCATGAATCTGCTCCTCTCCTTCATTCAAGGCCTACTTCTGTTATTTGACGGCGGCCGCTCCTGCCGGCAACCCCGGCCCTCCGGCCGTGACATGGAATGCCGCCATTCACAGCTCCTTAGGCACATGTCGTGCCAATCCCTGCCGGGGCCTGATGAATAAATTATGCAGCGATTTTTTGGTGAGTTAATTTTATTATATAATAGACTTGAGTCGTCTCTCGCCCCCTTTTTTAATAATTGTTTAGTAAATATTTTTTTCTGCAAAAAGGACGCGGGATGGACATAACTGCGGAATCAGTGTTGCCTGGATGTCTCACATTTCGGAGCGATGATGGAAGGGAAAGTCGGGGTATAAAAGTGGATGAACGGAAAAACGCGGGCATGATCTGCAAGGAACGGGGCGGTATGGAAGCTTCCGGGTTGACGGCGGTATCCGGCGGATACGCTGCGGCTGAGTGGGCTGACGGAAGGAGAACAAGGGTGCGGGTGCACAGCCGTCAACCCGGAAGTCACTCTTTCAGTTGACGGGGAGGCCCTCTTTGTGGGCGATGATCTTGGCCATGACCGAGGCGATTTCAACGGTCTCATCGCTTGAACGCGGCTTGATGCTTTGAAAAGTCACTCCTTGCTCAGCTGCGGTTTTGCGAATACGATAGGTAAAATCATCGGAGATGAGGATGACCGGCAGGCGCGGGCGCAGCCGGCGGATCACGGGCAGGATCTCCGTGCCGACCTGTCCGCTCATGTCGATATCCACCAGCAGGAGATCGATCTCCTGCTCCAGCATCCGCAGGATCGCATCTGCACCGCGCCGGACAACCTCGACGCGGTATTCTGTCGCCAATTGTGCGCGCAGCGTCTCTTCCAGATTCCGATCGCTCGTGGCGACGACGATCGTTCTGCCCAATTTGCGCGTAGTTTGCATGGTCCTCGTTGCACCTTTCGCCTAATAGGTTACCTGCGCCTGAACGCTGCAGCTCCCCGCACGGGTCCCCCCCATCTCCCCGGGAGGAAGGGTTCCCGGCAGGGCAGCTGCTGACTTCACCAAATAGCCGAACAACTATTATGCCAGAATTTGCTGAGGAGGGCGTTCTTTTTCCCTCTTATTTTTCAAGCAATTACGAGGATGTAATCAGCGGGAAGTGTAAAGGCAGAAAGAGTGGACCGCGAAAATGTCACCCGCGCAGGGGCCGGAAAAGGATGCTATCGATTATAGCATTGTTTTTATTGTTTTTAGAATCGTTGCTTTAAATGGACATCCCGCAGGGCAAACGTATCTGCTTTGTTACAGCCCATAAAAAAAACCCGCCGTTACAGGCGGGGTCGAAAAAAATATCCGGATCACTCATCTTCCTTGTCGAGCAAATCCTCTTCCTCCTCCTCGAGGTCATCGGGCAGCTCCTCTTCCTCCGGTTCGGCGGAGGCAGTGCTGTTGCGCGGCCAGAGGATGCCGTGCGCTTCGATGAGCCGGTAGATGGTCTTGCGGTTCAGACCGGCCACCTTGGCCACCTTGGCGATGGTTTTATATTTGTCCAGCAGATTCTCGAGGTACTGCTTCTCCCACTGC
>JAKQKF010000157.1 GCA_029560815.1 bacterium
CGGCTGGATTGGGCCGGCCCGCGCCGGTGAGGGTGAGCAGACAGAATTTATAGCTGCGATGCACGCCAATAAAAATAGCGTCCCGGTTCTCGAAATCGTAGAGGCTGACCAGGCTGCGGCGGGCGACGAGATCCTGGAAAAAGTATTTGGTGGTATCGTCGGTGGCGATGCCTGAGGGGACGATGCAACCGATCCGGCCGCCGGAATTGATCAGAGCGCGGTTGAGTTCGGAGAAAACGGCATAGGTGTTGATCCGGCCTCTGCCACAGAATGGATATCGCCCGCTATTGCCGATGAAGTGGGCGATGCCATCGTGTTTGCGCAACTCTTCGGAAAAAGATTGATAAAGCGCCGGATCGGTCTGCGCAAGATCTGCTATCATCCGCTTTCGCTGATTTCCTGTCCCGGCGCCGGCTATGTCCGGCCGCGAGGAGGCGAAGAATTCTTTTTCCTTGAGCTCGACATGCTCCCACGGCGGATTGCCGAGCACGACATCGAACCCTCCTGCGTTGCCGCCTCCCTCGGTTACATCACCTTCCGCTGCATCGAACCTGCCGGCAGAGGCAAAAACCTCGGGGAAAGCCAAGTGCCAGTGGAAAAAACCGTACTGGCGCCGCAGCCGCTCCACCTCCTCGTACATCCAGGTGGGGATGCTCCCGGGCTCCCCCTCGATGGTGCGAAAGACCTCGTTGGTGATCGCATAAGGAAACTCGCGAATCTTCTTCCAAACAAAGGCGGCGCACCAAAGATCGGCGAGTAGGCGGCCGAAGAGAAAGGCGGGCGAGTTGATGATCTCCTGGTAGCGCTGCGATTTGCTGCGGTAGCCGGCCAGGGTTTCGTCGCTGACGCGGTCCATGGCCTTCATGGCGCCGGCGAAATCGCCCAGCCGCTGCCAGGGCGCGGTTGCCGCGTAAAAGAGATCCTGCTGGCTGGTCTCGCGTTCGCTCTTGTTGAGCCGCTTCGCTGACGTGCAGACCGTTTTGTCGTCGCCCTCGATGGCGGCAAAGGCCTCATCGGGAATACCGGCGGCCATCAGCTCCGGCGTGGTACCCAGAAGCGAGTTGCCGCACTGGATGTGGTGGTCGAGAAAGGAGAGCGGCTTGCCCGGTTCGAGGGCCTCGAGCCAGAGGCCGACCTTGCAGAGCTCCACTGCCATTTCGTTGATGTCGACGCCGTAGATGCAATGGCCAATGACCCGGCGCAGGGCGGCGCGCAGGGCTTCGGGCGAGGGCTCGCTCTCGCCGGTGACGGCGGCGGCGAGGTGGTGCGCGATGCGGTGTGCCGCGGCGATGAGAAAGTGGCCGCTGCCGCAGGCGGGATCGCAGATTTTAAGGGCGAGGATGGCCGCTTCCGGATCGGGCTGCCGGGCTGCGGCATCGAGCACCGGATCCAGGGCCGAATCGAGCAGCTCATGGATGAGGCTGGAGGGCGTGTAATAGCTGCCGGTGGACTTGCGCTCGTGGCCGCCG
>JAKQKF010000284.1 GCA_029560815.1 bacterium
ATGACCGTAAATGCGGTGGATGAGTATTCACGCATCCAGGCCAAGAATCTGGCTGAGAGCGGCGTCGATTACACCATCATGAAACTGGCTCAGGATACAAGCTGGTCGACTGCCTCGACGCTGCAGGCTGGCAGCGGCACCTTCCAGGTGGATATTCAGAATACTACCAGCCGCTATCCGGGCGGACCGGATGTGGGGGAGTGGGGGAGACTGGTTACATCGACCGGCAGCAGCAACGGTCAGATCGTGACCATCCGCGCGGTCATCCAGATTCCGGTCTCCGATGGGGTTCCGCCCTGGATGAAATACGCCTTGATCTCCGACGAAGATCTCGATCTAGGCGGCAATATCTCCGTGCAGGATGACGGAAATTCGTCCTGGAATTCGGATGTCCACACCAACAAGGACCTGAGTGCCAGTGGCAGCGTGCTCGTGGAGGGGTTCGGTTCCTATTGCGATGATATAACCCTCCATCCCAACGTGGCCTCGCGCTTCTTTGTACCGAACGCCAATCCAAACTCCGCACCGGTCACCAGCCGGGTGCCGAACATCGACATCCCTGTGTTTGATCCAGCACCCTATATTGCCATCGCCACCCGGGTCTTCAGAGGGGCGAGCACTACAATCAACGCTTCAGCGCTGCAGATGGGCAGCTATGAAAACCCGGAAATTGTCTATGTCGAGGGTGACCTTTTTCTGAGCGGGAGTTTCCGTGGCTACGGGGTCTTTATCGTGATGGGCGAGATTCACGTTACCGGCAACGTCAGTACGATCTCCGTCGATCCGCTCGGCAACAATCTGGGTTTCTATTCGGCGGAGAGCATCACTTTTCATGGCAATGCTTCCGCAACAGGACAATTTTATGCGGTCGATGAGGTCGTTTTTTCCGGCAATAATGTCATCCATGGCCTGGTTGTGAGCAAGGACGAGATGAGTTTTCAGGGGAATGTCAGCATTTACTATCGCCCCGCCTCGGAAAACCTGACCAATCCCTTCTGGCCGGGGGAGGTGCAGCGGCCGAAAATCGTCTCCTATTATCAGTAGGGGGGAGACAATCGGATTTCGCCGGGCACTCCGGCAGCGTCAGGCCAGGCGGATGGAACCAAAGATGACAGTGAAACGGTTCAGGAGCAGTCAGTGCAGCTCTCAGGATCACAGTAAAAAGAGCCGCCTCCGGGGGAGAGACGGCTCTTTTTAATTACGGATAGTGCTGATCCGGCCGCAGAAAAATTGACCGGCTGCTCAGGTGGAGGCTGCTTATTTAAAGTGGAAGGCCACGGTCACGCCGACGGTATGGATGCCCATCATGGAGGCCTTGGGCCCTTCGATTTCGTCGGTGCCATCGTCATACTTGCTCGAACCACTGGCGAAGCCGAGCTGGTACTCCGCCGCAAAGCTGACGTTCTTCCAGGGATAGAACTCGGCGCCGAGAAGAGCGGCGAAACCGAGGCTGCTGCTGGAGAGCGTCACTTCATCGGCATCGGGCACCTCTGAACTGGCGGCAAATTGGGTGAACTGGAGCAGGCCGCCGCTGTAGATGGAGACGGCCTCCGACTGCCAGAGATGGTATTCGATCGCCGGCTGAAGGGAGAGCAGGGAACGGCTGTCCACCTCATCGCCGTCATCAGTCTCTGTAGTCACCGAGGCTTTCATGTAGGCGAGGCCTACGCGCAGGGCGATCCGGTTGGAGATAAAGCTTTTGAAACCGACGCCGTAGCAGGGCGTCGTATCAATGTCGCCGCTGTTCTCCTCGATGAGCATGCCTGCGTTGGCTCCATCAACGCCAAAGGAGCCCAGGCCGTTGATGGTGAAAAGCAGCGCCTTGTCACCCTGCCGGATCTGGGGGATGATTTTGTCCGCCGCGAAGGCCGAATTCAGCAGGAGCATCAGGGAAAAACCGACCAGCACCAGAATCCCTCTTTTCATCACATCCTCCTTCTTCTCTTGAACAGTTGCATTGCGTGGTCAAAGCTGCGGCTATGAATGTTCGCGATGAACAGCGGCATCGCGTCCGGGTTGAATGTCAGCTGGACTAGTCAATGGTGATCAGAACATCAATTCTTCTATTCTGTGCACGCCCCTCCTCGGTATCGTTATTGGCCACCGGCCGGCTTTCACCGTATCCCACGGCATCGATCTGGTCCGTCGCCAGAACCATATTGGAGAGGATGTAGGCGCGCACCGCCTCGGCCCGTTTGGTCGAGAGACGCTCGTTATACCGCTCATCTCCTGACGAGTCGGTATGACCCTCGATAGTGATTTTGGCATCAGGATACTCGCGAATCCCGCGCTGGACGCGCGAGAGCAGACCGAAATACTCCGGCTGAATGATCGCCTTGCCGATGGGGAAAGTAAGGCTCATGAGCCGGATGATCAACTGGTTCTCCTCGAGTAAAACCTTTGCTTCTTCCGGCAGGAACATCCTGCGGATCTTGGCTATTTTGGCTTCCCGCTGCTGTTTTCTCTGCAGCTCCGCCTCTTTTTTCGCCAGCTCCTCCTGCAGGGCGCTCTCCTTTTGCTGAGCCAGCGCGATGTCCGTTTCGCTCCTGGCCGCCAGTGCCTCGATCTGCTTTTTTGCCCTCGCCCGCTCGGCGTCGGTCGCCTGCTGCGCTTTCTCGAGCAGTTCCTGCTTCTCCTGCAGATCGTTCTCGAGCTGCTTGTTCTCCTCCTGGAGGCTCCGGACTGAGTTGGCCATCGTATTGATGATGTCGGCGATCGGCTGATCAAAGGCCGCGTCATAGCCGAGTTCTTTTGCCACCTGGGCCAGTCCGGTCTCATAGAGGAGGACCAGCTCCTCCTGTGAAAACTTTCTGGACTGGAGCAGATCGGTGATCTTGATGGCGTGCTGGGCCTGGTAAATGGCTTCTTCGGCCTTGGCGGTGGCGTCGGCGACTGCATAGCGGTTGCTGTTGAGGATCTCTTCAGCGAGGATGAGCAGATCTTTGGCTTTGGTATAGCTCTTGGGCGCCGATTTGTCCGCTTTGGCTTTGAGGGCCGCGTTCAGGGCCTCGTGCGCCGGCGTCATGATGCTCTTTTTGATCGCATTCAGCTCGGTCTCCCTGAATCTGGCTTTGGCCTTGTTGTTCCTCTCGCGCGTGAGCTCCTGATCCGCTCTCTCAAGGGCATTGCCCGCGGAGCGCAGCAGTTCTTCCGCGGCGTTGAAATCCTCCAGAGCGAATTCAGGGGCGCGGGCATTGAGGGCGTCTTCGCGGGCCTTGAGCACCTCGTCGAAAAGGCCTTTCCCCGACCAGAGGGTGTTGTCGATCTGCTGAAAGGCGGCCTCGACCTCAGCCAGCCGCTTCCGCACCTCGCCGGTGTCCTTGCCCTTTTTGAACTCTTCCTTGGCTTTGGCATAGGATTCCACTGCCCGGGCATAGTGGCCCGGGCTGAGCAGATCGGCCTGGCCGTTCTTGTAGGACTTGAGCTGCTTGTCTTTTTCTCCAAAAAGGACATCATACAACTCGGCCTTCTGGGCGTAAATACGCGGAAGCGGGCCGGATGCAAAAAAGAACAGAGCCAGGAGCGTCAGGAGGGTGGAGGCGGCTGATTTCCGGCATAATTTCATGGACAGATTCCTTATGTGGTTGGGATTATTCTCCCTGATGTGCAGGCGATACGATTGCTGAAATATACGGCTGGACGGCTAAAAAAGCAAGCAGAATGGCCATAACTTTTCAAAATACATTGGCAAACCGGAAGGGCGGAAATGGAGATGAGTGGAGGGAGAAGTGCAGAGCCCGTCGGCTGACGCCGGCAGGCTCGCGATATCATTCGTAGCGCAGGGCGGTGATGGGGTCGAGCAGCGAGGCCTTGCGCGCCGGGTAGAGGCCGAAAAAGAGCCCGACCGCAGTGGAAAAGCCGAAGCTGAGCAGGATGGAGCCCGGTGAAATCAGGGTGTTCCAGTTGGCCAGTGTGGCCAGCAGGAAGGAGGCGAGCACTCCGACGACAATGCCGATCGTCCCTCCGGCGAGGCTGAGTACGATGGACTCGACCAGGAACTGCATCATGATGTCGCGCCGGCGCGCACCGATCGCCTTGCGGATGCCGATCTCACGCGTCCGTTCGGTGACCGAGACCAGCATGATATTCATGATGCCGATGCCGCCAACCAGCAGGGAAACGCCGGCGATCGCCGCCAGCAGAAAATTGAAGGTCTCGTTAGTCTCCTGCATGGTGCTGATGATGTCCGACTGGTTGCGGATTGAAAAATCGTTATCCTGATCCCGGTTGAGCCGGTGCTGGCGGCGCAGGATCTTCTCCACCTCGACCAGCGCCTCCTGAACATAGGCCTGATCGAGCACCTTGACGGTGATGCCGGTGAGATTATCGGCGCCGAAGACGCGGCGCTGTGCTGTCGTATAGGGGATGACAATCTGGTCATCCTGATTCTGCCAGCCCTGCTGCCCCTTCTTTTCGAAAACGCCGACCACGACAAAATTGTCCTGGGCGATCCTGATGGTCTCGTTGAGGGGCGATGCGCTGCCGAAAAGATTGGTCCGCACCTCGGTACCGATCACGGCCACACGCTCGGTATTATCAACCTCGTCCCGGGTAATCATGCGCCCGTCAGTCACCCTGACATTGCGGACATCGCAATATTCCGGTACCGTGCCGACAATTGAGGTATTCCAGTTCTTGTTGCCGAACTGGGCCTGAGCCCTGCGGTTGAATTCCGGGAGAACGGCGGCGATATAGCGGCTGTTCGCCTTAAGGGCATCGACATCCTCGGGCATCAGGGTGATCATGCTGCCGGAACCGAAATGGATATGGCCCTGCCGGGACGAACCGGGCTGGACGAAGAGGAGATTGGAGCCCATGGCCTGGATGCGGTCGGCGATGGCCTTTTGCGCACCGGAGCCGATCCCTACCATTGCGATCACCGCCGCCACACCGATGATGATGCCGAGCATGGTCAAAGTGGCGCGCATTTTGTTGGCGGCCAGAGAACTGAGGGCGATCTTGAGACTCTCGTTGAACTCTGAGAAAAGCTTTTTCTTCACCTTTTTTCCTCGCTGAGAAGGGCTTGCGGCCGGTTAATTGCTGCGAAATCCGCTGCGCTGGCTCTGCATCGCCGTCATGCGCTCCCGCTGCTGCGCACTCGCTTCCGTTGCCCGGGAATAGAAAGTGTAGACCACCTGGTCATTTTCAGCGAGACCCGAGAGCACTTCAGTCTGATCGAGGCTGCTGACGCCGGTCTTGACCATGCGGATCGCATACTCATTCCCCTGCTGGATGATGACGCCGCGCCGCAGTTCCTCATCCCCGGCGGCTTGCGCTCCCTCCGGCTGGCCCCTTCCGGCCATCCCACCCGGTGTGCTCATCGGCCCGTCACTACCCGGCCGCCCGCCGCCCGCCTGGCGCATGCCCCTGCCGCGTCCTTCCTGGCCTCCGGCCGCCGCCATGCCGCCCTGTGGCTTGCCGCTTTTTATCGACTCCGGGTCAGTCAGCAGCTTGAGCTTGGCGAGCTCCTGCTGCAGTTCCTTGCGCGACATCAGGGCCTCATTAGGAACCAGCAGCACATCTCTCTTGTCAGCGATCAGTATCTCTACCGAGGTATTCATTCCCGCCTTGAGCTTTGACTCCGGATTTTCAACCTGGATCGTGACCTCAAAGGTGGTCACGTTGGAGACAACCTTGCCCTGGGCGGCAATACGGATCACTTTGCCGTTGAAGACCTTGTCGGGATAGGCATCTGCGACCACCGTGGACAACATGTCGGGCCGGATGACCCCGATATCGACCTCATCGACGTCGGCCTTGACGTAGACCCTCTGCATGTTCGCTACGGTTGCGATCAAAGTCCCGCCGGAAACCGAAGAGATGCCTGAAGCGATGATCTGACCCACCTCGACATCCTTGGTCAGCACGACGCCATCAATGGGGGAGCGGACGACAGTCTCCTTGAGTTTGATGTCGGCATTGTCCAGGTTGATCTTGCCGCGCACTACCTGCGCTTTGGCCTCCACCAGGGCAAGTTTGGCGTTATCGAAATCGGCTGCTGAGAGCAGGCCCTTTTCAAACAACTCCGCCTTGCGGTCAAAATCGCTCTGCTTCTGCTTAACATTGGCCTCGGCGACCTCGAGATCCGCTTTGGCGGTATTGTAAGAGTTCCGGGTGTCGAGCTGATCCAGACGGGCGATCAAATCGCCGCGAACGACCGGATCCGACTCCTCCACCCGCATCTCCTCGATCTGGCCGCTGGCCTTGCTTTTAATCTCCACCTTGTTGATCGGCTCGACTACGCCGCTCGCTGACACCTCGACGCGCAGATCGCCGCGCATCACCTTGTCGGTCTGCGGCAGGGTGGCCATCGCCATCGGCGCCTTTTTCTCGCTGCAGGTAAAAAACCAGATGAACAGGGCCAGCGCGACCCCCGCTGCTGCTATAATCCATTTCTTCATTTGCTTCGAGACTCCATGAAAAAGTTGTAAAATGGCCGGATCCGGGCAAAGGTCACTTTTTGCCCTTGAACCTTTCGTCTTCTTTGCGATTGAATTCAACGAACTTTTGCTGTTGCTCGCTGGTGAGAACCTTGCTGAATTCCGCGCGAAAATCATCGCGCAGCTGCGCGGAGAGGGCCGCATTGTTAACGCGCAGGGAATCAAAACGCACGCGGAGCTGCTGCAGCTGTGTACGCAGCTCTTCGACCTGGGGTTCATTCAGGGAGAGTTCCCTGGTAAATTTGTCGATGATACTCTGCGTGAACTGTTCCTGAGAAGGTTTGCCGTGATGCGCACGTCCTTTCGGAGCCGTAAGATGCAGGAGCAGAAAGCAGAGAGCGAATCCGAACAGAAAAGCCGCGAGCAGGCTGATCAGTGCTTTGGTTCTATTGGTCATTATCACGCTCCTGATGGGATTGCGGGGGATGATTCAGGGCGAAACGCAGCGCCTCCTCATCGTTGTTGAGGCTGCTCCAGCTGCTGCTGTTCTCATAGACAGCGGTATAGCTCTTGATGGCCTGATCGTAGATATTTTCGCCGCGCCCTTTCCAGACGAAAGCGAGCATTGTCAGCAGAAGGAGAAGCACCATCGCGGGCTGCAGCAGCCGGGGAGCAATGTCGAAGCTGCCCCAGAACGAGGCGCGCTGCTGGCTCCGGTATTGGGCCATGATGCGAGCGGCCAGACCGGGGGGAACGGGCGGCCTGGGGAGCTCGCTCATCTCTTGCCGCAGCCGCTGCAGGCTTGCCGCCTCCCTGGCACAGCCGGCACACTGCTGCAGATGCTTTTCAACCCTCTGCTTTTGCGCCGGAGAGACGGCCTGGTCCAGGTAAAGCGAAAGAAGTTTCCGGGGATGACGCCGGTTCATTCTTGATCCTCCCAGTAAGGCCGCAGGAGTGCGGCCAGTTCCTGGCGGGCGCGAAAAAGACGGGACTTGACCGTCCCCAACCGCCAGCCCAGGGCTTGACTGATTTCCACGTAACTCATCTCCTCCAGGTCGCGCATGACGACAACAGTACGCAGCGCCAACGGAAGCTTGTTCAGCGCCTGGTTGAGCTCGCGACGAAATTCCTCTTTTTCCGCCAGCGTATCGGGAGGCGGATCCGCACTGGCGAGGTGCAGATAGTCGTCGTCGGAGATGTCGCTGCCCAGCAGCTTGCGCACGGCGACTCGCCGCCGGTCATCGCGCAGCAGATTGACAGCGATGCGAAAGAGCCAGGCACGGAACGGTGCACGAAATTCGTATTTCTGGATGGCCGGCAGCGCCCTTAAAAAGGTCTCCTGCGAAAGATCCTCGGCCAGGGCCTGATTCCCGCACAGATGCAGCAGGAACCGGTAGACATCGGACGCATGCAGCTGGACGAGGCGCGCGAGGGCGTTTTCATCACCCGCCTGAGCTGCCACAATCAGTTCATGCTGCTCATCCGTATAGACCATTGCCATTCCTGATTACACTCATAATAACGGAAAACGGCCGCAAAAGTTCTCTTGGAACAGGGTAAAATGCGGGCTCCAATATAGCAAATATTAACAAAATAAATCGGGATTATTTTCCCGGCCGATCCCGCTGCAGGCCGTAGTTTGCCCCGTTCTGCATCGGCCACTCTGCAATTTACCCTTGACAATCTCTTGTTTCTTTGCTAAGTTATATCATCTGTTGCGAGGCCGGATCCGATTCGGCCTCTCTTTCTTTTGGGGATGGAATCCGGTTACGGCCGGGAGACCGGTGGGTGGTTTAATCCAGCCTTTTGTGACCGCTATCACCCGACATGATACCATCGCGCTGTAAACTATGCTGTACTCACAACCTGAATCGTCGAGGAGGATGTAATGAGAATCGATCGTTTGCTGTCGGTGACCGCCATGCTGATCGCCCTGGTCGCGATGCCCTGCCTCGCCCAGACCGTCACCCAACAGGTTGGCGCGGTTGGCAGCATTGACTGGTCCAATCAGATCCTGCGCTCAACCGGCGTTGGTTCTCCCAATCCCAACATGCCAGAGACCGCCCAGCGAGCCGGCGCTCTCGAGGCGGCCAAACGCGTCGCCCTGCGCAATCTGCTCGAGACCGTCAAGGGCATGAGTCTCGACTCGGAAACCACAGTGCGCAATTTCATGGTCGAGAATGATGTCATCGTCACGCGGGTGAACGGGGTGCTGCGCAATTTCACCGTGGTCGACACCAAATACATGTCGACCGGCGACATCGAGGTGACCATCGAGATGCCCATATCCGGTGCTCTCGCCGATGCCTTGCTGCCCCAGCCCGCCGGTTCAAGCCTCGGTCCGGTCACCACGGCTCCTGCCACCGCCGTCTGTCCGACCTGCGGCCAGCCCTGGCCGGCGGGGCGCCCGATGCCTTCTCACGTAACCTCCCAGCCGCAGGGCACTGCACCTGCCCCCCAGGGGAATGACGGCGCCTACACCGGCCTGGTTATCGATGCCAAGGGGATGGGGCTTCGTCCAGCCATGTCGCCCAAAATCCTTGATGAGGCGGGGGAAGAGATCTACGGCTCGAAGAACGTCAGCCGTGAATGGGCGGTGCAGATCGGCATGGTCGGCTATGACAAGGATCTCAGCCGCGCCCGCGCCAACGAGCGGGTCACCAGCAATCCTCTCGTCGTCAAGGCCGTTCGTGTTTCCGGCGATAATAAAGCCGATGTCGTGGTAGCCGATGCCTCGGCCGCAGCGATCCGCAGTGCTGCGGCTTCGCAGAATTTCCTCGACCACTGCAAGGTGATGTTCATAGTCGATTAGGGTGCGCCGGGCTCATTGAATCTGGAGAATGTGATGAAACCAAGATTTCTCTGTTATTGTGGGGCAGCCGTTCTTCTGCTCTTTTTGGCCGCAGGCTGCGGTCCCAAGGCCATCAAGGAGGCCTCCGTTCAGGATACCCCCGACAAACATTTCGGCCGCGGGATGTACGAGCTGGAACGCGGCAACCTGACCTCCGCCCGGTCGGAATTCGAACGCGCTGTCGCTCTCGATCCCGAGTATGGCGAAGCCCTGTCCGGATTGGCCATGATCTCCGCCACCCAGGGGGAGTACAAGAAGGCCCATGAACTGGCTGACAAGGCGCTCGGTAAAAACGGTAAATCGGTCGAGTCTCTGGTCATCAAGGGGCGCATCCTCGCCATGGAGCGGAAGGGCGATGACTGGGTCGAGAAAGCGGCGAAGCAGTACGACAAAGCCCTCGCTGTCAATCCCTCCTCTGCCAAGGCCCTCTTTTTCAAGGGCGAGGCCTTCAAGGATGGCCTCCAGTTCGGCGAGGCGGCCAACCTCTACAGCAAGGTGATCGCCCTCAAGAGTGACTATGCCGGCCAGGCGGATCAGGCCTGGGAGCGGATGCAAAAGATTCAACGCGCCTCCCCGGGCAGCGAGGTCGGAGCCAGAATCGCCCTCATCGACGAGATCGACCGCGCTGATGTCGCTGTGCTCTTTATGGATGAGCTGAAGCTCATGGAGATCCTCAAGACCAAACGTGCGCCCGTCTACGATACCGGCTTCAAGGCCCCGGCGGATCCGATGGCAGTGCAGACCAGCGTGACCACGCAAACCGCTGCCGTCACGGATATCGACAGCCACTGGGCCCGGAGCTGGATTAACGAGATCATCGCCGCCAGGGGCATGGAGGTTTTTCCAGACCGTACCTTCCGCCCGGATGAAAAGATCACGCGCGTCGATTATGCCATGCTTCTCCAGAATGTCCTGCTCATGGCCACCGGAGACGAGACTCTGGCCACCAGATACATCGGCCAGCCCTCCCGTTTTCCCGATGTCAACCCCACTCATTATGCCTATAACGCCGTTTGCCTGATGGTAGACCGCGGCATTATGAAGGCGGACAAGATGACAGGAGCCTTTGATCTAAAGTCGCATGTTTCCGGCGCGGACGCCTTGCTGATCATTCGGGAGTTTCAGAACGCCATGCGTCTCGCCTTCTAGTCCTTGTTATATCCCGGATTCTTCCAGGGAAAGGTGAGCGATGCGATCGATCCCGCTCACCTTTCTTGTACCTGAGCCTGTGAACCGCGGTGTTTATCCACAGAAGTGAGGAGTACTCCTTGAACAGAAAAATCCTGCTCATCCTTGGCATTGGCCTCCTGTGGTGGAGCCCCTTGCTTTCGCAGGCACCCGCCGGAGGCACCCAGGTCGAAGCGGCCGGCTTCGGGGCTATCACTTTCAATGACGTTCCGGCTGCGCGTGATCGCGCGCTCGACGATGCCAAGCGCAAGGCCGTGGAGTACGTCCTGGGCACGGTCATCGACGCCCAGACCCGCGTTGAAAATTATCAGGTGATGGAAGACCGCATTCTCTCCTGGACTAGGGGCTATGTGCGCACGTTCAGAATCCTGGGTGAGGGCAAGAACGGCGAGGATATGTATGAAGTAAAGATACTCGCCACGGTTGATCAGACCAGCATGGCCAGGGATGTAGAGGCCGTCCAGAATCTCATTCAGAGCATGGGCAATCCGCGCGTCATGTTCATCATCGATGAGCAGAATATCGGCGCAGCTCAGGATCGCTATCACTATTTCGAGGTTGACGTCACGGTCTCCGAGACCACTCTGATGAACAAATTCCTCGAAAAGAGTTTTCAGGTCGTCGACCCCGCGGTCGTCCGTCAGAACCGGGAGCGGGATGCGGTCGTCGCCGCCATCAACGGCGATCCCAAGGCGGCCGCTGCCATCGGGGCCGCCCTCGAAGCTGAAGTGGTCGTCACCGGCAAGGCTATGGCCAAAGTGGCTACCGGCATCAATCTCGGCGGCATGAAATCATGCCAGGCCAGCCTCACCGCCCGGGTTATTGATGCCGATGTCGGCACGGTCATCGCTTCCGCCAGCAAAACCGCTGCCTACCCTCATATCGATGAACTGGTGGGAGGGAGCAAGGCGATCGAAAAAGCCGCCAACCTGCTCGGCGACGAGCTGATCGCAAAAATCCTCGACAAATGGCAGAGCCGGGTCTACAGCGCCAATACCGTCAAACTGCTCGTAACCGGCATCACCAGCTACAGCGAGGCCGCCAATTTCCGCGGCGCCCTCGGCTATGCCGCCCGTGGTATCAAATCGGTCAACCAGCGCAATCTCGCCGGTTCCACGGCCGAATACGATGTGCAAATCCAGGGCAACGCGGACCAGCTCGCCCGTGAGCTCGACGGACGGGAACTGAAGGACTATGCCCTCTCCGTGCTCAGTGTCACTGCCAACAAGATCACGATCAGGCTCGCTCATCTCCAAATGCCCGAAACGGAGATGGATTCAGAACCTGATTCCTCTGTGGTGGAGTAACCGGGACGGAAAGCTGGCGGGCAAACAGGGAAAGAGAGGAGTTCTGCATGGGCAAATCCTTAAAAGGTCACGCAGCAGTCGCGCTCCTGCTGCTTATGACAGCCATTGGGGGGCTGATGGCGCAGACCCCGGTCATGAAAAAACGCGTTGCGGTCTTTACCTTTGAAGACAAGACCAGCCACAAAAACCGCTGGTGGAGCGGCCAGTCGGTCGGTGAAGGCATGGCCGATATGCTTATCACCGAACTGGTCAAGAGTGGACGCTATCAGGTCCTCGAACGAAAGGAGCTCAACCGGGTCATGGAGGAGCAGTCCCTTGGCCTCTCCGGCGCTGTTACCCAGGAGAGCGCCGCCAAAGTCGGGCAGCTGCTGGGTGTCGATCTGGCTGTCATCGGAGCGGTCACTGAATTCGGCTGGTCAGAAGATAATATGGGGGGCAGCCTGAATCAAAAGGGGCTCGGTCTGGGCCTTAAAACGACCGCCGCCACCGTGGCTGTCGACGTTCGCATGGTGAATACCTCCACCGGCGAGATTCTCGCCGCCGAAAATGTTCGTAAAAAAGAGTCCAAAAAAGGACTCGCCCTCAGTTCCAAAGAGTTTGATTTTGAAAATCGGGACAAATTTGACGAATCGATCGCCGGCAAGGCAACCCGAGCCGCCATCGACGAAATCGTCAGCAAAATCGATGTCAATACCGCCGGCATCGTCTGGCAGGCCAAAGTCATCAAGGCCGACGCTGAGGTTTATATCAATGCGGGCGCTTCCGCCGGGCTCGTGCCCGGTCAACGGCTGCTCGTCTTCCGGCCGGGGGAGGAACTGATCGACCCCGACAGCGGCATCTCGCTCGGTTCCGAGGAGAGCCAGTTGGGCATCATCGAGATCGTCAACAACACCGTCGGCAACGGCAGGGCCTCCGTTTGCAAAATTATCAGCGGCAGCGGATTTCAGCGCAACGATATCGTGCGGTTGAAATAGCAGCGACTTGCTGCGCCTCCGAACGGGCGCCTGACCGCTCGAAAAGCCTGCTTGTGACCCGGACCCAAGTCAAGGGGAGATACCCATGTTCGGCTTTTGCAGAATACTGTCAATCCGCTCCAGATCGACTGCGGCGCTTGCTGCTGCTGTTCTGGTCTTCACTGTCACGCCGGCCACAGCCGAAAAAGTGGGGACGATAACCTTTCTGCTCGGCGCCCGGGGAGACATCCAGGTCAAACCTGCTAAAAGCGAAGTCTGGTCTCCAGCCAGACTTAAAGCCCCGGTTATGGACGGCGATATGGTCAAGACTCTCGTCGAATCCCGCTGCGAAATCACCCTGACGGACGGGACGATCATCCGCATCGGCGAGAACAGCAGCTTCTATTTTGTCGATGTCAATCTTAAAAGACAAACCCGCCAGCTCAAGGCGGAACTGCCGCAGGGCGAAAGCTGGATCAATGCCTCGACCGCCAAACCGGGTAAAAAGGATTTTCAGCTCAAGGCGCCGACAGCGGTCTGCGCGATCCGGGGAACCATCTACAGCGTGACCGCTGACAGCGCCACCACCTGCAAGGTTTACGATGGCAAGGTCGATGTCGGCCCTGTGACCTCCTGGAGCACCTCCATGCCCCGGGAACCTCGCGGCGGCCCCCCGCGGCAGGTGCAGGGCCCGGTGCAAGTCGCCGGCCCCTTTCAGGTAACTCTCGAGGAGTGGCAGCAAATCGTCCGCGGACAGCAGATCGTCGTGCGCAAGGATGGCAAATTTGCCAAGTCACTCTTCGACCAGCAGGCGGATTCTACCGATGAATGGGTGAAATGGAACAAGGAACTCGACGCAAAGGCAAAAAAGTAGCGTGATGGACTATAATCGATCAAAATACGACCCCTTCGAGATCCTCTTTATCGTATTTCTGGCCCTGCTGCTGGCCATGTTCTTTTACGCCTTGCGTCTCACCCTGATTCCGCCGCTGCTGGCCCTCATTCTCATCGCCGTTCTGGCTCCCTTGCACAAAAATCCCCTGGCCAGGAACCTTCTGGTCGTGGTGATTGTGGTCTTTCTTTTCTGGTTCATCCGCGATACCCTGGACATCCTGACCCCCTTTGCGATCGCTTTCGGCCTGGCCTATCTTTTTGACCCCCTGGTCACCCGGCTGGAGCGCAGGAACGTGCCGCGCCTGCTCAGTGTCAGCATTATTGTCTTTCTCAGCTTGGGCGCTTTTATCCTGATCATGATTCTCTCGGTGCCGAGAATCATCAGCGAAATTGGCAATATGGTCTCCTTCGTCATGGGGCTGCCTCCCAAGATCGGTGAGTGGATCAACACCGGCGGGGTCGCTATCTTTGGTGATACCCAGGAGGAGGTGGCCAAGATCCAGGAGATCCTCAATCGCGAGGTGCCGCACCGCCTTGCCAAAATTTCGGATCTGCTCATCCAGAAGGTGATCGAGTTCACCCAGGGACTGCCCCATATTTTCCCCAAGCTGCTCTATCTGATCCTGACGCCGTTTCTCTTTTTCTATCTCCTCAAGGATTTCCACAAAGTGCGGCGCTGGATCCTTGAACTGCTGCCGATCGAGACCAGCTGGGTGGTGCGGGAATATGTGGAAAAGGTTGATTCCATCATTTCGGGCTTTTTCAGGGGACAGTTCATCGTCTGCTTGCTGGTGGGCATTCTGACCACTCTGCTCCTGCTTCTCTTCCGGGTCGAATATGCCCTCCTGATCGGCATCATGGCCGGCGCCCTCAATATCATTCCCTATGTCGGCCTGGCCATCACCCTTTTCGTCGGACTGCTGACCGCTGTCGCCAGCCCAGATCCGCTCATGACCAGCCTGAAGGTGATCATCGCTGTTGAGAGCATCCGCATCCTCGAGAATTCTGTACTCTCGCCGCGCATTGTCGGCAACCGCGTCGGGCTGCACCCGGTCTGGGTGATCTTTTCAATTCTGATCTGCGCCCATTTTCTTGGCTTTGTCGGCCTGATCTTCGCCGTTCCGCTCGCCGCTTCGTTGAAGATTTTCATCTCTGTGGGCATGCACTCCTACCGGCGCAAAATCTGGCGACGCAAACGCAATGAAAATTAGCGTTGTGCAACCGGATAGCCTGGCTGCCAGGCTGGGCCTGCAGCCGGGTGATGATATTGTCGCCATCGATGGCAAAGATATCCGCGATCCCATCGACTTCCAGTTCTACTCGGCGGAAGAGGGCTACACCATGCACCTGCGCCGCGGCGAGCACATATGGAATGTGCCTGTCGCGCCGGAAGAGAGCGGCTGGCTCGGGGTTGAATTTGCCGAAATGGAGTACCGCTCCTGCGGCAACCACTGCGTCTTTTGCTTTGTCGATCAGAATCCCCGCGGACTGCGCAAATCGCTCTATTTCAAGGATGAGGACTACCGCCTCTCCTTTCTCTATGGCAACTATGTCACCCTAACCAATCTATCACGCAGCCAGCTGGAACGCATCGTCGAACAGCGCCTTTCGCCGCTCTATATTTCCGTTCACAGCACGGAAGACGATCTGCGCCGCAGGATGCTCGGCTTGCGCAGAAACGACCGGCTGCTCGAAAAGATCGATTTTCTGGCCAGGGGCGGCATCGAACTACACGCCCAGATCGTGCTCTGCCCTGACTGGAATGACGGCGAACATCTTGAACGGACTCTGGCCGACCTCTCCAGCTTCTTCCCGGCGGTCCAATCCGTCGCGGTCGTTCCCCTCGGACTCACCGGTCACCGCGAAGGTCTGACCACGCTGCGTGCCATCACTGCCGCAGAAGCGGCCGCCCTCCTCAACCGGCAGAAGCGCTGGGAAAAGGAGTTCCGCACCCGCCTGGGCATTGCTTTCGTTTACCTGGCGGATGAGTTTTATCTGCTCGCCGGCGCGCCTCTGCCCGCGGCTTCGCGCTATGACGATTTCCCCCAGATCGAAAACGGGGTCGGCATGACCCGCGCCTTTCTGAACCGATTTGCAAGGCAGAAATACCGCTTTCCGCGCGAAGTTAAACCCGTCAGGGTGACAATCGCAACGGGTGAACTCGCCGCCCCCGTCCTGGCCGACCGGATCCTGCCCGTCCTCAACACCGTCAAGGGAGTGCAGGCCGAACTCATCCCGATCCGAAATCGATTCTTTGGCGGCAAGGTCACGGTCTCCGGACTTGTCACCGGCGGGGATATCATCGAAGGGCTGCGCAGCCGGACGCGGCCCGATCTGATCATGATTCCACCCAACTGCCGCAACGGCGACGGCCTCTTTCTGGATGGCCTCGATGTCGAGGAGCTTGCTGCAGCCCTGAAGAGGCCTATTCTGGCACCGCAGGAGAGTTTTGCAGAGTTGTTTACCTATTTGAAGAGAATATGAAGAAAAAACCCGTCATCGCAGTTGTCGGCCGGCCCAATGTCGGCAAATCCACGCTTTTCAATCGCATCATCCGCAAGCGGGAGGCCATCGTCGATGATCAGCCCGGCGTCACCCGCGACCGCAAATATCAGCCGGCTGAATGGGCAGGTTTCGCCTTCGATCTGATCGACACCGGCGGCTACGTGGCCAACAGCAAGGATATCTTCGAACAGGCCATCCGCGAACAGGTGCACTATGCCATCGATGAGGCCGATGTTATCATCTTCGTCACCGATGTCACCACCGGCATCACCGCCATGGATGAGGAGATCGCTCGTCTGCTCCAGCGCGTCCAGTCCCGGGTCATCGTCGCGGTCAACAAGGTCGACAACGAGTTTCGCGAGGCCGATATGGGCGAATTCTACCGCCTCGGCCTGGGCGAACCTTACGTCATCTCGGCCATGAGCGGACGCAGCATGGGAGATTTCCTCGATGCCCTCATCGCTCTGCTGCCGCGTAAGGAGGCACCGCCCGAAGAGGAGGAGAAGGGAGAGACGGTGCATATCGCCATCCTCGGCCGGCCCAATGTCGGCAAATCCTCCTATGTCAATGCCCTGCTTGGCACCGATAAACAAATCGTCACCCCCGTGCCCGGTACAACCCGCGATGCGATCGACACCCGGCTCCGCTACAAGGAACGCCAGATCAGCCTTATTGATACAGCTGGACTGCGCAAACGCGCCCGGGTTAAAGAAAATGTCGAGTATTTCAGCACAGTGCGCAGCTACCACGCCCTCGAACGCTGCGATATAGCGGTCGTCCTCATCGATGCCACCATGCCGATTGCCGATCAGGACAAGACCATCCTTCAGGCGGCTGCGCAAGCCGGCAAAGGGATCGTGCTCGGCGTCAACAAATGGGATGCGATCGAGAAGGACAACCAGACCGCGAAAAACTTTGAAGCCGATATCAACGAGGCCCTCAGAGATCTTGCTTTCATCCCGATGCTGTTCATCTCGGTTCTCGAAAAACAGCGGGTTTTCAAACTTCTTGATCTGGCCCTCACCGTCTACGACGAATGCCAACGTTCGGTGTCGACTCCCGAGCTGAACCGTTTTCTCCAGGATGTCGTGGAGAAAAATCACCCGCCCGCTTATGGAACCAAGTGGGTCAAGCTGAACTATATGACCCAGGTGAAGGTCAATCCGCCCGTCTTTATCATTTTCACTAATGAACCCCGCGGTATCAAACAAAACTACCGCAATTATCTCGAAAACCAGCTGCGGGCCCGATTCGGATTTCTGGGTGTCCCCATCCGATTGGCCTTCCGCCTTAAAAACTGACGTGCCCATGCGATTGCATACCATTCTCCTCATAGCGGCCTTCTGGGCCGCCGGCGCCCAGGCCGGGCAACAGCTTCAGATGATGCTGCAACAGGATCTGGAAGCAGGTGCGATCTCCAGGGCGGAATACCTCGCCTTTCAGCTCATTGCGGCTGAGGATCCAGCCCGGCTGCCTCCGCGCTACCGGGGCGCCGGTAATGACCACCTGCACTGCTCTTCGCTGTTCTCGGCGGAGGCCAGAGCGCTCCTGCCTGCACTTGCAGCAGAAGAGAGAAACCTGCTGGCGCCGCTCCTCGCCCGGCCGGCTATTGGCCGGCTGCCACTTTCAGTTGTCAGCCCGGCGGGCCATTTTCGCATTCATTATGCAGAGACCGGCTCGGACTCGGCCGCCAGCGATTTCGTCGCGGAGGCCTGCCTCTCCTTTGACTATGTCTATGATCTCCTTGTCAATAAAATGGGCTTTGCACCCCCGCCGGCCGACGGCGGCATCGATGGACCCGAACTAGACATCTACATCATGCGCTTTTCGGCTTATGGCGAAACACGCTACGAAAATCCCGTCGAGGGCTCGGACAGCCAGCGCTACACAAGCTATATCGTCATCGACAACCGCTTCACCGGCTCCGGCTTTGAGACCAAAGGCATCGACGCTCTGCACGTCACAGCTGCGCACGAATTTTTCCACATGCTTCAGGGCGCTTATCGCTTTTTTCCATCCACGCGCATGGACTCACGTTTCCTATTCGAAGCATCCTCGACCTGGTTCGAGGATGTGGCCTACAGCGAGGTCAATGACTACTTTCAGTACGTGCGCAGCCTCTTCGCTTCACCCAACCGACCGTTTCACCTCTTCTCCAGCATGACCTATGGGCTGGGACTCTACATGACCGTGCTCCACAAGAGTCATGGCTATGCCCTGATCCGCAGGATGTGGGAGGAGCTGCGCGACCAGGAGCCCCTGGATGCCCTCGACCGGGCCCTGCGCAGCGAGGGCAACGACCTTGGTCGCTCCCTGGCCACCTTCACAGTCTGGAATGCCTTTACAGCCGGATTCGCGGACAGCGTCCTCTATTATCCCGACAGCCCCGGCTTTCCAGAGATCACGCCGATCGAACAGATCGCCCTGACGGGTGAGCAGGCCATCCTCAATGAGTGTTCCGAACTGGAGACCCACTATTACAAGATTACGGTCGCAGCTGGGGGAAGCTATACCATTACACCCGTTTTGGACCACGCGGCGCAGTGGCTTTACACCCTGGTGATTCACGAACCCGGATACCCGTCCCGCCACTTCACCATTGCCGGCGAGACGCCACTTACTTTCGGGCCGTTGGCCATGGAGTGCGAGCTTCGCCTCGCCGTCGTCAATATCCAGTGGCCCTCCGCCGGAACGCCGCAGCACGATGCCACCTACTCCTTCCGCTTTTCTCCCCGGACCAGTTCAGAGCAGCATGAGGATGGCGTGGTCATGATTTCACCCTCGCCTTTCAGACCGGAAAAGGACGAGCGCATGCAGATTCACTTCTACAGCCGGGAGCCGGTCAGTGAAGCGGCACTCCTGATCCTGACCGAAAGGGGAGAGGTGGTCTATTCGCGCACCATGCGTAACCTGCCCCGCGGCCTCAACTGCCAGTTCTGGGACGGACGCGACAGCTCCGGCCGGCCGCTCCCTTCAGGTATCTACCTCTGCGCCATCCGCGGAACTGGCCAGTTCAAGCCACACAAGATGGCATTGGTGCGCTAGCTGTTGTCCAAAAAGTGAACAAATTTACTTGACAATCCGATAATTTATTAATAACTTTGACAGCGCTAAACAGCGCCAAATCAGCAGTTAAGTGCCGATTTGGAACGGACATCTGTAGCGTTCTGATACATGAATGAGCGGAAAACCGCCATCTCCGTGTTGCAGGGGTATCATAGCCGCCTGACAACAAAGCCCGGCGTGAATGGATAGTATTAACATAATAATAACAATAGGTAAAGTACAGGTAAGCCGGCATTTTTCGGCCGGTTACAATATAGTATTCTCGCACGCCTGCTATTGGTATAGTTTTTGCATAAGTTTTCCTGAATGGTGGGCAACCTGGTTTAGGCATCGGATCTATTCTAATTAGCTCAGAATCAACAAACTCTGAACACCTTCCTCAAGGTTATATGAGGGGAGAACTTATGAAACGCAGTATCATCGTCATCACCCTCACCGCGCTGCTGATCTTTACTGCGATCGCATCGGCACAGGAGACAGGCACTGCCCAGCCTAAAAACAGCAGGATCGGCCTCGGCTTCAACATTGGAGCCCAAAAACCTTACTGTGACGTTCTGCACACGGGCGCCGGGCTGGCCGGAGAGTTCATGATGCGCTATCTCCTCAGCAACTATTTCGACATCTCTCTCGCACTCGGCTATGGCACCCTGAACGATGGTTTCAGCTACAATACCTTTGTCACCGACCTCTTTGCGGGCGATATCAAGGCCAATATCCACCTCAGCAAACCCGGCAATACCAACCCCTATCTCTTCGTCGGCGCCGGCTTTACCAACTCTTCCTACACCCGCAACAAATGGTGGGCAATTGGCTCCCCGGAATTTGAAGACAAGCGCGTCACCGCAGGCGCTTTCATCTATGGAGCAGGTGTGGAGTTTATGCTCACCCCGCAGGTAGCCCTCAATACTTTCATGGATTACCGCTTCAGCACCGGCGATGCTCTCGACGGCGCTGAGCTCGGCAAATACAAGGACGGCTACCTCAATGCCCGCGCAGGAATCACCTACTATCTCAGCCCGCGCTCAGGTAAAGCAAAATCGGACCGCGACGATCTGCTCGCCCTGCAGCAGGGCCAGCTCACCGGCTCAGAGCAGTCCGGCTCGGACGGCATGGATATGTTCGAGGCGAAACTGGACAAGATGGAAGCCGGCGACGCCGAGCTGAGCATGGAACAGTATGTCCGCCTGAAATCCAGAGTTGATGAACTCAACCAGCTGATCTCAATCAAGGAGACCGAACTGGATGAACTGCGCTCGACCCTGGATTTCAAGAATCAGCGTATCACTGACCTCGAGTCCACGCTGGCGAGTACAGAAACCGAATCCGGCAGCGGATTGAGCGGCGATTTCTCGTATAATTACGAAGAAGCCCTGCGCGCCTTTTATGCACGGGATTACCGTCGCGCCGCCTCCATCTTTAGCAATCTGCTCACCACCTATCCGACCCATGCCTTGGCGAGCAACTGCCAGTACTGGATTGGTGAATCGATGTTCGGCCTGAAGGATTACGAACAAGCCTCCGCCGCTTTCCAGGCGATCTTTAATTTCGACAATACCACCAAAAAAGACGACGCCACCCTGATGCTCGGCCGCTGCTTCTATGCCCTCAACGACAAGAGCAACGCCAGAGAGTACTTCCAGTCGGTGATCGACAAATATCCCGGCAGCGAGTATATCGACAAGGCCCGGCAGTGGCTTAGAAGACTCTAGCCATAAATGAAAAAGGGCTGCATTTGAATGCAGCCCTTTTTTTATTGCCCCACCCTGACCCTTTCAACCGCGCGGCTCTTTGTTTTTGCTGTACTGGTCGACAAAGGCGCGGATCTCATCGAGGTGCGCGAGAATCAGTTTTGCTTTCGATACCCCGAATGAAAATGGATAACGCTCATCCGGATTGAGGGTCAAGACCGGATTCCCCTTGAATTCACCCACTACAGGCTTGTTAAGTCTCTCTTCCTGATCCACTTTCAATTCTCCTTTTTAGAGTTGAGCTATTTGCTTTTCATGTCATATACGCCGTCCCAGTCGGCCGGGACCGGCTTCTCCAGATAATTGAGGCAGCGCACGGTGTACATTCGCGAAGGGCCGTCATGCGGAAAATAGCGCAGCACTCTGCGAAATGCAACCAGCGCATCACTCCAGCGCCGGTCACGATAGGCCGACAATCCCTCGCCGTAGACCTCGATCAAATAATCCTGTTCAAGCTGCGGCAGAGCATCCATGCTGCGCAGCTCATAGATGCGTATCGCCTGTGAGCGGCCCACGAGCCGCACCAGATCAAGCTCACGTACCAGCGCTTTCGCCGAAATCAGCTTGTAGGTGCTCTCCGAGATGATGATGCCGGTTTCATACTCCTTGTTTGCACCCTCCAGTCGTGAAGCAAGATTGACCTCGTCGCCGATGACTGTATAGTCAAAGAGCTGTCTGGAGCCGAGGTTGCCGACGATCATCTTGCCCGTGTTGATGCCGACGCCGATATTAAAACGCGCAAAGGGCTCGTCGGGCCAGCTTTTCTGCAGTTCTTTCAGACGCTGCTGCATCTCAATCGCAGTCCGGCAGGCCTTTTCGGCATGATCTTCAAAAAAGTAGGGCGCGCCGTAGATCGCCATAATCGCATCACCCACAAACTTGTCGAGCGTGCCGTTCTCGCGGAAGATGATCTCAACCATCTCGCTCAGATATTCGGAGAGCCTCGCCGCCACCGCCTCCGGCTCGTGCGCTTCGCTGTAGCGCGTGAAATTACGGATATCTGAAAAGAGCACGCTCAGCTCCTTGCGCTCCCCGCCAAAGCTGGGAAGCTCGCCCGAACTGAGCATCTTGTCGACCACTGCTGGCGCCACATACTGCTGAAAGGTCTGCCGGATCAGTTTCTTCTCCCGCTGTTCAACCACCACCTGGTAGGAGACGTGGCCGAAAGTAGCCAAAGCCAGCGCGATCAGGGGAGTGGCAAAAGGCAGAATGACCCTCAAGTGGCTGAATGCGAGAAAGACGATAAAACCGAAGAGGATTGCGACCAGCAGTACAGCCGCAAGGCCGCGCAGCCCCTGCAGCCAGCGCGCCTGGACTCCCGCCGCGAATGCGAGCAGCAATGCGAGAGCGAGAGCCATCCATTCCGGCGCGGCGCTGATGAAATCGCCCCGCAAGATGGTGCTGAGCGCATTGGCGTGCAGCTCGACTCCCGGCATCTTTTGCTTCACGCCACCCCAGTCGAAGAAGGGGGTGAGTTTGTTGTCCTGCAGCTCCTCCGCCGATGCCCCGACCAGGACGATCTTGTCCCTGAAAGTGCCCCATTCAAGGTACTGGGCAAAGATGTCGGTGTCTTCCTCCTCATCGAGGGCGAAACTGGAATCGTCAAGGACACTGGCCAGTGAATAGGTGCGAAAAGTGCGCGCGGGGCCGCGGTAATTGATAAGGAAGGTGTTGGTCCGGGCGCGAGGGAATATGGTGCTGCCGATTTTGAATGGCATGTTTCCCGCCACCGGCAGGGTTTCCCCGCTGTCACCAGCGAGCAGGCGCGCGGCCTCCACCGCCAGGGTGTGGTAGCTTTTGCGATTGACCTGCTGGTACAGGATGTAATTGCGGATAAAACCGTCCGCATCCTCAACGACATTAACCAGCCCAAGGGCGGCACCGCTTTTCATCAGTGGCGCAACCGGCTCGAGGATATGCTGGTTATTGGCCAGCCTGCTGCCGATCTCGAGGACAATTTTGCCCGCCAGCACCACCTTTCCGCTGCGCTGCACAGCCGCTGCCAGGGCCACATCCTCTCCGGGGCGGTCGACGGCCGGTTCCGTGAATTCGATGTCAAAGATGATCAGCCGGGCGCCGGCCGCGGTGAGATGGTCCAGCATGGTCTCGTAATAGCTGCGCGGATAGGGGAGCTTGGCCGGAAGGCTGGCCAGGCTCTGGTCATCGAGGGCGACAATGACGATGGAAGTGTCGGGCGGGGTGACCGGTCCGCGCAGGTTGAAGAGAGTGTTGACTCCCTTGAGCTGAAGGTTCTCGACCATCACCAGTTCGCTCAGCACATAGGCCAGCAGCACCGAAAAGAAAGCGACCAGGCCGACAATCCGCCAGTGCTCTTTTACACGCTGCCTGTTCATCGCCATGAGGCCCCGCAAACCGGAAAAGCGCTAAAAGTAGCGGTCATATCGTATCCTGAAGAGGCTGTCGTGGTCATGCCCGCCATCCTGGCCCGCGTTATCGTATTGCCAGAACTGTCCTTCAGCCATGAGGGAGTTGCCCGGGCTGATATGCCAGCGCGCCCCCAGCCGGTACTGATTACGGCTGGTCTCCAGATCATCCCCGGCCAGCCGGCGGGTTACCTGGACCAGCCGTAACTCCGCTGTGGCGCTGAGACGTTCCTCCAGCCAGCGGTACTCCCCGGTCAGGCCCCAGGTGCTGAAATCAACGGGCTGAAAACTGGCCCCCTCGCTGTGATTGCCGCTGTAGCTGAGGGTGGTGACCAGCGGGAAAGGATACCGGCTGGTCAGCGACAGGAGAACAATCCGGTTGGAGAGATCGGGCGAGTAAAAGCCACCCGTGCGCTCCTCCTTGAACTCGTCAATATTCCGGCTGCTGATATAGCCCGCGCTCAACTGATGGGCGGCGTCGAGAAGCTGGAACTCCTGATTGGCCTGCAGGACAAAATCACGAAACCAGCTCTTCTCACGTTCATCGCGGGTGATCAGGGTGTCCAATACCGTACTGATGGCGATGCTCTCCTGGCTCGTTTCGCGCAGGTGATTGTCGCGCAGCTGATCGCGCATGCTGACGCTGAGCTGGGGATAGGGTGCACCCGGAAAAAGCGAGAGGCCATAATTGAGCGTTCTCAAGTTGATCGAAGGATTGCCATCCAGTCGGCTGAAATTATCATCATAGCGCTCATAGCCGAGGTTAAGAAACAGCTTGTTCCTGTAAAGACGGAAGCGGTCCTGAATATAGAGGCCGCGCAGATCCTTGCGCAGCCAGGGATTGGCGAGCGAGAGATATTCATCGCCGATGGAACGGTAGCCGATATTGATCGCATGACCCCACTGGTTGAACTGGGCATTCAGGAACCAGGCGATGGAGCTGCGGGCCCCGGGATCGAGCGGGACAGTACTGTCATTAATGATCAGAATATCAGCCAGATCTGCCGGATCTATGGGAAGTTCTGTGTCATCGTTAAATATCTGCTTGATGTCTTCCGTCGTTGCCGGCCCGTAGGATATGTCCCGCGTAAGCAGGCTCAGCGCGGCAGCTCCGGTGAAAACCAGCCTTCCATCGAGGATTGCCAGTTTGATGTCCGGCCCCAGGACCAGATTGTCCTTGGGCTGATAGCCCATCCGGATGGAGGAGGAATCATCGCGAATTTTCGCCATGGTGACGCCGAGCTGAAAGACTTCGCCGTCGCCCAGGCTGGGCCGCACACCGAGGATGGATTGGCTGAACGTGCCATAGCGGAGGGGTGTGGAGCGGCCGGAATCATCCGTGGTGAAGGTGGTCTGCACCGACCGCTGCAGCTCGCCGTAGACGAGATCGACGTTGACCAGTCCGAGGTGGAGATAACCGGTGAGGCCTCTCACCCGCCGCCCCGCGAGGATCAGCTCCTGCAGCCGGGGATAGCTGTCGCCGATGCTTGCGCCGGCCAGCCGGTTGCCGATGCTGAAGCTGAAGCGGTTGCGGGGTTGATAGTGCCGGCTCTCCAGCGAAGTGAGAAACAGCCCGCCGCGATAATTAAAACTGCTCACCTGACCCGAAAAATCGAGCCCGGCCATGGCGACGCCCTCGCTCCCGCCGCCATAGCTCTCCTGGAGCATATCGGCATAGGCGTGCGCCTGAAAATCCTTTTTGCCTTGTGCCGCTGGCATGGACCCGGCGCGCGCTTCATCCGCTTCGACGAAGAAGCGGAAGCGCAGCAGAGGCAGCAGCCTCCCGCCCGTGTCGGCAGCCTTGACGGCCACAGTATGGGGGCCCGGGGAGAGCGGGGGAGGATCGATCGAGATGAGCGCATCGCTAATCTCCGCCTGGCGGGTGACCTCGCGGCCATCCATGACGATGCGAACGCTGGCGGGATTGATGGCTGATGATGTGGAAAAATAAGAGATCACGATCATTACATCATCAGCGGCCAGGGTGGCGTCCCGGTCAGGAGAGAGCAGCTGCAGGGTATCTCCTTGCGCCGGAGACGCAGGGAGAGCTGAGGGCGGAGGTACCGCCGGGGCTTTGGCGGGCGCTGGCCGGGGGGAGGGACGGGTTTCAACGGTGGCCGGCTTGACTGGTGCGGGCGGGGCCCCCTGTACGATCTTTAACTTGAAGGGGTTGTTGTAGGGATTGATCTCCGGCCAGGTGAGCATCGACTGATCGTCCAGCAGAACGGAGATGAAGTAGGAGAGCTGGGCGCCGGTCACAAAGCGTCCCGGAATCTCGCCCCGCCACACGGGGGGCTGACTGACCAGGTCGATAGCACGGTAGGTGGTCTCCCCTTCGCCGCGGAAGTAGAGCTTGCCCATCATTACCGTCCTGCCGGCGTTGGTGATGCTGACCTGTACGGGCAGGTTTTGCCCGGCCGGCGCTTGCCCCGGGGGGAGGTGCTGCAGGGCCGGCTGGGCCTGCAGAGGAAGAGAGCCCAGGCAGAAGAACAGGGCCAGGAGGAGGGAGAGGGGGTGGTGCCGTCGTTCCGTGATCGGAAACATAGAGCCCCTTTGCATGCTATTTGGTATATCTGATTTTCAGATGCTTTTTCTCGCCCGCGTCATTCTGGTATTCGAGGTCGAGCTCCTGAACCTCATCCTCCGCCGCCCAGTTATCGAATTCTGTGGTCGCCGTGACCTCCGGCTGGCTCCGTTTGGCCGCCCGGCCGGTTTCGCCCTTTTTCACCAGCACCGAACCCAGCTGATTATAGAGCTGGATGATGCCCTCGATGCCGATGATGACGGTCTCGCCGTTTTCGTCGATCATCCCGTAGAATTCGGTTCCCTTGACCGCCGCGACGCTGGAGGGGGTCTCGAGCTGAAATCCACCGCGCCCCGGCACGACCCTGCTCCACATCTGGCCCATTTCCATCAGAACGCGCTTGTGCAGTCCCTTTTCGGTCGTGGTGGTCTCGATCCGGACCTCGGAATCGGCGCGGATTTTCATCATGGTTTTGTCGTCCAGAAAGACGATCGCCACCAGTCCGTTCGCTCCGGTGCGGATCTGGTCCTGGTTATGGAGCCGTGCGCCCTTTTTGAGGGGGCTCCAATCCGCTGCAGATGACTTGACCTGGGCTTCCCCGGTCACCTTGAGCACAAAAGCAACCTCTATGTTCTCGCTGCGGGCCGGCTGGAAAAGAACAAAACAGCAAAGCGCTGCGATAATCCCTGACACTCGGTTGATGGTCTGCATGATCCTCTCCTTTAGCGCTTATTCGACCCGGGATTCGATCAATTTGTACTCCCCGGTGGAGAGCTTGATCATAATGGCCTGCAGCTGTTCATGGGTTATCCAGCGGCCATTGAGCCAGTAGCGGCCGGTGAGGGTAAAACCGTCCAGTTCTCCGCCGCTGCGGAAAAAGAGCGCCGGTTCCGCGCCAACAGAGGGACGCAGGCTGGTGAGCATCTCGCCCAGTGCGATAGTGGCCTCCAGGCTGCGTTTGCCGCCCGCATCGATCCTGAATGACCAGATCTCGCTCGGAAACTCGGCGTCAGCGCCCGAGCTCGGCGCCAGCCCCGTGATCCGCCAGTAATAGATCTTGCCGTCCTCGAGCGGCCAGGCCCCGGCCGGGGGATAGAGATAGTGCGTGCCGTTGATATATTCGGCACCGTCGAGTGCGACTCCGCCGCTCCTGGCCGGATCGACGACGAAAATGCGCTCGAAGCGGATGCGGTCCTGAATGATTTCCGCGGGGCTGGCCGAATCGTGCACGTCCGCCAGCTTTTCCGCAATGGTCAATTTAAAACGGTCGATATTCGAGGTCCAGCGGAAGAGGGGAAAGAGAGCCGGCGTGACACCGGGCAGTGAACGGTCGGCAGGCTCGCCGGGTCCGATCAAATCGAGACTGGTGGGATTGGAGAGATCGAACTCGATATAGGTATCGGAGGGAGTAAAACCGGCACCGGTACAGGGTCTGATCACGAAGGTGAAACGGTAGACCCCGGAAGGGAGCTTGCCGGTGGCGAGGATTTTGGCCTGCACCTCCTCGCCGCTCTCCTCAATGTTGTACTCATCAAGAGAAAACTGCTGCGCCTGCGAAAAGAGGTTGACGTTGGTGATGCGGATGGTCTGGCCGGCGGCGAGCGTGAAGGGATTGGTCGTCCCGCTCGCCAGGAGCTGTGGAGTGCCGCCTTCCTGCTTGCTCAAATCCATATGCAGGCAGCAGATGCGGGGGCTTGCCGCCGTGTTGACGATCGAGACACTAAAGATCTCGTTGGTCGCTCTGCCGCGCCCGGTAAAGTTGAAATCGCTGAGGAAAAAGA
>JAKQKF010000187.1 GCA_029560815.1 bacterium
GGCTTCGTCGAACCAGGGGTTGCGCACCAGATTGTCACGATCACGTCTTGCCAGTAACATATGTACCTCCTTTTTATTTTTACACTTGCCTGTTAGACCTTTGACGCTTACGCACAGCTTCATTACAAAGAGCGTGCCAAAATTGATAAGTCATCTTTATTGCTTGTTTTTATTGCACTTTTCGCTTTTGCAAAACCAAGGGTGTCCTTGTGACATCGCGACAGTAAATTTGTCATATTGACAATTTATTGAGCCACATTTGTCATTTTGGCAGATTATTCGGGCTTCCGGCCATGCCGGTACGGGGGCATGCCGCGAAAGGCCAATAAAAAGCATTGAGTTATAGTTCCGAAAGTGGTATATTGACCGTCAAAACCGGCAGAGGCGGGTCCGATTGCACGCTCCGCATGGAGCGCAACCCTGGAACGGGCCGTCAGCGGCCGGTTTACCATAACCGGGAAAATACCATGTCCATTCCTGTTCGTGTGCCTGAAGCGGATGTCGATCCCCAGTTTCCGGAGCGCTGGTCGCCGCGGGCTTTTTCCTCGCAGCCGGTGGCGGAAGCCGACCTGCATTCCCTCTTTGAGGCGGCACGCTGGGCGCCGTCGGCCGCCAACTCCCAGCCCTGGCTCTTCCTGGTGGCGGTGACGCCGGAGGATCACGCCCGTTTTCTCGCCCTTCTCAATCCCGGCAACCAGATCTGGGCCCGCGAGGCTCCGGTGCTGCTCTTTGTGCTGACGCGGCTGCGCAGCGCTTCCGGCCGTGCCATGGAGTGGGGCGCTTTCGACGCCGGAGCGGCCTGGATGGCCCTTGCCCTGCAGGCGCGCAAGCTCGGTCTCTACGCCCACGCCATGGGGGGCTTTGACCGCGAAGGAATCTATGCCCGCCTCAATATCCCGGCTGAGGAGTACCAGGCCCTGGCCGCTGTCGCGGTGGGCTATTACGGTGATCCCGCCCGCCTCAGCGAGGAGCTTCAGCAGCGTGAGCGTCCCTCGCCGCGCAAGCCGCTTGCGGAGGTCTTTCACTATGGCGCGCTGGGGGAGGAATGAACTCGGGCCGCGCCCTGCAGCGCGCGGCCCTGGCGGTCGCGATGCTCACCTCTTTTATCACCCCCTTCATGGGTTCGGCGGTCAACATCGCCCTGCCCGGGATCGGCGCCGAGCTGGGGATGGATGCGGTAATGCTGACCTGGATCGCCTCCTCCTACATCCTGGCGGCGGTGGTCTTTCTGCTCCCCTTCGGGCGGCTGGCGGACATTTACGGCCGCAAAAAGATTTTCAGCCTCGGCATTCTCTTTTTCCTCCTCGGCTCCCTGGCAGCGGCTCTCTCCCGCAGCGGGGCGATGCTTCTCGCTGCGCGCGTCATCCAGGGACTGGGGGGCGGACTGGTTTTCGGCACCGCCACGGCCATTCTCATTTCGGTCTATCCGCCGGAAAAGCGCGGCCACGTCATCGGCTGGAACATCGCCGCGGTCTATATCGGTCTTTCGCTCGGTCCCCCGGCCGGCGGCTGGATGGTCGGCCAGTTCGGCTGGCGCAGCATCTTCTGGCTCAACAGCATTCTCTGCGCCGTTGTGCTCTGGTTGACCCTCCGCTATCTGCGGCGGGAGTGGAAGGAAGCGGCGGGCGAGAAATTTGACGCTCCCGGCGCCGCCGCCTACGCCCTCGGCATTGTCGCCCTGATGTACGGCCTCTCCACCCTGCCCGCGAGCCGCGGCTATGCCGCCCTCGCCGCCGCCGCGGCCGCCCTCGGGCTCTTCATCCACTGGGAGGGGCGCACCAGCACGCCCCTTCTGGAGGTGCGCCTGCTGCGCGGCAACCGGGTCTTCGCCTTCTCCAACCTCGCCGCCCTCATCAGCTACAGCGCCACCTTCGCGGTCGGCTTTCTGCTCAGCCTCTACCTGCAGTACATCAAGGGGCTGACGCCCCAGCAGGCGGGGCTGGTGATGATCTCGCAGCCGGTGATGCAGGCCCTCTTCTCGCCGGTGGCCGGTCGCCTCTCCGACCGGATCGAGCCGCGCCTGATCGCTTCGGCCGGAATGGCGCTGACGGCGGCGGGACTGGCGCTGCTCTTCTTCCTCGAGCGCACCACCGGGGTGGCCTATATCAGCCTCAGTCTGGTGGTGCTGGGCATCGGTTTCGGCCTCTTTTCCTCGCCCAATACCAACGCCATTATGGGGGCGGTGGAACGGCGCCAGTTCAGCGTCGCCTCGGCCACCCTCGCCACCATGCGCATGCTCGGCCAGATGTTCAGCATGGGCATGACCGCCCTGGTCATCGCCCTTTTCGTCGGTCACCGGCAGATCGGCGCGGAAAACCAGGGAGGCTTTCTAGCCGGCATGCATCTGCTGCTGGGCGGGTTCGCCCTCCTCTCCCTGGCCGGAATTTTCGCCTCGCTGGCGCGCGGCAAAGTGCACAGATAAGGGTTGTCAGGGAGCGGGATCAGAACCCTGCGCGGGACAGCACAAACGGATTCTGGAGTCGCAGCGATGGATATCTTTATTCAGGCGGCCGATATCGTCGCCCCGGTCTTCATCATCGTCTTCATCGGCCTTGCTCTGCGCCGTGCCGGCATGATCGACGCCCATTTCAACACCCTCTCCTCCAGGCTGGTCTTCATGGTCACCCTGCCCGCCCTTCTGTTCGCCAAGATCTCCTCCACCCGCATCCAGGAACTGATCGACGGGCGCCAGATTCTCTTCGCCTACATCTTCATCTTCATCTCCTTCGCCATCGCCTGGCTGGTCGGGCTGCGCCTGGCCCGGACCGGGCGCGACCGCGGGGCTTTTATTCAGGGGGCGTTTCGCGGTAATTTCGCCATCCTCGGCTTCGCGATGCTGAACAATGCCTATGGAGCGGGTGTGCTCGCCCCGGCGGCTGTGGTCCTCGCTGCGATCATGCCACCCTACAACATCCTGGCGGTGCTGGCGCTCGCGCTGACCCAGAAGAAAGAGCGCAACATCAGCGGCCGCACGATCCTGAAGCAGATCATAACCAACCCCCTCATCCTCGCCGCCGCCGCCGCCATTCCCTTCTCCCTCTTCCAGATCAGGCTGCCGCAGATGATCCTGACCAGCATCGACCATCTCTCTTCGCTCACCCTCCCCCTCGCCCTGATCGGCATCGGGGGATCGCTCAGCTTCCGGGGAGTCCGGGAGGATCTCCGGCTCGCCTTTTCCGCCGCCCTGCTCAAGATCGTGCTGCTGCCCATCCTCGTCATCGCCGCCGCTGTGCACTGGGGCTTTCGCGGCCCGGAGCTGGGGGTGCTCTTCTTTTTCTTCGCCTCACCCACCGCCATCGCCAGCTATGCCATGGCCGAGGCGATGGGCAGCAACGGCCGTCTGGCCGGCAATATCATCCTCCTGACCACCATGGGAAGCATCTTCACCATCTCCACCGGCATCATCATCCTGAAATCGATGGGGGTTTTTTAAACCGCAAGGAGGGATTGCATGCCTGAACCGGTCACCCGCCGCACCTTCCTCCGGCAGGGGGGATCCGCCCTCGCCGCCGCAGCCATCAGTTCCGCAGCCCTGCAGCCGGGCTGTTCCACCGCGCGGCCTCCCAACCTGATCTTCATCCTCGCCGACGACCTCGGCTGTGGCGAACTCGGCTGCTACGGCCAGGAAAAGATCCGCACCCCCCATCTGGACCGCATCGCCGCCGAGGGGATGCGCTTCACCCGGCACTACAGCGGCAGCCCCGTCTGCGCCCCCTCCCGCTGCTCGCTGCTGACCGGGCTGCACACCGGCCACAGTTATATCCGCGACAACGATGAGATGGCCGAACGAGGAGATATCTGGCGCGATCCCGCCCTCGAGGGTCAGCGTCCGCTCCTGCCGGGAACGCCGACCATCGGCACCGTCCTGCAGCCGGCCGGTTACCGCACCGCCATGATCGGCAAATGGGGGCTCGGCGGTCCGGGCTCGACCGGCCATCCCAACCGTCAGGGCTTTGACTATTTTTACGGCTACCTCTGCCAGCGCGTCGCCCACAACTACTATCCATCCCATCTCTGGCGCAACGAAGCGATGATTCCGCTCGAGGGCAATCCGGGGATCATGCCCCACCAGGGGCTGCCGGCCGGGCTGGATCCCGCGGATCCCGCCTCCTACCGCCTCTATGGCGGCGAAGCCTACGCCCCGGATCTGATGGCCGGGGAGGTGCTCTCCTTTATCCGGCAGAACCGCAGCCGCCCCTTCGCCCTCTTTTTCACTCCGCCGATGCCCCATCTCAGCCTGCAGGTGCCGGAAGAGTCGATCGAGGAGTACGCCGGGCTCTTTCCCGAGCAGTCCTACACCGGCGACCGCGGCTATCTGCCGCAGCGCCGGCCGCGCGCCGCCTATGCCGCCATGATCACCCGCATGGACGGCTATATCGGCCGCATCCTCGACCTCTTGCAGGAGCTGGGGATCGACGGCGAGACCCTGCTCTTCTTCACCAGCGACAACGGCCCGACCTTTGCCACCGGCGGTGCCGACCCCGCCTTTTTCAACAGCAGCGGCGGACTGCGCGGCGGCAAGACCGATCTTTACGAGGGCGGAATCCGCGTCCCCCTGCTCGCGCGCTGGCCGGGTCACATCGCCGCTGGCCGGGTCAGCGCCCATCCCTGCGCCTTCTGGGATTTCCTCCCCACCCTGGCTGAGGCCGGCCGGGCCACCACCGGTGCAAAGAGCGACGGTCTCTCCCTGCTGCCGCTCCTGCTCGGCCGCAGCAAAATCCATGAACACGACATGCTCTACTGGGAGTATCACAGCCGTCCCTCGCAGGCAGTGATCAGGGGAAAGTGGAAGGCGCTGCACCTGGACATCGGCCGGCCGCAGGAGCGGCTGGAGCTCTACGATCTCGAAGAGGATCCGGGCGAACAGCACGATGACGCCGCGCGCCATCCGCGCATCGCAGCGGAATTGCACGCCCTGATGGGGGTCCGCACCGTCTCGCCCCTGCCGGCATGGAATTTTCCCCGGGCCTGAGCAAGGCCGGCGAAAATCCGCCGTCCCGGCCGCAGGTCACGTCAGTTCCGCAGGGGGATCAGGAGAAAAGCTGGAGGTGTTCGAAAAGGATTTTGAGGCCGATGCCGATGAGGATGAGGCCGCCAAGGATCTCGACATAGGTGCCCGTATGGGCGGCGGCCCGTTTCCCGAGATAGACCCCGGCCCCGGAGAAGAGAAAGGTGGTAAAGCCGATGATCACCACCGCCGGGAAGAGGGGCACATGCAGGATGGCGAAACTGAGCCCGACGGCCATGGCGTCGATGCTGGTGGCGAGGGAGAGCAGGAGAAGCATTTTGGGCTCAGCCGCATTGACCGGCTTGCCCGCGTCATGGCCGGTAAGGGCCTCATAGATCATGCGCGAGCCGACCAGAGCGAGCAGGCCGAAGGCGATCCAGTGGTCAACCCGCTCGATATAGACGCGCATGGTCGTGCCGGCGAGCCAGCCGACGACGGGCATCACCGCCTGAAAGAGGCCGAATGAAAAACCGATCCTGAGCCCGTGCGAACGGTTGACATCGGGGATGCTCAGTCCGCTGGAGATGGAGACCGCCAGGGCGTCCATGGAGAGGCCGATGGCGATGAGGATAAGGGTTGAAAGTGCCATAGAGTTCGGTAACCAAATTAATGCCTGCCTTGGGGGCGGGCGTTACAAAAAAACGGCTGCAAAGGCTTGAGTTCAAAAGCCGAATTTATGCCGCCGCCTCCAGACGAGCATAAAGATCACCCCCGCTGCAAATCCCCCGACATGGGCCAGCCAGGCCACTCCCCCGCTCTGCGCCGATCCCGTCGCGCCGCTGAACAGCTGCAAGACGAACCAGAATCCCAGCACCAGCACCGCCGGAATAGTGATAACCTGCCAGATGATGACGAGCGGCAGCAGCACCGACACCCGTGCATGGGGAAAGCGTACCGCGTAGGCCCCGAGCACCCCGGAGATGGCGCCGCTGGCGCCGATCATCGGGATCTGCGAAGAGAGGTCAATGATGTAATGGGAGGCGAAAGCCAGCACCCCGCAGAGCAGATAGAAGAGAAGGTAGCGCACCGAGCCCAGCACCGACTCGATATTATCGCCGAAAATGAAGAGATAGAGCATGTTGCCGCCGAGGTGCATCAACCCCCCGTGCAGGAACATCGAGCTGAAGATGGTGCCGAGGTGGCTGCCGTTGGTGATGTAATAGGGCACCGCTCCGAAATCCAGGATGAACTCGCCGACCTGGGTGGCGGGGAGAAGGCTCTGGTAGATGAAGATGATCACGTTGGCCGCGATCAGGGAGATGGTCACGACCGGAAAGTGGTGACGGGCATTGTCATCCCGAATGGGAATCATGGTTTAACCCCCTCAGTTGACTGTAAATTTCCAGCTGGCGCGGGCCTCGTTGCCGCAGCGGTCGGCGGCGGTGATCTCCAGGATATGGGAGCCGGCGGCCAGCGGCGACTCTGACTGGTGGATGAGACGATCACGCTCCGGATCGTATTCGGTGATCAGGCGCTTGCCGTCGAGGATGAGGGCATAGGGTTCATTGTCGCCGATGCCCGAGAGGGCGTCGCGCACGCTCACCTGCAGCAGCGGAGTGCGGGCGCTCAGCCGGGCGCCCGCGGCCGGGGAGATGGCCTTGATCAGCGGCGGCTCGCTGTCGCGGATGAGGGCGAATTCGCCCAGTTCCCGGCTGCGGCTGCCGATGGCTCCGTGCGAGCCCGATTCACGCCCGATGTAGCGCCACTGGTCCCGCGGCGCCCGGCGGTAGAGCGCCACCTGATCCGGCCGGCTCAACCCGGGCTCGGTGCGGATGAGCACGGTGACAAAACTGCTCAGGGGGAGATCGGCCGGCTCGATCTCGTAGACCCGGCTCACCAGGGGGAGCTTTTCCGCGCCGCGGTTGCGGGTGCGGGCGCGCACGAAAACGGGCTTGAAGAGCGACTCGCTGTCAAAGGTGATCTCACAGAGCCCGTCCTGGGTGGTGACCTTTTTCTCCCTGCCCTTGCGCACAGTGATAAAGTCAAGCATCACTTCATGGAGGGGCTCCTCGCCCTCCGGGCCGGTGATGCGGAGCCGCACCGGTCCGGGCAGTCCGGGCAGGAGCGGCACGCCGCCGAGAAAGGTGGACTTGCTGCTGCGCGTGAGCGGGATCTCCTCCTCATGACCGCTGCGGTAGCGCGCGGTCAGGCGTGGCGGCCGGCGCAGGGCCTGCGAGGCCGAGACCGCGACGCGGGCATAGTTGTCGTAATAGCCGGCGTTGATGGTATAGGAGGCCTGCACCGGTTCGGCGCCGGCCGCTTCCGCGTGGTTCTGCTGCGGCGGTCCGGCCTGCAGGTGGCCCTCGACGACGCCGAGATTGCCGTTGAAATCGCGGGCCTCGATGCGGAAGGTATGGAGCCCCTTTTCGAGGATGGTGACGCCGGAGGGGAGGTCCCAGAAGAAACCCAGGGCGCGGGTGATGCCGGTCAGCCAGGTGGTGGCGCCGGAGGCGGGATCGCACTCGAGGGTGCCGTACCAGGGCTTGTCGCCCGCATAAAAGGGAAGCTCGTTGCCGGCTTCGCGAAAGAGGCGCTGGTAAAGATCGCCCGTGCGCACCAGGGCGCGATAGTCGCGGTCGAGATCGGCCTGATGGTCCAGATCGTAGGGATAGCGGTCACAGCGGGCGGAAAAGCGCTCCTCACCGTCGATGAGGAGGCGATAGCTGTAGACATTCATGCGGTTGGCGGCGCCGTCGATCTGGTCGAGCATGCTGACCGCAAAGCCGACCCGTCCAAAGACCGGGATGGTGCGATCGATCTGCAGCCGCCCCCCCTGCGCCGTTTTGGGCGTGAGGGTCAGCGGCTCGAGATCGCCTGCGACACGGGCGGAGGCGTTGAGGGGGATCACCATCACCCTGCGGATCGAGGGGGCGATCGAATCCTTGACCTTGTAGCCTTTGAGCAGGGGATTCAGGGGCGATTCGGAGGCGTCGCGCAGCTCGAAGTGAAGGTGGGGCGCTCCCGACCCGCTCTGGCCGGTCCAGCCGATCACTTCTCCCTGTTCGACGGGGATTTCGCCCTCCGCAAAACGGAGGGCGACGGCGTAGCGGCCTGTGCGCTGCTGTTCCTCCCCGACCCGCCGGGCGACCTCGGGGGCGAACTTTTGCAGGTGGCCATAAACTGCGGTCTCGCCGGTGTCGAGGAGGAGGTAGAGGACTCGGCCGTAGCCCCAGGGCGAGACCTCGACGCGGGAGACCGAGCCCGGCCGCACCGCCAGGGCTTTATAGCCCACCTGGCCGAAGGTTTTGACGTCCATGCCGGCGTGGAAGCGGTGGCTGCGGTATTCACCAAAGGTCGAGGTGAGCATGCGGCTGGCGTCGGAGGGCCAGGCGTAATCGATCGGCTCGCCGGCGCCGGCGGGTGGTGCAAGCAGGCAGACGAAGAGGGCGAAATATGGCAGTATCGGTTTCTTCATGAAAGGGATTTAGCGTTCCTCGTAGAGTTGATCCAGAATCCGGGCGAGTTCGCCGGTCTGCTGTCTGCGCTCGAATTGTTCCAGGTTTCTCTCCCCGGCGGCCTTGTGCAGTTCGGGCTCGCTCTGCAGTCGGAGCAGCGCCGAGCGGATGGCGGCGGGCTGATCCGGCGCGCAGATAAGAACTCCGGGCATGGCGTCGAGCAAACGTATGGTCTCCTCGACGTTGGTGATCGCCAGGATGGGCTTGCGGCTGGCCAGATATTCAAAAGTCTTGCCCGGGATAAAGCGGGCGTGCGGCTCGTCGCAGGCGATGAGCAGCAGGGCATCAGCGGCGGCCATGCTCGCGAGAGCCCGGCGGTGAGGCTGATAGCCGCTCCAGGAGATCATCTGCGTCAACCCCAGCATGCGCACCTGCTGTTCGAATCCTCCGCTGGCGTCATAGCCGATGAAGCGCAGGCGCAGCCAGCGGGCATCGCCGGGGATCAGGGCCTCGAGAAGGGGGGCTGGATTGCTGAAGCGGCTGATCGATCCGCAGTGGCAGAGAGTGAACGGCTCCCCCGCACTCTTCCCGCTGTGGTCCGCCGTATCGAGGCCGGCCAAATCGGCGGCATCGAAACCGTTGGGGATGCAGCGGCTCCTGCCGGATCCGCCTGCGGCCGTGAGGGCGGCGACGATGCCGGGTGTGACCCCGATGAGGGCGCCGGCCGAGCGCGCCACCTTGCGCTGCAGGGCCTCCTGGCGGCGCCGGTGCCAGCGGGTGGGCTCGTGGACGACAACGCCGCCGGCCCACTCGTCGCGGAAATCGGCCACCCAGGGGAGGCGGAAACGCCGCGCCAGCCGCCGGGCGATGAGATGGGTGGAGTGGGGCGGCGAGGTCGACCAGATGGCGGCGAACTCACCCGTCCTGAGCAGCCGGGCCGCAGCCCGAATGGCGTGCCAGCGCCAGAGTATCTTGCTGTCGGGCAGGAGAAACCAGGGCAGCAGCTTGCGGTTCAGCCATGCCGCAGCTCCGCCCGACGCGGCGGCTCCCTCCCGTCCGGCCGCCGCACCAGCCTTTGTTCCGGCCCGCCTTGTGAGCAGATAGAGCAGGCGCTGGGGATCGAGCGATCCGGTGCGGACGATGCGCACACCGGACACCTCCTCCAGCAGCGTGGGGTCCTCCGCCCAATAGGCGATGGGCTTGACGGTCAGGACCGTCGGCTCCCAGCCGCATTCAGGCAGGTAGCGGGCGAATTTGGCCGAGCGCTGGGTTCCGCCCATGCCGAGCGGGGGGAAATAGTAGCTGAGCATCAGCACCTTTTTCACCGGCCGTACCCCCGCAGCCTGAACTTCTCCCGGCTTTTGACCGCCAGCCAGAGCGCGTTACACCAGGGATCATAGAGCATCGTCTGCCAGCGCCTCGCCGTCCGGTAAAAGAGCGGGCGGGCGGTGCGAAAAGCGAGCAGCCGCATCAACCGCACATGGACCTTCTGGTACATGCGCGAAGCGAGGCGGTTGGTGGGATGGAGATCGTAGCGGGTCCAGTAGCCGCGGTCCCAGAGCCGCCAGTTTTTCTCGATGCTGGCCACGCCGCGCTCGTAGCGCTGCCAGGCATCGGGCAGGTCGGTTTGATCGGCCCAATCCGCCGCCCCGAGCAGGGCGAAAAAGTGGCCGTTGAAGACATGGGAGGCCGGCTCGGTCGGATACTCCTCGAACCAGGGCGAGCCGTCGGGCAGCCGGCCGAGGGTACCGCCATCGGCAACCGGCAGGTCGAGGAGGCGGATGGCGCCGTGGGCCAGGTCGAGAAAATCACTGCGGTGTTCGAGGACGTGGCAGCGGACCAGCAGGGAGACCGCCTCCCCCTGGGCCATGGCCGAGATCCAGGGCGCCTGCGGGCCGTAAAAGGGCAGCGAGAAATCATAGATCCAGGCGAACATATCCTTGTCATAGGCTCGGGCATTGGCCGCCAGCCACTCCGCGCAGGCCAGAGCCCTGGCCCGGTGCTCCTCCCTCTCCTCTTTGCCGAAGAGCTGCAGAGCATGGAGCCCGTACTGGGCGATGGTGATGGGGTTATAGCGCAATCCCTCTTCGCCGCCGTAATCGACGCGCGGCAGTCCCGCGGAATCATAGCTGTAGGATTGAAAATCCTCCAGTCCATGCCAGTCAAAGGGATAGCTCAGCTTGAGCCGCATGCGGAACGTGTTCCTTCACGGTAAAATGGGAGAGCAGGGCCCTGTCGGGCACAGCTGTCTGGCGCAGAGCTGCGCTAAAAAGTAATAAATTTTCGCGGGAATTGCAAGGAGGAAGCGCGGGTGCGCGGTTTGGGGCGGAGATCTAAAGCAGATAGTCGGGCTTGACCCGCCGCATCGACTGAAAGATATTTTCGCGGCTGCCCGGATGTTCGGCTTCGAGCGCAGCGAGCCAGGCCTTGATAGTCTGGCGTCGGGAGGTGCCGTCGCTGGGGCACTCCTGCGCAATGACGGGAATGCCGGTTTCGGCCGCATAGGTCTTGACCAGCGCCTCTTCGGCAAAGAGCATGGGGCGCAGCAGATGGAAGCGGCCGCTGTGGATGGCGAGATTGGGCGGACTGGTGCTGATCTCACGGCCGAAAACCATGTTGAGCAGGAGGGTTTCGACGAGATCGTCCTTGTGGTGGCCGAAAGCGATCTTGCTGCAGTTGAAGAGTTCCGCGGTGGCAAAGATCTCCTTGCGGCGGATGCGGGAGCAGAGGAAGCAGGGATTTTCGCGGTTGGCCTCGCTGTGGGCGAGCGGGCCGATGGCGGTGCGGAGAATGCGGCCGCTCACGCCGAGCTGCCGCCAGTAATCGCGCATGATCCGGCAGCGGGTCTCGCTCTCTGTCCCGAACCCCATATCGACATAGACAGCGCGGAGCAGTCCGGCCGGAGCGTAGACCGCCAGACGGCGGGAGAGGAGGTGGAGGAGGGCCATCGAATCGGCTCCTCCGGAGACGGCGACCAGGAGGCGGTCGCCCGCCTGGAGCATGCCGTACTCGCGGACGGCCTTGTCCATGCGGGCGGCGAGGGCGCGCTCGTACTCGGGGATGTGGGTTCGGCCGGCCACGCCGCGGACGAGGCCTTTACGGCCGCGGCGGCGATGCGCCGCGCAGGGTCTCGATGTCGCCGATGAGCAGGGAGAGTTTGTCCAGGAAGGCCTGTTCCTTCTGGGCGTCGCCGTTGACCGATCCACCGCCGAGGGCCATCGCCTCCTTGATGCGGGCGTAGCCGGTCCGCAGCCGCCCCTCCTTGAGGTAGGCCAGCCCTTTGGCGTAGGTGATCTTGGCCTGCTCGCGCGAATTCCGGGCCTGCTGGGCGATGGCGAGGGCGCGGTCGAAAAAGGCCTGCGCCTGCTCATAGTTCTTCTGGGTCAGATGGATGTCGGCGAGGTTGACCGCGCTCATCAGGACCATGACCGAATCACCGCTGGTGGTGGCCTGGTTGATGACCGCAAAGTAGCGCTGGCGCGCCTTGAGGGTATCGCCGAGCTGCCAGTAGATGGCGCCGATATTGAGGTCGGCACGGGCCATGCCGCCGCGGTCGCCGAGCATCTCCAGATAGTCGCCGGCCTTGAGAAAGTGATCGAGGGCGGTCTCGCGTTCCGCGCGGGCCAGGCGGGTCAGTCCCATCTGAAAATGGGCGCGGGCGAGGGCGGGCTCGCTGGCCATGGCTCCGGCCTGGGTGAGGAAGGTGTCGAGATAAGCCACCGAGCGCTGCAGGTCGCCGGTCTCGCGCATGAGCTGACCGAGGCGCTGGTAGACCATGGCGGACTCGTACGGGCGGCCGATGGCGAGATTCATGGTAGCGGCGCGGTGGTAGCTTTGCACCGCTTCGGCGGTCCGCCCCTCTTTCTCATAGAGCTGGGCGATCTTTTCCAGGGTGTAAGCCTGGGTGAGGCTGTCCGGGGGGATGTTGAGTAGGCGGTTAAGAGTCTGCCGTGCCATCGGCCACTCTTTACGCTCCATATAGGCGTCGGCGAGCTCGCGCCGGCTCAGGATCAGTCCCGCCGGATTGGCCATCGGGCCGAAGAGGGTTTCGGCCTGGAGCAGGGGCTCGATCGCCTCGCTGCTGCGCCGGGCCTGATTGAGCAGTCCGCCGAGATGGAGAATGGACCAGGCCTGCAGGGGCTTTTGCTTCGCTCCCTCGCCGGCCAGCCGGTAGAGGGCTTCGCAATCGGTCTCGAGGGTGCTTTTCGATGCGCCGCGGGCGCCGGCGAGGTTTTGCTGGGCGCGCCAGGCGGCCCTGAAGGCGAGCACCGGATTCTCCCGCCAGGCGGCAGCGGACGCCGAAGCGAGCAGACCGGCCGGCGCCTCGAGCAGAGCGGCATTGATCATCTGCGCCGCGGAAGTGTCAGCGGCGAGCTCGACGCAGGCCACTTCATCGATCTGGGGATAGACCGGCAGAATCCATTCGGTGACAGGACGCTGGGGCAGCGGGTAAAGCGGCAGTGCAAAGCGGACCCGGACGCCGGCCGCCTAGGGCGCCAGATCAAAAAGCCTGGAAGCGCCGGTGGAGCCGAGGAGGTCGCGGGCCAGTCCGCATACTTCGGAGCCGGAGGGGATCATGCGTTCGCGTGGAAGAATCTTGACCCGCAGCGGCCGCTGACTTTCGTCCATGCGCAGGGCGGCAAAAAACTCCCGGCAGGTCTCGAGATACTCCTCCTGTTCCAGGTCGCCGGTCAGCAGCACCACGCCCTGTTCATCCGGCCGGAAAGCGTGACCGGTGAGGGAATCGCCGGCGGCGAAGCGCTCGAGCAGGGGAGCGAGGAGCGCTGCCACCGGCGGCAGGGTGTCCGCCGGCAGAGTCTGCTCGCTGACTGCCGCCACCACGCCCGACGGAAATTCCAGGATCCGCGAGGTGATGACCGCAGCGCCCGAGCGCCGTTCGAGCCGGCAAAAGATGACGCCATCCATGCCGAGGTCGAGATTGGCGCGGGCGAGGCTGAGGGGCTCAAAGTTGTCGGGAAATTCGGGGGTGACCTGCTCCTCGAGGTGCTCGAGGATGGCCTCCGGGGCGACCAGGGTCACACCCGGCTGCGCGGGCAGCCAGGCGAGGGCGTTGTTCATGGTCTGGTTAAAACGGTCGACCGCCGCCGGATCAGCAGCGGGATTGGCGAGGGGGACAAACCCCAATCTGAGACCGGCCGGCTCACCCGGAAGGGGAAGTGCCCGTGTGCAGAGAGAGAGGCCAATAAGAGCGACAAGGTGTATCTTTTTCATTCTTTACCAACTTGATGTTAAGGCCGGAGGTGCGTATCGTGAACTGCCGGATCGATGGATGTTCCATACAGCTTATTACGCACTCCGTGCCGTAAATGCGGAATTATTTATCCGTTTCGCCGGGACCGGCAAGGCGGTCATCGCGGGGCAGCCGGATGCTCAGCAGCTCCCCCTGCGGGTCGAGGGGCTCGATCTCAAAATGTGCGGACGTGTCATAGTGCGCGCGCAGCCGCTCGGCCAGAGCGAGCAAACCGGGATCCTCCGGAAATCCTTCCCCTCCGGCCGGACCGGCCATGCCCGGACCGTCATGGCGCAGCTCCAGAAGCAGTGCGCTCCCCTCCTGCCGGGCTTTGAGGGTGACCGTCACCGGGGCATCGGTCCGCTCTACGCCGCTGCGGACCGCGTAGGCGGCCAAAGGCTGGAGAAGCAGGCTCGGGACTCTCCACTCGAGGCAGTCCGGCGTCACCTCATCGGCCAGCTGCAGGCGTTCGCCGAAGCGGGCGCGCTCGATGGAGAGAAACATCGCCGCGCAGCGCATCTCGAGATTGAGCAGGGTTGCCGGCTGCTGGTCAAGCTCATGGGCGAGCCGGATATACTGGGCCAGTTTTTCGATGACCGTGCGCGCCTGTTCGGGGTTGGCGACAGTCAGGGCTGCGGCATTGTGCAGGGTATTGAAGAGGAAAAGCCGGTCCACCTGCCAGGGTTGGCCCTGCTCCAGTATCCCGGGCTGGCCCGGTTCGGCCGGCCGGAACGCATCCGCCGCCACCTCCGGCCGTTCATCCAGCCGGCGCATCAGCAGCGCACCCGCCAGGCCTGCCGCAGCGCACACCGCCACGATCCAGACTGCCGGTTTGCCGGGCAGCGTAAAGTAGGCCGCAAGATTGAGACAAGCCAATGCGATGGCCGATCCGGACAAGCCTGCGCCGGCCCAACTCTTCAACTTTTCTCTCATACGTGTTCATCTCCCGCCGGGATCGAGCGCCCAGCAGCGGGCTCAATCCGGAATTCACTCATAATATGCACAGGCAGGGCTTCATCTGTGTTGATGCAGAGCACAGGATTGGCTTTCTTGACCCCAAAACGGGGCGAAAACCACCCCTGAATGGGCTCCATAGCCCCCTCGACCACCTGCAGCTGCAGTGAAGCCGGCCCCGATAGGCGGATGGAGAGATGGCAGCGTTCGAAGCGGGCCTCAACGCGGTCAGGCGCCGGCATCGTCCATTGACAGGGAGCGAGATGCCAGAACAACTCCACCAACATCCGTCCGCTGCCCGCCAGCTCATCCTCGATCACCCAGAGCCCCTTCTCCACCGCCACGCGGCGGCGGTGCAGGACGCCCAGCCGCCGGAAGCCGTCGTGTTCGCCGGCAACAGAGACCCTCCCCCCGGCCTCGCCGGGCGTCAGCAGGCGCGCTTCCGCCCGGTGGCCCCACTGGAAGGGACCGAGAATCCCGGACTGGTCCCTGCCCGCGACGCGCACGGTATTGTGGGCGGCGGTGCCGCGGAAATAGCGGCGCCAGCTCTCCTCGCCGCGGTACTGATAGGTGCCGCTGTCGATGAGCAGGGGCTCACCGGCGGCGGTGAGCGTAAAACTCAGGGCATCCGCGTGGCCGTGCGCGGCCATGGCGTCCAGGCCGAGCGGGCCGGCATCGAAAAGTCCGGTTGAACGGACGGCCTCCCACTCGCTGCGCAGCACCGCATAGCCGCCATCGGGAAAGAGGCGCAGGGCCGGCCTCGGCCCGGCCTGCGCCGGGATGCGGCCGAACGCATCCGCGGCCGCCGCTCCGTGCAGCCAGAAAAGGGCGGGCGAAAAGCCGGCGGAGAGGGCTTTGAAATCGGCGCGTCCGAAACGCAGTGCGGCCGAGCCGAGCAGATCGCGCCAGGGCGAGGCGCTCTCCCCGCCCGCTGTCGTCCGGCCGCCGGCGCGGGCAGGATCCAGGAGCAGGGCCTGGCCGTCATCCCCGTCACCGATCTGCGGCAGAGAGCCCGCCTCATCGATGAGGGCGGCGGCGAAATCGGCCATCCGCTCCAGCCGCTGCAGTACAGCCGCGGGGACGCTCTCTCCGGCCGCGGCGGCGGCGATAATCGCAAGCGTTCCATAATCATATAGATAACGCTGATAGCCGGTACTCTGTTCCTTGATCACCCCGTCGGGGTGCACCTGACGCACCAGTTCTTTCCAGAAGAGGGCGAATCCCCGTTCCCGCCAGGCCGGCGCCCGCTTCAGTTCCGGGAAAAATGTGCCGGCGTGAATGAGCCCCAGACACTCACCGAGGAGATGATTGTTGGCCGACGATCCGCGCGAGAGGTGCTGCACGATCTGTTCGGCCTGCTGGTGGACCGAGACCAGCAGCCGGCCGTAGAACCCGGGGGTCAGCAGGGGCGCATCCTTGACCAGGGCCAGCGCCCAGCTCCACGAGATCAGCCGCAGGCCCAGCTCGAGCATGCTGGTCCAGTTGATGCCCCGGCCGGCCGGATTATCCTCGAGCCAGCTCTGCCACTGATCGAGGAGCGCGCGGGCGCTGCGCTCTTCCCCCTCCAGCAGCCAGGCCTGGCCGAGGGTGACAAAGTGCTGGTGGCGGTTGAGCTCCCAGATCTCCCTGACGCCCGGGCAGCAGCCGGGCCGCCAGTAAGGGATGGCCGTCCAGTGGCTGAGGGGCATGGAGCGCTGCGCCAGGGGATCGAAATGCCAGTCGATGCGTGCGGGGAATTCGAGCACCGAGGAGAGCAGGGTGAAGCGGCGGTCGGCCGCTCTGCCGGCCGCAGCGAGCAGCCCGGCATGACCGGCGGGCCAGCGGGCGGCGAACCATTCACCGGGGCGGGTGGGCGGCTCCTGCTCAAAGGGGAAGAGCCGGCGCGTGCGGGCGGCGGCCAGCAGCGCTGCCGGTTCCTGGACCGGGGAGGCGAGGAGAGCCTCCAGAGCCGGCGCCGGACGGCCGGCCAGGCGGCGCGACCAGCGTGCGGCGAGATGGCCCCGCAGACGGGCCGCCGCCTCGGCGGGGCTCATCGCCCGGAGGCGATGCCAGTAGGTTTTGTACTCCGTGAGTGGCATCCCTACTCCCTGATCCACTGCGAATCGCGCCGGTTTTGCAGCAGGCTGGCGCGGCTGATCGCCCCGGCGCCGAATTTCTTGCGCACATCATCCATAATGCTGTCCACCTTCTCCTTGCGTCCATCCCCCTCCCGGAAGAGCTCCATCTGCCCCTCGCCCTGCTGAAGCCGCGAGAGGGCAACCCCGAGCAGCCGGACTTTCTGCCCCCCGCGCTTGAAGGAAGCGAAGAGCTGCATGACATGGCTGAAGAGCTCCTCGCTGCTGTCGGTCGCGCGCTCCAGCGAGCGGGAACGGGTGAAGGTCGTAAAATCGGCGAGGCGGATTTTGAGGGTGATGGTGCAGCCGCGTACCGCATGGCGGCGCATATCGTAGGCCAGATCGTCGCAGAGGCCGAGAAGGGTGCTGCGCATCTCCTCTTCGTCGCTGCAGTCGGTCATAAAGGTGGTTTCTCGGCTCATCGACCTGGCGGCATGATCGTTGGAGACCGGGCGCTCGTCGAGGCCGCGCGCCAGCCGCCAGAAATGGAGTCCCGTCTGCCCGAACCGGTCGACCAGCTCTTTCTGCGAGCGGGCGGCGAGATCGCCGATGGTGAAGATGCCCATCGCCTGCATGACCGGCACGGTCTTGGGTCCGCAGCCCCAGAGCCGGCTGATCTCGAGGGGAGCGAGAAAAGGTTCAACCCCGCCCTCCGGGACGATGACCAGCCCGTCCGGCTTGCGCAGGTCGGAGGCGATCTTGGCGACGAACTTGTTGGGCGCGATACCGATCGAGGCGGTCAGGCCGGTGCTGGTGCGGATTTCCGTCTTGATCCGCACGGCCATGGCCTCGGCTCCGCCGAAGAGTTTCTGCGTGGAAGTGATGTCGAGAAAGGCTTCATCGATGCTGAGCTGCTCGCGATCGGGGCTGAAATCGGCGAGAATGGCCATCACCTGGCGCGAAATGCCGGCGTAGCGGCTGCCGCGGGGCCGGACGTAAATGGCATCGGGATTGAGCTTCCAGGCCTGGGAGATGGGCATGGCGGAACGGATGCCGAAGCGCCGCGCCTCATAGCTGCAGGTGGAGACCACGCCGCGGCCCCGGCCTGCCTGGGGATCGGAACCCACCACCACCGGCTTGCCGCGCCACTCGGGATGGTCGTTCTGCTCCACCGCCGCAAAAAAAGCATCCATATCGATATGAAGGATTGTCCTGGACACGGTTGGGTCCCCTGCCCGGTCAGCGAGCATCTGCCAGGAAACGGGTGATCGGCTCACGCCAGCCGGCCTCGTCCCGGTAGGCGACGACGGTGATGCCCGGCCGGCTGATGCCGGTGATCATGCGCGAGATGAAGAGCCCCTCTTCGTGGAGGGCGAGGAGCGGCTTGCCGAAATCGAGGGCATAGCAAATCTCGTAGCCCACCCCCAGTGAGGGGTTGGAAATTTCTGCCACCACCCGGTCGCACGACTCAAGCCAGGCCGCGTCGCGCTCATAGATCTGGCGCGCGCTATAGTTCATCTCCCCGCTCAGCACATCCGCAGCGACGATGTGCTCAGTCAGGACTGTATGGCCGAGCGTTTTGAGAAGTTCCACCATGCGGGTGCATGCGGGCAGATAACGCCGCCCGCCCGAGATCGAGGTCGCGAAATAGATCTGCATCGTGTCAGCCGGGCTCCCTTGGGGTGAACGGTTTTCTCATGACGATATAGCTGCGCACCCCCTCCTTGACCAGGGGGAGCAGCAGCCGCTCCAGCCCGGTCGCCGCGCAAAAGCGGTGGCAGGCGAGGGTGAAGGTATGGAAAAAGGCCTCATTGGCGCGGCCGAGCCGCTGTGAGCGCAGGGCCTTGTTGATCCAGCGGACGAAGAGGAGGAGAGCCGCCGGCAGTTTGGCGGCGTACTTGACCTCCTTTTCGAGAGTGCCCGATTCGGCCGCCTCGAGTCCGGCCGCGCGGGCCAGCTCTTCGAGCTGCTCGGGCCGGTAGGCGGTGTGAAAATAGTGTCCGCCGCAGCCGCACTCCACTCCGTACTCCTCGAGGATGCCGAGCGGCAGATACTCCGGACGGCGGCCGTGATAGTTCGGCGTGGTCAGCAGAGCCTGTCCGCCGGGCTTGAGGACGGCGGCGATGCCGGCAAAGATGGCGCCGGGATCGAGACAGTGCTCGAGCACCTCACTGCAGAGCAGGTGGTCGAATGAACCGGGACGGAAGCAGTCGAGGCGTTCGGCGTCGCCCTGGACGAGACAGCCGGCGAGGGCCGCCGGGCTCTGGCGCAGGGCGCCGAGACTGATATCCAGCCCGAAGCGGGGGCCGCCCCGCCAGCTCTCCAGATAGCCGCCGCGGTTGCAGCCGACATCGAGCAGGCTCCCCTCAAGGCCCGCCAGGCGGCCGAGGATGAACTCGCGCCGGAGCTTGCCGCGCAGAGTGGCGTAGACCTCTTCCTCCTCCGGATATTTTTCACCGACCTGCTGATAGAACTCCTTCAGCGCGGCCCTGGTGTCGTCGGACATCAAATCCTCACGCAATAACTTTTCCCTCACGGCGCCGGGGTGCGCGCACGACAATCAAATTTACATAATTTTACGGAAAAATCCCCGCATAATTTCGCGCTCCTCGCTCCGGAAAAAACCGGTGACCGCGAGCAAAAGCGGCCAGGCGGCGAAGAGTGCGAGCCGGACCGCCACGGGGGGGGACAGAACGGGCAGCCTGGCCAGGGCGTAGATGATGGCCGTGCAGAGGGCGAGCTGCAGCAGGCGGGGCCACTCGTAGGGGATGGGATAATATTTCTGCGCAAAGAGGAACAACCCGAGCGCCATGAAGGCATAGGCGATCAGCCGCGCCCAGGCCGAGCCCAGCGGCCCCCAGAGCGGGATGAATAGAAAATTGGCGGCCAGGCTGACCGCCACTCCCGCGATCGTCACCAGGGCGATAAGGCCGCTCTTCTTTTCAAGATAGAGGGCCGCCTCGAAGACCAGGTAGAGGGCGTAAAAAAGGGAGGCGAGCATGATCAGCGGCACCACGCGGGCGCTCGCCCAAAAGGCCTCGCCGAAAAAAGAGTAGCCGCCCACGCGCAGGCGCAGCAGTTCATCGATGAAGAGGCTCATGAGCAGAAAGAGCGTCAGGCAGGCGGCGAACATATAGGTCAGGATGCGGCTGAAGATCTTTTTGGCCTCTTTCTCCTGCGAAGTGGCGAGGAAATAGGGCTGCCAGGCGAAGCGGAAGGCAGCCACGAGCAGCCCCATCACCATTCCCAGCCGGACGCCGGCGCTGTAGAGGCCGGCGGCCGCGACCGAGTCGAGCCGCTCGAGCAGCAGCCGGTCCGCGCTGTCGATGAGCGCGATGGCCAGTCCCGCCGGCAGAAAGGGGAGGCCGAAGCGGAGCAGCTGCCGCAGCCAGTCGACGGAAAAGCGCCCGCCGCCGCTGCGCAGAACGAGGGGGATGAGGGCGAGCAGGGTCAGGGCCGAGGCGGCGAGGTTGGCGGCGAACATGCCCTCCACCCCCATCCGGAGATGGAGGATGAAGTAGAGATTGGCGGCGAGGAGGACCAGGGCCGAGCCGGTCTTGATCATGACGTAGAGCCAGGACTTTTCATCCGCGCGCAGCAGCAGCAGCGGGATAAAAGCGGCGGTATCGCAGAAAAGAATCCCGGCGAGGAGACGGATGACCAGCACCAGATCGACGCCGGCGCTGCGGGCGTCGGCGCCGAAAAAGAGAGAAACCAGTTGCGGCGAGAAGAGGACGAGCAGCAGCGAAAAGAAGAGGCTCGAGAGGGTCAGGGTCCACATCGCCGTGGTGAAGATGGCGCGCCGCTGCCGCTCCTGGCCGGCCAGGATGTAGAAGCGCATAAAGCCCGCATCCAGGCCGTAGGCGTAGAGGAGGGTGAAGACCGTCAGCCAGGTCAGAGCCAGGCCGGCGACGCCGAAGCCACCCGTGGAGAAGAGGTTTGTGTAGAGGGGCAGCAGGAAATAGCCGACAGAGCGGCTGAGGATATGGCCGATGCCGTAAATGGCAGAGTGCCTGACCAGGCGTTTGATGGGCTGATAGAGGGACATGAGCCGCCGCAAGGTTGGTGATGCTAAAGCCGGCCGAACTCCCAGCAAGTCTCGATCATGGCGCGATAGTTCGTCACCGGGATGTAGTTGGGGATGCTGTTACCCGAGCCGATGCAATAGCCGCCGTTGCGTCCCACCTCATCGATCAGGCTGCGCACGGTGGCGCGGATCGCTTCCGGCTGCCCGCGCGCAAGCAGGTCCATATCGACGCTGCCGACCAGCCCCAGACGCGGCCCGAAGTCGGCCTGCACTTCGCGGATCTCCATCGCCTTGGGCTCGATCGGATGCAGGGTGGTCACCCCCAGCCCGATCAGCTCCTCGATCACCTCCCAGAGCCGGCCATCGCTGTGATAGAGACAGGGCATGCTCCGGGACTGGCAGAGGGCTCCGATCTTTTTCATCCACGGAAAGAGATAGCGGCGCAGGGTGGGTGGAGAGATCATCA
>JAKQKF010000211.1 GCA_029560815.1 bacterium
GATTTGCTCGCCGGTCGTGTGCTTTGGCGAACTCTTCATCCGTTTCTCTTCTCTGAATTGACTCTCGAAAAAACCTTTGCGGAATCTTTGCAGCATGGTATGCTGCCGGTAGTGGTTTCATCGCCGGTGCCGTCCGATACGCTCGCCACTTATATCAGCCTCTATATCCGCGAAGAGGTTCAAATGGAGGGGCTTACTCGCAAGGTCGGCAACTTTTCGCGATTTTTGGAAGCCGCCAGTTTCTCACATGCCTCTGTTCTCAATACGAGCAATGTTGCACGTGAATGCCAGGTGGAACGAAAAACGGTCGAATCCTACATCGGCATTCTCGAAGATATCCACCTGGTTTTTAAAGTGCCTGTGTTCAGCAAAAAGGCGAAGCGTGCCCTGATTTCACATGCCAAGTTTTATTTCTTTGATACAGGTGTTTTTCGTGCTCTCAGACCGGCGGGACCACTGGATCGTCCTGAAGAAATAGAGGGAGCTGCCCTGGAAGGATTGGTCGCGCAGCAATTCAGAGCCTGGAATGCCTATTCAGGCAACCGGTACGAAATGTTTTTCTGGCGCACGCAGGGTGGCGTGGAAGTGGATTTTATCCTTTATGGTGAGGACGGCATCCATGCATTTGAGGTTAAAAATAGTGATCGGGTGCGTCCTGAAGATTTGCGCGGATTGAAAGCTTTCAGGCAAGATTATCCCGCCTGCACAGCCGTTTTGCTCTATCGCGGCAAAGAAAGGCTGCTGGTCGACAACATACAGTGCTTGCCATGCGCTGATTTCCTACGAGAACTTGTACCAGGAACCCGGCTGCCGATCATGGCATGACCGGAGCGATGCCGGAGATACCGGAAACGCTCTGTCACACGAAGCAATGCCGGTGGGAGTGAGAAATTGGTGAACGATGGCTCCGAATTACGGGGTTGGTATCAGATCTGATGAGATCCCTCGGTAGTTTCTCGTCCCCATTCGTCTCCCGCTTCCGATCTCACCGCAATCGATGATTGTCATCAGCATTGGTGAGCGACAGCTCCGAATTACGGGGTGGGTTCAAGATCGGGTTTACTTCAAACTGACCTTGACAGCAATCAGCACTTTTGCATTCTTTAGGTCCTGCTCATCCCGGAAAAGAATGGTCAAGCCGGGGAACTTGCTGGTCCGCAGCGCTTTCCCTCTCCTCTCCACCACACGCACTCATTATTGCCTGACCTCACAACTTTTCTGCAGAATTAGGGTGGAAACCAGAGGGAAATTGATAACGATCGGGGTGCCATCACGGGGATCGTTCCATCATGTTTGAAGATAATTTTCCATGCGTGATCGCATTTGATGCCGGGAGATTGGATGTGTTCTTATTATTTTATTCTTGCTTGAGAATCTGCAGGGTCATACATTTAAGCAGGGTTTCCATAAGAAAGAGGCTGCCTTGCCGGTTATTCTGCGAACAAGAGGATTCAACTTTTTCTTTTTCTCGAATGAGGGCAATCCCCTTGAACCAATGCATATTCATGTCAGAAAAGGTGATGCTACGGCCAAATTCTGGCTTGAACCTGCCATCATGCTTGCCGGATCGTACGAAATGAGCGCAAAAGAATTAATAGAAGTGCGCAATATCATCATTGAAAATTTTCAACAAATCGAAGGATCGTGGAATGAGTACTTTCGAGAATAGCGTCAGTGCAAAAAAGGTATGGTTCGATGATTATTCGCTGTGGGTGGAACTGACTGATGGCCGCTCCCTCGGGGTTCCACTTGCTTACTTTCCTCGATTACTGCATGCATTGCCTGAACAGCGCCTCCGGTTTGAAATGAGTGGCGGCGGCACGGGGCTTCACTGGGATGAATTGAATGAGGATATTTCTGTGGAGGGCTTGTTGCTCGGGATCGGCGATCGTATTTCGCAAGCCGATAAAGAGGAGATTAAAGTCTGAGGATTTTTACTCTCGTTTTCACCTGACCGATCCTTGCCCGCCCCCTCTTGTACTCACGCGCCATTCGCGCTCGTTACCACCAGGCCACGTATTTTTGCAGAAATAGGGTAGGCACCAGAGGGAAGGTTTTCTCGTCCCCAGCCGTCCCCCGCTTCCGTCCCCGCTGCAATCCGATGAATCGTCTCAGCATTTTTGTGTGGATGTGCTGAAATACAGGCTGGGCTCCAGATCTGGCCTATTTCAAACTGACCTTGAGAGCGATCAAGGCCTTGGCGTTCTCGAGGTCCTGCTCATCCCGGTAAAGGATGGTCAAGGCGGGGAATTTGCTGCTCTGCAGGGACTGGCGGTACTGCTCTTTCAACTCATCGGCGATCGCGGAGGCCATCACCGCCGGCTCCGCCTTGGCGTTGAGATAAAAGGTGGTGCGAAAGCCGCCCTCGACAATCGAGAGCCAAAAGATGGTCTTCTTCTTCGCCGTCGCCTTTAACAGCCAGCTCTTGCCGTCGTTGTAATAGCGCCATTCCGGGGCGATATCCGGCCAGGCGGAGCGGATGTGATCGAAGAGGGCGAGCCAGAGCGGCTTGCTCTTGCCGATGTGTCCGAATATGATCTCATCGGTGGGATACTGCTCCGGATCGGACAAGATTGGTTTTTCCATTTTATGGCCTTTTGAGAAGGGATGAGGTTCCGGCTTGACCGGGGAAACCTGGCCCGCGCCGGGGTGAACGGAGGCACCGGCCAGCCTGATAAAACAGAATTTATAACTCCTTGCGCACCCGGCGCTTGCTGCGGGCGGGATCGCCGGCCATTACAAATCCCGCTTTTTCGAAGAGCGAGTCGGTGCCGGTCCATGAAAAGGCGGCGATGTAGCTGCCGTCCCGGTTGGGTTTGGCCGGGTAGCCCTCGACGATGCGGACCCCGCGCGACTTCATCGCCGCCAGGGCGGCCGCGAGCAGGGCATGCGCCACCCCGCGCCGGCGGTGCGTGCGCAGCACATAAAAACAGGGGATCGACCAGACCTGCTCCGCATCCTCACACTGGTAGGCGCGGGTGCGGTCGAGCAGAGGGAAGGAGGGCCGCGGCCCGAAGGTGCACCAGCCGACCGGCACGTCCTCCTCAAAGGCGAGGATGGCGTGGACACTCCCGGTCTCGATGCCGCGGCGCAGCCGCTCCCTGGCGACCGCGCCCTTGACCTCCGCCCATTTCTCCCCCTTCTCCAGCCGCCAGGCCTGGCACCAGCAGCCCCCGCAGGCGCCGCGCTCGCCGAACAACTCCTCCACCTTCGGCCAGTGGGCCGGAGTGACCTCCCCGGTTGTGAACATGTCCGCTCTCATCATCAGTTTTTATTCCATCATCACCATCTTGCACACCTGGCGCTCTCCGCCGGCCTGCAGCACCGCGAAGTAGAGGCCGGTCGGGAGAGGCCTCCCGGCGCTGTCGGCGCCCTGCCAGCGCACCGCGTGCGCGCCCGCCGTTTCACGGCCGCTGCGCAGCACCGCGATCTCGCGCCCCTGCAGATCGTAGACGGAGAGGCGGACCTCCGCGGGGGCCGCGAGGTTGTAACGGATCACGGTCGAGGAGTTGAAGGGATTGGGATAATTGCGCAGCAGCTCCAGCGTGGAGGGAACGGCCCCGGCCTGCGGGCACGCGACGGCGGTCCCGCCTGTAACGATAAAGCCGGTGCGGCAGCTGAGGGGAATCGCGCTGCCGTCGTACTCCTTGACCAGCCCCTCGACGGCGAGATAGCAGCGGCCGGAGGCCAGCCCCGCCGTCGGGATGGCGAGCTGCCAGCCTCCCTCGACGGGGATCGCGCCGGTGAGACCGCTGCTTATGCCGAGGGGATCGATCAGGGTCACGGCAGGCGCCGAGGCAAAGGGCGCGCCGGTGGTGGCGATGAGCAGGCTCTGTTCCTCTCCGGCCGCCAGGCTCTCGGCGGCGAGGCGGACGACGAGGGCGTTGACGCCCGCCTTTTTTGTCAGGTAAAAAGCGGGATCGGGGTTGCTCCAGCCGCCGAGGAGGAAGGAGCCGCTCCACGCCGGCGGATCCGGCGCGGTCCCCTTTTGCAGAATCGCCCGCCAGGCCTCATCGGTGAGGCGGTCCGCCATCGGGTGGACGAACTCGTACCAGGAGTAGCCCGCCCCGCGCGTCACCACCAGCTCACCCTCGATCCGGCAGATGACGTAAAGGGTGAAGGGAAAGCCGACCCCCTCCTCCAGACAGGTCATGGAGTTGAAATCGCTGTGAACATCGGCGATGACCGGCATGACGTCCTCGCTGAAGGGCGAGGGGCCGGAGACGCCGGGCTGGTCGGAGAATTCGGCCAGCCGCTGCAGGGCGAGTCCGAACTGCAAAATAGTCTGATACTCCGCGCTGCTGATGGGCCGTTCGAGCAACTCTTTCTCCGCGATCTCCTTCAGCTGCAGGGCCAGCGCCTCGAAATCGCCGAGGTGCTGCGCGAACTTGGCGTTGAGCAGCCCGCGCTGCTCCAGTCCGGTGATGAGAAAGCGCGCCAGGGCGGCGATGCGGCCGAAGAACCGGGGATTGGGCTCGACGAAGCCCTGCCGCAGCAGGTTGGCCGCAGGCACCGCCTTTTCGGTGCCGCTCTGCTTGGCGTAGAGGATGGTGTCGTGGCGCAGCTCCGCCCAGGAGCCGAGGGCGGCGTAAAGCTCCTTGTCGACCCAGGCCGGGTTCTGCATGAAGGGGGGATAACCCGGGCCCTTGGGCTGGAGCAGGGGCATGAGGCTGTAGAGCCAGTTCCAGTAGAGGTTCTGCGCCCAGGTTGCCGTCGGATAAGCCTTGAACTCGGCGCGCAGCTCGTCGAGCCTTTGTTTATAGGCCGGGTTGGCCATCTCGCCATTGTTTTCGAGGTGGCTGTACGCGCGCTCGGAGCCGAGCACGGCCATGACGTCGAGTCCGGTGGGCATGAAGCGGCCGGGGATGTTGTCGTAGACCAGCTGGTCGAGCACATAGCTGTCGGGGATAAAGCGCTGCCCCATGACACGGAAGCCCCTGGGCTGGCCGGGATACTCGATGAGCGGTCCGGGCAGAGCGAGCGCCGCCGCGAGGAAGGAGCTGAAGCGGGGCTCGGCGCCGAGCTGGTTGACGTCGAGGCTGCGGAATTCCTCGCCGTAGATTTGGCGGATCAGCTCCCGGTAGGCGAGCGGGGTGGTGTCATCCGACTTGCCGACGAAAAATACAGTGGGGGCGTAAATGCGCTCCCAGACGGTCAGGGCGGGTTCGCCGTCGATGGCGAGACGCTCCATGGCCTGCATGAGCAGCAGGGCGGAGAGGGTGGCGCGGTGATTGAGGGGTGCAAATTCGGGGTTCGGATCGGCGGCGAAGGTCATGCGCCCGAGCCACATCATGGCGCGGAAATAGCGGGCGAGGGCGCCGCTGCGGGTATAGTGGCCGCGGACGATGTACTGGGTGTAATCCTCCTCATAGCGGAAGACGGGCGAGGTGGCCGGCTCACTGTGGCTGCGGATGAGATTGCATTCGGTCATCCAGCTGCCGCCGCTGATTTTGGCGTCAAAGGTGGAGTCCAGCATGCATCTGGCGACGAGGAGATAGTCCATGGTCTGGCGGATGGCGGCGCGGGTTGAGTCCCCGGTCACAGCGGGATACTGTTCGTAGAGGACGATCTGGAGGAGTCCGCTGAGCAGCCGGTCGAGGTCGCCGTAAAAACGGGCCTCCTCGATCTCCATGAGCATATGGTCGAAGACGAGGTGGAAGGAGTGGAGGAGGGCGTCGGTGGTGACGAAGATGGGGATGTTCTGCTCGCGGGCCTCGTTGTAGAGGTCGTACATCTCCTTGTAGCCGCTGTTGGGACCGCTGCGTTTGGGGGTGACAAAAAAGTGGTTACGCGCGAGCAGGCCGCGCTCGGCGACGTCAAAGCTGAAATCGCCGGCGTTGACCACGTTGCTGAGGTCGGGGGCGACGCTGTAGCTCTCCGCCGCCGGCAGGATCTGCGAGGGCTGCGGGATATAGGTGCCGAATTCGGTCTCGACCGGTCCGATGATCTCGGCGATCATCTGCGCGGACAGGGGCAGGGCGCCGGCTAATAGCACCAGCGCGAGGATAGTCTTGATGATGTGGTATTTCATGCCAACCTCCAGGCCCGCTGCGGGCCCGTTGATGCGCTCCCCCTCTACTGGAATATGCATATTGGCGGGCATAAATTCAAGCGGAAATTTGGCGCACGGTGAGGATGCGCAGGGGGATAATTTTTCACCGCACTGCAATAAA
>JAKQKF010000216.1 GCA_029560815.1 bacterium
TGCGATCCTGGGCTCTGGTGAGACCACGAGAAACCCGTTCGGTTCCTCATGTCGCGAAAAAGTAGCCATTCAAGGGCAAAAAATCAAGTCTTTTTCCGGAAAAATGAAATTAGTGGCGAAGCGCAGGCAGAATTATCCACGGCCTTTCTGCCGTTCGGAGTTTCCAGCATGGTATAGATGGTGTTGAAGCAGATCAGCTCGGCGCGTTCCTGCGGTACTTCATAGCCGCGCGGAATCCGTTTGTAGTGATGGCCGCCGAGGGTGTAGGGACCGGCGGCCTCGATGGTTTCGACCGCCCTGAGCAGTTTTGCCCCGCGCTTGGGATCGGCCTGCAGTTCCGGATAGACCTTGCGCAGGGGCTCGGTCATGGCCAGCACAAAGGCCTGCGCCGGCTGCACCACCTCCAGCTGGTAACGCGCCCGGTTGGCCTCGGACCAGCTGCGTTCGTTGTTTTCCGCCAGCTCATTGAAAAAAGCCACCGTATCGCGGCTGAAACCCTGAAAAGTACGGCTCGTCATAGCCTTTTTGCTCGTTTGAGAGAGCAGCTAAAATCGTTGGAGTGGCTGGAGGATGAAGCGGGCACAACCGGCGTGTAGAATCCGGATCGACCTGGCCTGCATGGTATTTATAGATACGGGAAATCCCGATTGTGCTCAATTAAAAAATGAGATTGCATTATCCCCTCTATTACGATGTGGCGCGATAACGGGCAGGGCTCTGTCGGCGGGCGGCACCATCAATAGGCTGCATTGTTCTCATGATATTAAAACCCACACCCGGCCTGGTCGATAACGGCGGTGCCTCTCATGGACAGCCGTTTTTTTATTTGTATGGGTTGTTTATATTTTACTTTTCCAGGTTTGCGTCGTATTATAAGTAAATACTCTGCTCACATCTGGCAAGCTTGATCAAAAATCAGAAAATGGGATGACAGACGACCCCCTGACCCAGCTTTTTCTTCAGTGCCGTTGCAGCGATAGTACCGGTGAATTTGCACGTATTATCGCAGGTTCACAAAATTATGCCTATCTGTTGGCCTATCGTCTGCTCCTGTCAAAAGATGAAGCCAAGGACATCGTCCAGGAAGCCTTTATCCGCGTCTGGCAGCATCGGGCTGAGTTTAATGGTCAAGTCAAGTTTACTACCTGGCTTTACTCCATTGTCAGCAATCTGTGTAAAGACCGGCGGCGCACTCTTGCAAGACGCATTCAAGCCATGATCAGATACCATCTGTGGAACGTCGCCCGGACCAGTAAGGATATTGAAAATGAGACTGAACAAAGAGAGCTCTCCGGGTGGATTCTCAAACTGGCGAATGAATTGCCTGACAAACAAAAATTGGTCTTTATTTTGCGCGATTTACAGGATCTGGACATTGGTGAAATCAGCGTCGTCACCGGGCAGTCCCCCGCCAGAATAAAATCCAATCTGTATCATGCGCGAAAATTCCTGCGGCAGCGTCTGGTTGAAATGAAAATAGTGGATTTTTGATATGGCAAACTGTAGGAAATATAGAAGAATTGGCTATTTATTCCGCAGCGGCGAATGCACTGCAGAGGAGCGAGCGGCCTGGAACGAGCATGTGCAGGGTTGCCCAGCCTGCCAAAAACTGGCCAGGCAAATGGCAATCATCTCGGAGGGTATGCAAAAGACACGCGCAAAAGTGGTCGAAATGGAAGCGCCCGGGCAGCATACTCGCAAAATTATGCAAGCGCTGGCGGTTAAGACGCCGAGGTATCAATCAGCCCCGGGGATGTTTTTTGTATTTCTGCATCGGCCCCGCATCCGGTTTGTCCAGGCATTATTGCTTATTGCGCTTATTGCCAGCTTTGCGTGGGAGAAATATTTGTCAGCCAGCGCATGGCAGGAAAACGATCTCGTCCATATGCTCGCCATCCAGAAACAAACGTACATCGTTTCTTCAGGAATACCGGTTCTGCCGAGCCCAAGAGACCGGTCGAGTATGCTAAAAATTATCAACTGGATTAACTGGCAGTATGAATCGGCTTTTACAGCCAAAGCAGGCGTGCTTCACCTGCCTGTTACAGGGCGGAAACAACTCTGGCAAAAGCGCAAAACTGAATTGAACCTTTTAATACAATCCTGCGGCTGGACGCCAGGAGAGAGAGAATATCTGCTCAGGCAGGGCGTCTCCTATTTGCATTATTATCTATCCATCAAACGGTGAGGATTTGATATGAATAAAAAAATGAACACCACCTTGTCCGTCCTGCTCCTGACGCTGTGGATAGCCGGATGCCGTGAAATCAAGACCACTACCACCATTTATGAAGACGGACGCATCGAACGAAAGATCGCTATCGAGGGGGATTCGGACAAACTCCAGGAGAGTGCCTTCCCCTTTCCCATAGATTCAACCTGGTCCAGACAGCGCACCCATCAAGCACAAGACAGCACTAAAACAGTGACAACATGGTCCCGGCAGTTCTCCGGAATCGCCGAACTGCAAGCGTGCTATAAGGCCATCACGCATCCAGCCCTTCGGGTTAAAGTGGATATCAAGAGCGAACGCAAATTTCGCTGGTTCTACACCTATTGGCAATATAGCGAAACCTATCACGCTTACAATGTCCACTACTTGAAACCCGTCTCGGACTATCTCAGTGCGGATGAATTGCTGTTCTGGATCAACAAGCCCGACAGCAGCGACGAGGTTGAAAAAAAAATGGATCAATGGATGATGGACAACATGTTCGCAGAATTCTATCAAACCCTGCAGCATCAGGTCCGGCGCTTGAATGATCCGCGCCTTGATATTCAGCTGCTGGATGCGCATAAATCCGAACTTTATCATGCGCTGATGGATTCATCCTCAGAGGCCGATGAGGTCGATGAGATACTGGCGGTGTGCCAGCAAATCTATGGTTCGGATGTGTTAAACGCCGCGCGTGTTGCCATCGACAGCAGCTTGATTTCGCTGGAAAAGCATCTGGAATTTGAAACCGATTTATCTTTAAACAGTTATACCAACACGGTGCTCCTGCCCGGTCAGCTGTGGGCGAGCAACGGCCAGATCGTCGAGCAAGGTCAGGTTACCTGGAACCTCACCTCGCGCAATTTTCAATTTGAGGATTTTTCCATGTGGGCGCGGAGCCGTAAAGCCAATATTGGTCTGACGATCTTGTCTGCTCTCATGGCCATCTTACTTGCTGCGGGGTTGATCATCGCGCATATCAAGTCCAGAAATGTGAATCCCTGAGCGGTGGTCGCTCAGCTGGCCGCCTTTGCCGCTGCAATAAAAGCGCAGCACCTTTGGCCTCCGCGAAAGAAACGTCAAGAAACGGAAAGCCGGCTTGTGATCATGGCGATGTTGACGCGTCTGCAGGAAAATAGTCCGGGTTGATTCCCGCCGTTTTCCAGTGCTGCCCAATTTTTACGGTCAGCGATGTCGCCTGCTTGCATGCCGTAGTGCAATATGCTTGATTTTCAGGATTTGATTGCCTGATTTTCCAGCAAACAGGAGAGTGATGGGGTCAAAATAGCCGGAAATTCCCCTGGATGAAAAGGGATCCTTTTGGATCACTATTCCTATTATTTTCGCAGCTATGCCGTCCGCAGCTTTCGCGGCCTCCTCTAGCTCCAGTCCGCCCAATTAGCAGAGTTCACCCGGCCGCAGGGACGCCAAAGACGGCCTCATTGTTTCCTGTGCAAGGAGGTTCATCATGCGGATTGTTTTCCGATGTTTGACCATCCTGACGCTCGTTTTTCTGGCCGCAACGCCTATTTTTTCATCCGCGGCGGCACCCCTGAACGAATCCGCAACACCATCCATTGCCTTTACCCCCCTGCGGCTGGAAGCGGAGAGCGGGCAATACGAGGAGATGACCCTGCTCGCCGATACCAGGGCCTCTTGCGCATGGGCGAGAAAGATGTAATCAGCGCAGATATTGATGACGCACTCATTCTCCCCCCAGAGAAACGGCCAGTCCTCCTTGTTCTCCAGAAAATCGGGTTTGAGCAGGAGCACGCCGGGGACGACCCCGCCGGCGATGAAGGAGTAATCCGCCCGGTTGATGCCATAGGTCACCTTCTTCGAGCGGGTGCCGACCCCCGCCACAAAGGAGAGGTCGGAATAGGGATGGCAGCCGAAGATATAGTTCAGCCCTTTGAAAACCTGCTCCCGGCCTATCAGCTCTGGAAACGACCGGTGCAGGAAATAGTTGGCCGTGGCCCAGGTGATGACCTCACTGTTGCCGGCCCAGCCGCGCGTGCCGATGGGAACGCCATAGGGATTCTCCCTGGCGAGCTTCTCCAGCGGTCATCCAGGGTTCCGCTGCTGAGGCCGTCCGACTCGTAAGGCTTTAAGCGTCTGGTCGATGAAGGTTTGATCGCGGCTGACGCCGAACTGCTCCCAGGCCTCCGCCAGGGTTTTCACTACCGAGGTATGGTGCCCGGTTTCGATGTCGAAATCTCCGGCATCGAACCAGCCGCCGCTTCCAGCCGGAGATCACATTGGGCTCGAGGCGCCATTCCACCACGCTCCCGCTCTTGCCGGCGCCGATCCGGCGATCACCGCGGCCGAAAGATCCGGACATAAACAAGGTGCAAAATAATTGGCAATTTTCAAATATTTTCAGGTTTTTCTGCAACTAGTAAAGGGCTTCATAAAACGATTCCCGCTGACTGCCCCCATTTTCCCGTTGCTATTGAAAATGACAATTTATATATTATGTCATAATTTGGCTGGTTGAGTCAAGTTTTGACAAATAAAGGGCATGGAATGCAGCTGCAAATCCGGGATATCTGCAAGCTCCTCAACGTCTCCGAGCGCACCGTCTACCGCTGGATCAAGAGCGGGGCCATCCCCCATTACAAGCTCAACGAGCAGTATCGCTTTAACCGCGTCGAAATTCTCGAGTGGGCGACGGCGCAAAAGATGACGGTCTCACCGGAGATCTTTGCCGAGCCCGAGAGCGGCGACCTGCCGGCACTTTCCGCCGCCATCGAGGCGGGGGGGATCCACTACCGCGTCAGCGGCGGGGACAAGGAGAGCGTGCTGCGCTCGATCGTCCGGCAGATGCGTCTGCCGGAGGGGGTGGATGTGGATTTCCTCCTTCAGGTGCTGCTGGCGCGCGAGTCGCTGGGCTCGACCGCGATCGGCGACGGCATCGCCATTCCCCATCCCCGCAGTCCCATCGTCCTGCATGTCTCCCGGCCGATCATCTCGCTCTCGTTTCTCGAGACTCCGATCGATTTCGATGCCCCGGACGGCAAACCGGTCGGCATCATCTTCACTATTGTCAGCCCGACCATCCGCGCCCACCTGCACCTGCTCTCGCGCCTCTCCTACGCCCTCAAGGATGACTCCTGGCGGCGGATCCTGGCCGCGCCCGGTGTGCGCGAGGAGATCATCGACCTCCTGAAGCGGATCGAACCGGGCTTTGGCAGGGCGGCCGGATGAATCCCCAGCTGACCTGCTTTTTCATCGCCCTGCTCCTTCTGCTCTGCGGAGGCGCGGCCGCCTGGCTGCTGCACCGCCGGGAAGCCCTGGCGCGGCGGCTCGCGGCCGCCAGCGTGATCGCCGCGGGGGCATTCGGTATGGTCCCGGCTATAAGTGTGCTCGCTTCCGGTGAGAGCCTGCTCTACGAGCGGGCGGCCTCGATCCCTGCGCTCTCCTTCTCCCTGATGATCGACCCCCTGGCGGCTTTTTTCCTGGTGATCATTTTTTTCATCTCCGCCATGACCGCGCTTTACGGCGCCGGTTATCTCCGCGCCGAAGGCAGCCCCGCAGCCCGCGGCCGCTCCTTTTTCTTTTTCAACCTTCTCGTCCTCGGCATGGCTCTGGTTGCGGCCGCGGCCAACGGCATGCTCTTCATCATCGCCTGGGAGATCATGTCGATGGCCGCATTCTTCCTCGTCACCTTCGAGGATGAGCGGCTGCAGACGCGGAGCGCCGGCCTGATCTATCTGATCGCCGCCCACATCGGCGTCGTCCTGCTCTTTTTCATGTTCTGGCTGCTGGCCGGAGCGGGCACGGGCTCGCTTGATTTCAGCCAGTTCGCCGGGGCCGCTCTGGCCGGATCAAAGCTCAAAAGCCTGATCTTCCTGCTCAGCATCGCCGGTTTCGGCGCCAAGGCGGGATTCCTTCCCCTGCATGTCTGGCTGCCGGAGGCCCATCCGGCCGCACCGAGCCACGTCTCCGCGCTCATGTCCGGCGTGATGATCAAAATGGGGCTGTACGGGATCCTGCGCACCCTCACCTGGCTGGGAACCCCCCCGCTGTGGTGGGGCACCCTGCTGGTGGTTATCGGACTGGTGAGCGGCCTGCTGGGTGTGCTCTATGCCCTCGCCCAGCACGACCTCAAGCGGCTGCTCGCCTACCACAGCGTCGAGAACATCGGCATCATGGCCATCGGCCTCGGGCTGGGACTGCTCGGCCTCCATCTGCAGGAGAATACCCTCGCGGTGCTGGGTTTCGGCGGCTGCTTGCTGCACATTCTCAACCACTCGATTTTCAAGAGCCTGCTCTTCATGGGGGCCGGCGCGGTGAAGCAGCAGTGCCACACCCTGGAGATCGACCGCCTCGGCGGGCTGCAGAAGCGCATGCCATTCACTGCCGCGACCTTTCTCATCGGCGCCGCAGCCATCTCCGGGCTGCCCCTGCTCAACGGCTTTGTCAGCGAATTCATGATCTATTTCGCCTCATTCTCGGCCGTGACTTCCGCGCCCAAAGGGACCACCGCTCTGCCGCTGCTGAGCCTGCTGGGCCTGGCCGCGATCGGTGCCCTGGCTGTCGCCTGCTTCACCAAGGCGGCCGGCGTGGTTTTTCTTGGCGAGGGGCGCACTCAGGCCGGCGAACGCGGACAGGAGGCCTCCGCTGTCATGCTCCTGCCGATGCTCCTGCTGGCCGCTCTCTGCGTGGTGGCGGGTGTCGCGCCGCTGCTGCTCCTGCCCCTGCTGCGGCCGGCGATCGCGGCGGCGGCGAATCTGCCGGCCGCCGTCATCAGCACGGAAATGGCCGCGCTGGTCGAGCCTTTCACAGCGGTAACAGTAATCGCCGCCGGCGGCGCTGCGCTTTTTATTCTGCTCGCGCTCTGGCGTCGCCGGATCCTGGCGAAGCGAGGCCTCCAACGCTCCGGCACCTGGGACTGCGGCTACAGCCAGCCCTCCGCGCGCATGCAGTATACCGCCTCCTCCTTTGTCCAGCCCCTGATCGACCAGAACAAGTGGATTCTACGCAGCAGGGTGGAGGAGGTGCCGCCGGAAGGATATTTCCCGGAGGGTGCGCGCTATCACTCGCATACGCCGGATCTCTTTCTCGATAAATTCTGGCGGCCGCTGCTGGCGGCGATCGCCTGGCTCTTCCACCAGCTGCAGTGGATGCAGCGCGGCCGCATCTCGCTTTATATTCTCTACATCGCCGTCGTCCTGCTCGCGCTGCTCTTCTGGTTCGGAGGGCTGCGATGAGGTTTTCCGCCCTGATCTTTTTTCTGCTCTCGCTGCTGGCCGCCCCGCTGTTGACCGGATGGATCGTCCGCGTCAAGGCCCTTTTCGCCGGGCGCCGCGGCGCGCCGGTCACCCAGCTCTACCGGGATCTCTTCCGGCTGCTGCGCAAGGGTGCGGTCTACAGCCGCAGCACGAGTCCGCTTTTCTGGCTGGCGCCGATGATCACGCTGGCTGCGACGGTCGCCGCTCTCGCTCTGCTGCCCCTGCCCGGCTATGCCGCTCTGATCGCCTTTCCCGGTGACCTGATCCTGTTCGCCTATCTCTTCGCCCTCGGGCGTTTTTTCACGATCCTGGCGGCGCTCGACACCGCCTCGGCCTTTGAAGGCATGGGTGCCAGCCGCGAGGCGTGGTATGCCATCTTCGCCGAGCTCATCCTCTTTCTGGGGCTGGCAACTCTGGTCCGCTTTACCAATTCGCTCTCGCTCTCGCAGATCTTTGAGAGCCGCGCCGTGACCATCGAGTACGCCGACAGTCCGGCCCTCGCCCTGCTGCTGGTCAGTCTCTTTGTCGCCATGCTGGCGGAGAACAGCCGCATCCCCGTCGACGATCCGGCCACCCACCTCGAGCTGACCATGATCCATGAGGTGATGGTGCTGGACCACTGCGGCCCCGATTTCGCCTTTATTCTGTACGGTGCGGCGCTCAAGCTGTGGATCTGGGCGATGTTCCTCACCCTGGTGATCATCTCCTCCTTTCCTTCGCCCAACTCGCTGCGGCCGCTGATCGCGGCGGGCGTTCTTTTCATCATAGCCACCGCCATCGGCATCGTTGAATCGGTGATGGCGCGCCTGCGGCTTGAGCGGGTGCCGCAGATGCTGATGGGCGCCGGTGCCCTTGGCCTGCTCAGTTACATCATCCTGGGATAACGCATGCAAACCGTGATCGATATCATTCTGCTGCTGGTGCTCCTGAGTGACCTCTACCTCCTGAGCCTGACCCGTCTGGGCGCGGCCATCCGGGTCATGGCCTTTCAGGGAGTGCTGCTCGCCCTGCTGCCTTTCATCTCGGCCGGAGGCATTCTCTCCCTGCATGGGGTGATCATCGGTTTCAGCAGCCTGGCGATCAAGGCCATCCTCATCCCCCGCTTTCTCTCGCACGCCGCCCGCGAGGTGCGCACCGGACTGGAGATCGATTCCTACATCCCCTACGGGGCGGCACTGGTGGCCGGCATGGGCGTGGTGCTGGTCTCATTCTGGGTCGCGCGCAAGTTCGCCCTGCCGGTGACGGTCTCCTCGCGCCTGTGGATTCCGGTCTCCCTGGCGGCGGTGATGATCGGCCTGCTCATGCTCATCATCCGCAAAAAGGCGATCACGCAGGTGATCGGCTATCTGGTGCTGGAGAACGGCATCTACATCCTCGGCCTCTCCCTGGCCGCGCAGATGCCCTTTCTGGTCGAGCTGGGTGTACTCCTCGACGTTTTCGCCGGCGTTTTCATCATGGGCATCACCATGAATCACATCAAGAACTATTTTGATGACCTGGATGTGGACAATCTGACCATTCTGAAGGATTAGCTGTGATCGCGGCGGTAATCATTATCCCAATTCTTTTCAGCGCTGCGGCCTGGCTGGTCTCCGGCAGCCGGCTGCGCCGGCGTTTGTGGCTGATCTGCTCGCTGCTTCATCTCGGCACGGTGATCGCCCTGGCGGCGCAGACGCCGCCACCGATCCTCGGCGGCTGGCTGGCGGTCGATGCGCTGGGACTGCTCTTCCTCGGTATCGTCTCGCTCCTCTTTCTGGTCAGCGCCGCCTACGGGCAGGCCTGGCTCTCCATGATCGCCGCCGCGGAGCCGCACGGGGCCAGGGACCCGGAACGGGTCTTCATCACCTGCATGCTGCTCTTTCTGGCGACCATGTCGCTGGTGGTTCTCTCGCACCATCTCGGACTGCTGTGGGTGGCGGTCGAGGCGACCACCCTGGCGAGCGCGCCGCTGATCTTTTTCCACCGCACTGTCAATTCTCTTGAAGCGACCTGGAAGTACCTTCTGATCTGCTCGGTGGGCATTGCGCTGGCTCTCTTCGGCACTTTTTTCCTCGGCGCTGCGGCTTCGGCCGGCGGACAGGAGGGATCGCTGCTGCTCGATGCGCTGGTCCGGCGGGGCGCAGCGCTGGATGCGCGGCTGACGCGCATCGCTTTCATCTTTCTCCTCGTCGGCTATGGCACCAAGATGGGGCTCGCTCCGATGCACACCTGGCTGCCGGACGCTCACAGCCAGGCCCCCTCGGCGGTTTCGTCGCTGCTCTCCGGCGTCCTGCTCAACTGCGCCTTCCTGGCCATTCTGCGCGCCTACCAGATCTGCGTCGCTGCCGGCCAGGCCGATTTTGCCCGTAATATCCTGCTCATCTTCGGACTGGTCTCCATGCTGCTGGCGGCGGTCTTTATTCTCAATCAGCCAGACTACAAGCGGCTGCTCGCCTATTCGAGCGTCGAGCATATGGGTATCCTCGCCTTCGGGATCGGACTGGGGCCGGCGGGTTTTTATTTCGCCCTCTTTCACGCCCTCAACCATTCGCTCAGCAAAAGCGGCCTCTTTCTGACCGCCGGCAATATCCTCACCCTCTTCAAATCCAAGGCGATCGGCGAGGTCAGGGGGCTCGGGCGCAGCCATCCGCAGATCGGTTGGGCCTGGATCGTCGGCTTTCTGGCCATCTCCGGGACGCCGCTCTTCGGTCTTTTCATCAGCGAGTTCAATCTCCTCGGGGTTGCGGTCATGCAGCACCGCCTGGTCATCGCGGTGATCTATCTCTTTCTGCTGACGGCGGTCTTTGTCGGCATGGCTGCCGCCTTTTTCCCGATGGTGCAGGGCGCCGCTGCGGATGCGCCGCGGGAAAAACTCCCGGCCCTCCTCCGGCTGCTGCCGCTGCTGCTTTTCATGCTCACTTTTCTGCTCGGCGTGTACATTCCCGGCGGGCTGGACCGTCTGCTCAGGATGGGCGCTGCCGCCCTGGGAGGCGGGCAATGAACCGGCGCGGTTTGCTCCCTTTTCACAATGGTGAGCCGCTCGAATGGTCCGCCCTGGCTGCGCTGCCCATCGGCCGTTTTCGCGATACTGTTGTCGAGGAGGTCGCCGGCGGCCGGCGCCTGGCGGCTTTTTTCGGCTTGCGGGAAAATCGCCGCCGCGTCAGACTGATCGCCGTGCTCGCCGATGATCAGAACGGCGTGCTCTACGCGCTGCGCGCCGGGGTCGAGGATTCTTTCCCCGCGCTGACGCCCGCATGCCCCCAGGCCCATCTCTTCGAGCGCGAAATCCATGAACAGCTCGGTGTGCGGCCGGAGGGCCATCCCTGGCTCAAACCGCTCCGATTTACGCCGGCCGACTATCCCGGCGCGGAGCCGTCTGCGCCTCCCCTGATCGGCGAGACCGATTTCTTCGCCATGAGCGGAGAGGAACTCCACGAGGTGGCGGTCGGGCCGGTCCATGCCGGGGTGATCGAGCCGGGCCATTTCCGATTCCAGTGCCACGGCGAGAAGGTCTATCATCTCGAGATCTCCCTGGGCTATCAGCACCGCGGCATCGAAAAAGCGCTTGTCGGTGGGCCCCATCCGCGCACCCTCTACCAGATGGAGGCGGCCGCGGGCGACACCTCCATCGGTCACGCCCTGGCCTTTACGACGATCATTGAATCCTTGAGCGGAGTGCGCGTGCCGGCGCGGGCACAGGCCATCCGCGGCATCGCCCTCGAGCTGGAGCGGCTGGCCAACCATATCGGCGACCTCGGCGCTCTGGCCGGGGATGTCGGCTTTCTGCCGACCTCGGCCCAGTGCGGCGCCATCCGCGGTGATTTCCTCAACATGACCGCACTTTTATGCGGCAGCCGTCTCGGCCGCGGAGTGGTCAAGACCGGCGGTGTGGCCTTCGACCTCGAGCCTGAACGGACGGCCGAACTCTCCCGCCGCCTGCAGAAAGGGCTGGACGATGTAACCCGTGCCGTGGAGCTGCTCTGGGACTCCTCCTCGGTGCTGTCGCGCTTTGAATCCACCGGGGCGCTCAGCCGCCGGCAGGCTGTCGAACTCGGCCTGGTCGGGCCGGCCGCTCGCGCCGCGGGCGTTTTTCAGGATGTCCGCCACGATTTCCCGGGCGGCATCTATGCCCTTTTTCACATCCCGGTCTCGACCATGGAGGCGGGCGACGTCTACAGCCGAGCCTTTGTGCGCTGGCTGGAGATCGAGCGGTCGATTGAATTCATCCTGGAGCTGCTCGCCGCACTGCCGGCGGGCGAGATCAGCATGGAGCCGGCGCGCAAGCCGGCGGCCAACCGCTTTGCCGTCTCTCTCTGCGAAGGCTGGCGCGGCGAGATCTGCCATGTGGCGGTAACCGACAGCCGGGGGCGGCTGGCCCGCTGCAAGATCGTCGATCCCTCATTCCATAACTGGCCCGGGCTGGCGCTCTCTCTGCGCGGCCAGGCGATCTCTGATTTTCCGCTGTGCAACAAGAGCTTCAACCTCTCCTACTGCGGTTTTGATCTGTAAAGAGGAACACCATGTCCAGCATCATTACATCGCGTCTCCACCAGGGCCTGCGGACCATCCCCTTCCCGCCGGAAAAGTGCATCGTCTCCGACCGCCTCCGCGGCGCCCCGCTGCTCTCCTCGGCGCCCTGCCCAGGCGACTGCCGCGCCTGTTTGCAGGCCTGTCCGGTCGAGGCGCTGTCCCACGATGCGGAGGGCGTGCTGCAGCTCGATCTGGGGCGATGCCTCTTCTGCGGGGCGTGCCGCGACGCATGCCCGCATGGCGCCATCGAATTCACCACGGATTACCGGCTGGCCGTTTCGCGCAGAGAGGATCTGAAAATGCGGGGGGGGGAGATCAGGCTGGCAAGTGTGTTGGCGGAGGAGATACGCCGGATTTTCGGCCGTTCGCTCAAGGTGCGCCAGGTCAGCGCCGGCGGCTGCAACGGCTGTGAAGTGGATATCAACGTGCTCAGTACGACGGTCTATGATCTCGGGCGCTTCGGCATCCAGATCGTCGCCTCGCCGCGCCACGCCGATGCCCTGCTGGTCACCGGACCGGTGAGCGAGAATATGCGCCTCGCTCTGCTGAAGACCTGGGAGGCGACACCCGCGCCGAAACTGGTCGTCGCGGTGGGCTCCTGCGCCATCAGCGGCGGGCCCTTTGCCGGGCATGAGGCCGTGCACAACGGGGTGGAGACCCTGCTGCCGGTCGATCTCTTCATTCCCGGCTGCCCTCCCCATCCGCTGACGATTCTGGACGGTTTGCTGCGGTTGCTGAAAAAGCGCCATGCCTGAAAGCAGCCACTGAGCTTGTCAGCCGGCAGTGCGGCTTTTGCTGAAATACTGTAATTGACCCAGACGCCCTGCTCCCCCTGTTTGGCCTGCCCGGGCAGGTCGCTCCCCGACTTTCCCGCCTCTTATTTCACCACCACCAGTTTGATCGTTTTGTTCACTCCATCCGCCTTGAGCCGGCAGAAGAGAATCCCGCTTGGCAGATCATCCGCGTTGACGAGCAGGGCATGATTTCCGCTCTCCAGCTCTCCGTCGAGAAGGGTTTTTACGCGCTGCCCCATGGCATTATAGAGCCGCAGGGTGACCCGGCCGGAGCGGGGGAGCCCGAAATGGAGCTGCGCTGATGCATTGAAGGGGTTGGGCCAGGCCTGCAGCGTGAACTCCCTCTCCTGCGCGCGCTGCTGGACCAGGTTGGCCGTGCGGTTGGCCGTGCCGGGCGTCGGCGCCATGGTCTGCCAGGCACCGTGACCGTCGGGATAGCGGCCAAGGCTGAGATTTGTGGTCTGGGGTCCGAAGGAGAGCGAATCGAGGATCGTGAGGCCGTCGCGGTCGACCAGGGCGAGGAACTCGCCGCCGGCGCTCAGCTTGAAATTGGCATGAAGGCTGCCCTGCTCCTGCTCTTCGTCGCACCAGATGACCAGCCAGGTGCCGGGAGCAAGCTCCGGGATGGTCTGGGCTATGCGCCATTTATTCAGGCGGTCGCGCTTGTCGGTCAGATAGAGCCCGGCGAGAGCGGCCGGTTCGCTGCCTGAGTTGAAGATCTCGAGCCAGTCGTCGTGGTCACCGGCCTCGTCGGCCGCGGCGGTGCTGTTGTCGGCCATCAGCTCGTTGAGGCGCAGGGTGCTGTTATGGCCGCCGGTTGTTTTCACCGCGAGGGCTTTTCTCAGAGGAAAAATCCGGGCCTGGTCCAGCGAATCCACGGCCTCAATGCGCAGCGTTCCGTCCGCACCGGCCGGCAGGGGCGGGAGCACGCCGAGCCAGCGGTCCGCTTCCTCCACCTTTTTCGTACCCGGCACAGGCCGGCGCTGCATGGGCAGGGCCGTGGCGGATGAGGCTCCTGCCGGGGTGAAAAGGAGCGTCACCCGCTGCAGCCCGGCGCCGGCGAAACAGGCGGCGGCGACATGGATCGAATCACCCGCCGCGGGATGCGGTGGATCGAGATCGATCCGGTAGACCGTCGGCGCCGCCCGGTGACTGCGCAGCTGGCCGGGCAGGCTGGCGCTGCGGCGGTTGATGAACTGTTTCAGACCGAATTTGACATGCTGGTTCTGATAGTCACCCGCGGAGTAGGAGCCGTTGAAATCGGCCATATCAAAGCCGTAATCCCGGGTGCGGAAAGAATCCGCCTCGGCGGCCGGTGTGATCAGCGTTTTGAGCCGGTCGATCCGCTCTTCCCACCGCGGCAGCCTGAAAACCGAGTTCAGATAAAAGTCCAGAAAATGGCTATAGAGATCCCGCCAGGCCGGCACGACCAGCAGCCGCTCAGCCAGGGGACGGGCGCCATCCGCGACCTTGGGAAAGGTATAAGGATCCGCCTGACTCCAGTCCGTGCCGAACCAGTCGATGCCGAAGGTGTTGTCATAATCGTAGGGGATCAGGGTGAAGCGGCCGGAAGCCGGCTCACAATAGAGGTAGTAATTGTTCATCAGCGCGCGATAGTCGTCCCAGCTGCCCACGAGCACGTTTATGGCGAGGTACTGCAGCACGCCCGGCACATCGAGAAGGTCTTCGAGTGAATCGGGCAGGGCGGCGGCCGGCGTCATGTTCAGAACGCGGATGAAGCGTACGAGCGCACTGAAATCGCCACTCTCCTCGTTGGTGGTCAGCTCGTAGGCCGGGCGGCCGCCGCTCTCCAGATTCCTGTAGGTGAGGGGATCCTCGCCCCGGTAACGCAGGTCGGCCGGATAGAGGCATTTCCAGAGATTGCCGCTGTCGTCGGCAAAGTGCTTGCTGATGAATTCGTCATCCATATGCTCTACCGAGATGTAGAGCCCGTGATAGCGGCCGTTGATGTAAAGCCGGACGTGGCTGGCCCGCGAGGCCGCCCGGCCGATATCGCGGTAAAGATCGAAGCAGAGCTTGCTGCGGATGATGGAGGGGTCGTTGTGCTCGCCGTTGAGGTTCAGCTTGTCGAGGCCGTGGAACTCCCTTCCCCGGACAAATGTGTTGAAGGAGACCTTGAACGATTTCTTGGCCGCTTCCCGAGAGGTGTTGCCGCGCACCCGGAATCCGATGGAATCGACGCTCTCGTCGATGTAGCGGTTTTGGAAGTGGAAGCGGGCATAGTGCTCACTGTCGCTTTCGGCATGGGTGAGGATCCAGTCGAGCGCGGCGGGAGCGATGGTGATATCGATGCGCGCCAGTCCGGCATCGTCATAGACTATCCAGCTGTCATCGGACTGGCTGAGGAGCAGGGCCGGCAGGAGCAGAGCGAAACAGAGCAGTTTTTTTGACAAGTACTTCCTCTTTCAGTTTGTGCACCGGGGATTGAAATGGGCTCATCAATTTACTCCCCGTGCAAATTAACCATTCAGGAGGCGATAAGCAAGTACGAATTCGCGGCAGGGCGGCTGCCGGCTGGCGAGAGTCGATCAAACCGGCCCGGCGCAGGGGAGCCGGGCGTCTGACCGTCGGGATCCGGCGATCGCCGGACGACGTGCGCAGAGCAGCGCGCAAGGCGGCCGCACAGCTGTAACATTGGCGGGTCTTTTACAGTATATGGTATAGGCCTGACCACTGCTTCTGGTGGCACCGGATTATCGTCAGGCTGCAGTTATACACCAGGTCTCGAAAAAACAGAGAAAGATCAAGGGACGACCATGTCTGTTGCAGCGGCTAAACGGGAATCTCCTCTCGCCGGTCTTCTCTCCGGTAAAATGGGCGAGATGCAGGTCAGGGTTGACGACTTGACCCGAAAGTATGCCCGGCTCTGGCTCGAGACGCCGGCAACCTTTCCCGATTTGGGCTCCGGCCACAGCCGCGATCAGAAGCGGGAGCTGGAACGGGAGGTGACGCTGCTGCTTGATCGAATCGAACAGAGCCGGCAGCAGGGCGCCCTCGACCGGGCGAAATTGCAGGAAACCATGCAGCAGGCCGGCGGCGGGATCGAGGAGCTGTGCGGCCGGGCCGGCCTCTATTTTGATCCTTCGTTCACGGCCGGATTCGAACGCGCCACCAGGGAATTCTTGCGCAAGGTGAAGGCCTTCGACGCCGGAATCGCGCCTGAAAGCATCTACCAGGCCATGCGCAACATCTGGATTGCGAATTCGCTGCAGGCGCTGATGGAACGGGAGATGGACTGCCCCGATCCGGTCTTCGCCTACAGCATGCTCTACCCCTATTCCGACAATGTCAATGACGATCCCGGCTTGTCCTTTGCCGGTAAATGTGAGCTGAACGATCATTTCCGGAGATGGCTGGAGGGGGAGGAGGCCGCGCCCCGGAACGCGACCGAACAAAAGATCCATGCCCTCGTCCAACTCATCGAGGGTACGTTCGCGCGCTCGCGCCATCCGGCTGTTTTTCAAAGCTTGCTCGCCATCTTCAATGCCCAGGTCAAAAGCCTGATCCAGCAAAAGCACCAGCACGCCGGCGGCGCATCGAGAATCCTCGAGATCAGTGTCGAAAAAGGAGGAACCTCGGTGCTGGCGGACGGCTATCTGATCGAGGGCGCTCTGGATGAAGAGTTTGCGGAATTTTGTTTCGGCTACGGGGTCTTTCTGCAATTTGCGGATGATCTGCAGGATGTGGCGGACGATCTGGCCAATGGCCATCAGACCCTCTATTCGCAAATCGCCGAAAAGGCTCCACTCGACGCCCTGGCGAGCCGGCTTTTCAATTTTATGCAGCAGGTCGTCGACCTGCATCTCGCCGGACAGCGCCATCGGCGCTTCCGGGAACTGATCCTGAAAAATTGCTGTTTTATGGTGCAAGAGGCGGTCTGTAAAACCACCCGGTTTTATTCGCCGGGGTATCTGCGCGCGATCGAGCGCCATTTTCCCCTGACCCTGCCTTTTTATTTGCAGGTTAAAAAGCAGCTGAAGAAAATGCTCCTGGAGCAGCGGCCCCAACTGGAGGGATTGGCAGTATGACCACCGGCACCCGCATCATCCGGAGTGGCTGCCTGCTCTTTATGGCAGCGCTTTGGGTTGGTGATCCGCGGGCTGCCGGGCAAACGCTTTTCGTGAACGGACGGGTTCACGATGCGAAATCCGGACTGCCCCTGCCCGCGGCCAACGTGCAGGTGATCGGCACCGTCTCCGGTACAATCACCAACAGCGATGGCGGTTTTCGCCTTCAGGTCACGCCGCCGGCCAGACTGCGCGTTAGCTATATCGGTTATAACAGTCAGTCGTTTGCCGTCGAGGCTGCTGATGTGGACAGCCTCGACATCAGACTGGTTCCTGCGGTGATCGACATGGGCCAGCTGACGATCACGGCCAGAAATCCGGCCTACGCGATCATGGAAAAAGTATTTGCCCGCAAGCGGGCGATGCAGGAAAAAATCCGCACTTTCAGCGCCCGTGCTTATCATCGGCTCAATGTCCGCAACGACTCGTCCGTAGTCGTAATCGTCGAAAATGTTTCGCGGCTCTACTGGCAGGCGGGACGCGGCAGCCGGGAGGTTTTTGGTGAACTCAAACAGACCACCAATCTTCCCACCCTGCGCCAGGGCATCGGCGTCAGCGACATTCCCAATTTTTACGATGACGATATTCCCGTCGGCGGCTATACCTTCGTCGGTCCCACCCATCCTCAAGCTTTCGATTTTTACAATTTCTCTCTTTCCGGCCGCCACGCCATGGATGGCCGCATTATCTACGAGATCCACATCGCTCCGAAAGGCCGGCTGCAGCCCCTGTTCGAGGGCGAGATCGCGATCCAGGATTCAACCTTCGCCCTGATCGCCGTGGAACTCGCCGGCTCGGGCATGGCCCGCCAGATGATATTGCAGCGATACCAGGTGCATCTCGAGCAGCAGTTCCGCGAGATCTCCCCCGGCATCTGGCTGCCCGCTGACTGGCATGAGCAGGGGACCCTCAACGTCGGCATGACCGGGCTCCAGTTTCCCGCCATCCACTATCGCCGCCTGGCCAGCCTCGATGATCATCAGCTCAATGTCCCCGTTCCGGACTCCCTCTTTCGTCTGGAACGCTATGAGAGCCCGCGTGACACCGCTCTGCTCTTCACAGAGCGCGGCGTGCCGCTCTCCTTTGAGGAGAACTGGGCCTATGAACATATCGACAGCTCCATGACCCTGCTGAAAGCCTTCAAGCCGACGGGATTCATCGCCAGAATGGCCAAACTGGATGTGCGTGCTAATGACCAGAGTCTGACTGAAAGTGACACGACTGGAGGGAAAAAGGGCGGAAGCGGTGCCGGCGGCCGGTTCCTGCTGCTGCACAAGCCGGCGGTGTGGTTCAACCGCGTCGATGCCCTGCACCTGGGCTGGAACAGCAGTCTGAGCCGGGGAGCGTGGAAGCTGAACGGAGGTGCGGCCTACAACACCGGACCCGGACGCTGGGGCTGGCAGGCCGGGCTGGCGCACACCGGGAGCCGGGGTGGACTGGAAGCCGCCTGGTCCGATGAGACGCGGCCGCTTGCGGCGGCAGAGAATTATCCGCTGCTCTTCAATTCCGTGCCGCTGCTGCTGGGGTACCGGGATTATTATGATTATTACCATGCCCGCGGCTGGCGCGGCAGCCTCATGCTGAACAGCCGGAAACAGCATCTGGCCGGAAAACTCTCCCTGCTGCGCGAGATTCATGACTCCGTGATAAAAACGAGCGATTTCGATCTGGTCCGGCGCAAGGAGCCGCAGCGCGCCAATCCCGCCATCAGCGCGGGCACGGTGGCAGCCCTGGCCGTGCGGCTCGATTGGGGCCAGGCGGAACCTGATCTGTTCAGCGGAGCAAAGGGGATTCGCCTGGAATATGAGCGCGGGCTGGAGGATTTTATCGGGGGAGAGTACGGCTATAGTCTCTTTCGCCTCAGGGCCGGCACGCGACTGGAGACCTTCTTGCGCCGGCAGATGGTGCCCGCGGCACTCGACCTCCATCTCATCGCCGGCGCAGCCACGGCGAACGCGCCCGTGCAGCGGCTCGCCGGTCTGCCGGGTGCGCTGGGGCTCTGGAGCCCCTTTGGCTCTTTTCATACCCTGCGCGGCGGCTCCCTCTATGGGGAAAAATACGCCGGACTCTTCTGGGAGCACAGTTTTCGCGCCTGGCCATTCGATGCCCTGGGCTGGCGCTATCCGGGCGAGAAGGGAGTGGGCCTGCTCCTGCATGGCGCACACGGGCGCATCTGGGGAGATGCGCCGGCTGATAAACTCGACTTGCACGAACTGGGCATTTCGCTGAGCGGATTGTTCTCCTACGTGCGCGTGGATGTGACCCGGCGTCTGGGCACGCCGGGGTTCTGGTGCACGGGCTTGAGCGTCGCCAAATTTTTCTGACTTGAACGGCTGCAGAACTGCACGGAAGGAGATGAATCGATGGCGGTTTGAGGCACAACGCCGGGTATTTTTTTTCCGGTGCTGGCCTCTCTGACCCCGTAGTGTCCTGACAGCTCCGTCTTACCTGTCGCCCCTTCATCCCGCTATGATTACAGCGGTTATTTCACCTGCTCGAGTTCCGGCTCGATCGCCGGGGGAATGGTCACCCCCTTCAGCGCCGCACCGACATCTTTCAGCCCATGCCCGGTGATGAGCAGGACGATCTGAGCCGCCGGATCGATGCGGGGATCATCC
>JAKQKF010000293.1 GCA_029560815.1 bacterium
TCCTTCTGGTCTGGCAGCGGCGGCAGTCGCGGGCGGGAACGGCGCCGGTTAAATAATAAAATATTTCTTGACTTTAAAGGGCTACAATGATATTTTAAGTTAGGAAAAAATAGCACTTATTTGCCCTTTTTGCGGCCGCAGGAATCCGGCCCCGCATCTTTGAATCCGGCACACGGGAATGTACAGCCAATCAAGATCTGTAGGAGAGAGGTATGAAAAGAGAGCCTTTGATCAGGATTCTCGGCGGGATGGCGCTGGTGGCCATGGTGATGGTGTGGAACGGCTGCAGCAGTTCCAGACAGGTGTCGCTGGCTACAGAGCAGGCTGCGCTCTCCGGCGCTGAAGAGCCGGCCGTGACGGACGTCGGGACGGCGGACAAGAGCAGCGACGAAGAAGAGGTGATGCGCCTGCTCGGTCTCAACAAGAGCGAGGCCGCCGGACAGGCTGCCGGCGAAGCCGCGATCCAGCCGACCGCCGCGGGCCTGGAAGAGGACCGCAACCGGCTCGAGGAGAATCTCAAGGAAAAGGATATCGAGATCGCCCGTCTCAAGGCGGAACTCGCCGAACGCGACCGTCAGCTCAATGCGGCGGAGAGCGCCGAACCGCCGATGGAGATCAAGCCGGTCAGAACCACCGTCTCCGGCAGCGGCACCTATCAGGAGCGCTACGACCGCGCGCGCGCCCTCTACGAGTCCCGCCGTTACAAGGAGGCCATCCAGGAATTCGCCGCCCTGCTCTCGACCGATTCCAGCCACAAGCTCGCCGATAACTGCCAGTACTGGATCGGCGAGTGCTATTACGGCATGCGCGCCTATAATCAGGCGATCATCGAGTTCGAAAAGATCTTTACCTTCAATGATTCGGACAAGAACGACGACGCCCAGCTCAAGCTCGGGCTCTGCTACACCCGCATCGGCAATGTCGAAAAAGCCAAAGCCGAGTTTCAAAAGCTGGTCGACACCTATCCCGACAGCGAGTTCATCTCCAGGGCGCAGTACTACTTGCAGACTCTGTGAGCCCGCAAGGCCGGAGGCCCCGTATCGTCGGGGTTCAATGAGGTTTCCATCAGGGTGGCGCTTGCGCCACCCTTTTTTTTATTGCATTTGTCAAGATTTTTTAATAATTTAATAAGACCAGAACTTTATTAACGTTACATCTCGTAAATTCCGTCATCTCGTTTCAAAAACTCGGGTTGGACAAGGATGAAAAACCGGCTAAGGGTTCTCTATTTATCGACCGAAGTAGCACCGTTTGCCAAGACCGGGGGACTGGCCGATGTGGCCAGCGCTCTTCCCAAGGCTCTTTTCGAGCAGGGGCATGATGTCCGTGTGATGATGCCCAAATATGGCGACATCAGCGAAAGGCGCTATACCCTGCGGGAGGTGATCCGTCTGAAGGACATCCCCATCAGCGTCGGCAGCCAGGACCATGTCGTCAGCGCGAAATCGGCCTTCCTGCCCGATACCAAGGTTCAGGTCTATTTTCTCGATTACAAACCCTTTTTCGAACGGACCGACTATTATGTCGACTCCGCCACCGGCAAGGATTTTCCCGACAATGCCCAGCGTTTTTTCCTCTTTTGCAAGTCGGTGCTGGAGACCATCAAACTGCTTCATTGGGAACCCCATATCATCCACTGCAACGACTGGCAGACGGCCCTCATCCCCTGGATGCTCAAGCATCAGTACCAGGATGATCCCTTTTTCGCCAAGGCGATCACGGTCCTCTCCATCCACAATCTCGCCTTCCAGGGGATCTTTCCGCAGCCGGTGCTCGCCGAGCTGGGACTTGCTGCGGAATTCGGTCAGCCGGGCAGCGACCTTGAGTTTTTCGGCAAGGTCAGTTTTCTCAAGGCCGGGATCAGGAGCGCCGATCTGATCACCACGGTCAGTCCCACCTACTCCACCGAGATCCAGAATGACGCCGATCTGGGCTGCGGTCTGCAGGGGGTGCTGCTGGAGCGCAAGGATGACCTGTGCGGCATCCTCAACGGGGTCGATTACGGCATCTGGAATCCCGAGAAAGACAGCCTCATCCCCGCCAAATTCAGCGCTGCGACCCTCAAGGACAAGGAGAAAAACAAGAAGGCCCTCGCCAAGGAGGCCGCCTTCTCCTTTGATCCGGCGGTGCCCATTGTCGGCATGATCTCGCGGCTGACCAATCAGAAGGGATTCGATCTCGTCGCCGCGGCGATCAGCGACCTGCTCAAGCTTAAAATCCAGCTGGTCATCCTCGGCACCGGTGATCCGCAGTACCACAAGCTGCTCGAAAAACTGGCCAAGGCCCATGCGAAACAGGTGGCCCTCTTTTTAAAATTCGATGATACCCTCGCCCATCTGATCGAGGCGGGGAGTGATATGTTCCTGATGCCCTCGCTCTACGAGCCCTGCGGCCTCAACCAGATGTACAGCCTCAAATACGGCACTATCCCGATCGTGCGCAAGACCGGCGGACTGGCCGACACGATTGTGGACGTTGACGCCGATCCCAACAGTGGCAACGGCTTTGTTTTCACCGACTATACACCCAAGGCCATGGTCGATGCGGTGAGCCGTGCGGTCGCTGCCTTCCGCGACGACAAGGGCTGGCAAAAGCTGATCAAACGGTGCATGAAGCAGGATTTCTCGTGGCAGACCGCCGCTGACAAGTACATCAAACTCTATCTCAAACTGGAAACGGCCAAGAAGAAAAAATAGGCCGGATGAAATACCCGGCCCGCCTCCTGTGACTCGCATCCATCCCTTCCGACATCCGGCCTGCCCGGGCAATAACCCCTCTGTCCCGGGGGTTTTTGTTTTGCTCCCGGCTTGAGATCGTGTTTCATATTGATACAAATCTGTTTTGCACGACAACAAAAGGGGTGCGCGCGGAGTGTACCGGGCGTTAACGGATGTGGAACCGCCGGGCCGGGCCGCCTTTTTAAGATACTAATATTCAATCAGATAGACCTGTAATGACCCGTGGCGTGCGCCGCGGTGTGTCCGGCCTGCTCACCGATTCGCTGGCATTAACTTTGCATAAAGAGGGCAAACGACCGCACCGGGCGGCGGGGCATGGAATGCCCGGCTGTGTCCCCGGCCAAGGCGTCTTTAATCGAACAGGCATTGGATGGATGGTATTGAAATAACAGTAGATCGTGTCGGCGCCCTGCGCGATATCGGTTTGTTCCGGGTCCGGGGCTATGTGGATACGACGACTTCTCCTGAATTGCAGCGCATGCTGACCGAGATCATTCACGACGGGGTCACCCAGATCATCATCGACCTGGGTGCGGTCAACTATGTCAGCAGCGCGGGGTGGGGGGTATTTGTTGGGGAGATCCGCGGCCTGCGCGAGCAGGGCGGGGATCTCAAAATTATTCAGATGATCCCGGAAGTGAATGAAGTGTTCGAAATGCTCGAGTTCAATCGGATCCTGACCTGCTACGATTCCCTTGAAGAAGCCATCGACGATTATGACTTTTGTCAGGGTGTGGATCTGAGGGCCTCCCTGGCGGAAGCAGCTGCCAGCGGACGGCCGGCGCCGGTCTGGGAGACAGATCGTGCCGTTGAAAATCCCGCAGATTATATCCCCCCGGCGAACAAGGAAAGCCGCACCAACCGCAATATCACCATCGCCCGAGGCCGCAGCATCGATGATATCGATCTGCCTCTTAACGAAAAGATCAAAAAACTGGTGGTCGAGAACCCGCTTATGACACCGTTCGGCATCAAACGGCAGCTCAACTCGCCCAGGTTCGGTTATACACGGATCGGGTTTTTCAAGCTGCGCGGTATCCTCAAGCGGCTCGGGCTGGAGACCAGGGCGAAGCGCTACCGTTTTTATCGCTCCCGCTGATGAGGCCCTCCGGCCGGCAAATTCCGGATCCCGTACTCCCGTTCCACCACTCTCAGAGTGTCCCTTTGGCACAGAGAAGAGGAGATTGAAATGAAACGCCCGTTGCTGTTCTTTTGCGGGTACATAGCGGCCCTGCTGCTCGGCGCCGTCCAGGGCGCAGCCCAGACGGCATCGTCCGAGTTCTCCCCGGAGGCGCTGCGCGTGACCCCGGGCGATGCGATCCACATCTACATCTATGAGAATCTCTTCCCCTCGGAGAAGGGCAAGTTCGTCGGCAACTATCATGACAAAGAGTTCATCGTCGACGGTCTGGGGCAGATCAGCCTGGGCCCGCTCGGCCGTGTGCAGATAGCGGGACTCAAGGCGGAGGAGATCGCCCAGGTCCTGCAGGAAAAGTTCAAGCCCTTCGCCAAGGATCCCTTCATCATCGTCATTCCCCTCATCCGTCTCGAGCTCAAGGGGGGCTTTAATCAGCCCGGGCTCTACCGGTTCAATCCCAACATCTCTTTCTGGGAAGTGATCAAGGGGGTGGGGGGGCTGCACTCGCTCTCCTCCTATGAGGATATGTTCATTCTGCGCAACGGCCAGGCGCTCTATCGCGGTTTTGGTGACGCCTTTTATCGCGGCCAGTCGCTCTACGAGCTCGGGCTGCAGTCGGGCGATGAGATCGTGGCGCCCAGGGTGAACCGGCTTTCGTTCGATACCATCATCCGGTACATCCAGTTCGCCATGTCCCTGTTCACCTTTTACTTTGTCCTGATCAATTACAACAAAAATGACAACACCAATGCCCTATAACGGTTTTTGCTGACATGGATGATCTCGATCTTTTAATGCCCGCCGGCGAGCAGCAGTCCGCTCCCATGGATTTCGGCAAGTTTTTCGCCGGATTCTGGAAGCGTAAATATATCATCCTGCTCCTGACGCTCATCGGTGCGGCCTGGTTTTTCTGGGATTCCAAGAACGAAAAGCCGGTTTACAGCACTTTCGCCACCATCAAGACGCGCAGTTTTGACACCGATGCGGAGGGCATCCTCAGCCGTGACCGTCAGGCTGAGCTGCGCAGCCGCAGCTTTGCCGAGCGCGTCACTGCGCGCATGGGGCTTGCTCTGCAGATGGGGACGAAGGCCGGCCCTCAGGGTGATGTTTTCAGTGAATTCCATACCACCACCAGTCCGACGCCGGGCAAATACAAAATCCAGGTTGACGACAACGGCACTTTCTCCATCTATCTGGTCGAGTATCCCAAGGAGACCCTGCTGGACAGCCTCTCCGTCTGGGACGCAATCTCGAAGGAGTACACCTACGATGGCCTCACCTTCCGCCTCAATCCCAGGTGGGTGGAGAGTCCGCAGTTCGTCAACTTCCGGATTCGCCCCTTTGAGCGGGCGGTCGCCGAACTGAACACCATGGTCACTGCCGAAGTGAGCAAGAACGGCAATCTGATGAAGCTGACCATCAAGGGCGAGGACCGCGACCATATCGCCGATCAGCTCAACCAGATCGCGGACATTTACGTCCAGGAGACCCTGTTGCTCAGGGACCGGGACGCCAACACCTACCGCAAGCGGCTCGAGGGGAGCCTCGAGGTCGCCGCCGCCAAGGTGCGGGAAGCCGATGCGGATCTGCGTAATTTCTTCTCCAAGTATCCCCTCTCCCTCGATGCGGCCAAGCGGACCATCCTCGACGAGATGCAGCGCAACAGCTATACCCTGCGCGAGATCCCCCAGCAGCGCGAGCAGCTGACCCAGCTGCTCGAAAAACTGGGTGAACCGGTGCTCGGCTCGGACCCGGAGCAGTACCGGCGGCTGATCGTGCGTCAGCTGGCCAATTTTTCCGCCATGCGCGATGAGCCCGCGCTCGCCCTGCTGCGTGACCAGCTCGACAGCCAGGAGAAGCAGCTGGGGGATCTGATGAGAGACTATTCGAACGATTACGCCCCTCTGGTCAGCCTGCGCACGAGCATCCGCGAGACCCAGGATAATATCATCGCCTTTGCCTCCAACTACCGCAACACCCTGGCGCAGAAAGAGAGCGAGACCCGGGTCAAGATGGCGGATATCCAGGCGCAGCAGCGGATGCTGCCCGATGATGAGTACCGTCTGATGGAGCTGGAGCGCAACAAGAAGGTCAGTGAGGACCATTATACCACACTTTACACCAAGCTGCAAAAGCTGGAGATCGCCGACGGCGGCGAGGGTGAGGACTTTGCGGTTCTGGACCGGGCGATCAAGCCGACCGTGCCGATCAACCCGAGCCAGTCGACCAAGGTCTTTATCGGGGCCGCTCTCGGTCTGGTGGCAGGACTGGCGTTGTCGCTCGGGATCGATCTCGCCGACCGCCATATCCGCACGCCCGGGGATGTCGACCGGCACCTCAAACTCAAGGTGCTCGGAGCGATCCCCAATGTGGATTTCAAGGACATTCCCGAGTATCACGATCACGAAAAGGCCAAGCAGATCGACCGGCAGCTGGTGACCCATGACTATTCGCCGACACCGATCGGCGAGGCTTACCGGGCGCTGCGCACGCAGATCATCTTTTCGCGCACCCATGAACGGCCCCACTCGATCGCGATCACCAGTGTCGCCCCGGAGGAGGGCAAGTCCTTCACGGCCTCGAATCTGGCGATCATCTTTGCGCAGCAGCGCACCAACACTCTGCTGGTCGATGCCGACCTTCGCCGCGGGGTTTTGCACAACACCTTCCAGATGCGCCGCGAGCCGGGGCTGGCCAACTATCTCAGCTCCAGCGTCACCCTCTCATCGATCGTGCAGCAGACCCACGTGCCCAATCTCTCCTTCATCAGCTGCGGGGTCCTGCTGCCCAATCCCTCGGAGCTGCTGGGTTCGCCGCTGATGCGCCGTTTTCTCGACGAGGCGAGCCGCAAATTCGATATCGTCCTTTTCGATACGCCGCCGCTGGATGCGGCGACCGACGCCGTCGTGCTCGGCACCCAGGTGAACGCCGTCGTGCTGGTGGTGCGAGCGGGCAAGACCAGGATCGGCAAGGCCAAGGAGAAGATGGAGATCTTTAATACCGTCCCTGTCAAACTCGTCGGCGCTGTACTCAACAGCTCGGATACCCAGCTGGTGCAGAACTACAGCTATTACCATTATTGAGCGAAAGGCCGGATGCGACCATGCATCTTCTCCTGACCGGCGGCGCCGGTTTCATCGGTTCCCACTTTACCCGCAAGCTGCTTGACGAGGGGCACGCGGTCGACTGTCTGGACAATTTCAACACCTACTATGATCCCGCCCTCAAGCGGGAGAATGTCCGTCCCTTTCTTGCTCATCCCCGCTACCGGCTCGTTGAGGGCGATATCCTTGACCGGCCGGGGCTGGATCGTCTTTTTGCGGAGCAGCGCTACGACAGCGTGGTCCATCTTGCCGCGCGGGCCGGGGTGCGGCCTTCGATCCGGGAGCCCCTGCTCTACGAGCAGGTCAATGTGCTCGGGACGATGCACATCTTCGAGGCCTGCCGCCTGCACGGGGTAGGGAGGATCGTCTCGGCCTCCTCGTCATCGGTATATGGCAACAACAGCAAGGTTCCTTTCGCCGAGAGCGATCCGGTCGATCATCCGATTTCCCCCTACGCGGCGACCAAAAAGGCGGGCGAGCTGATGGCCTACACCTGGCACAATCTCTACGGCCTTTCGATCAGCTGCATGCGCTTTTTCACGGTCTACGGCCCGCGGCAGCGGCCCGATATGGCGATCCACAAATTCGCCCGGCTCATCACCTCGGGAGAACCCATCCCGGTTTTCGGCGACGGCCGCTCGCGCCGCGACTATACCTACATCGACGACATCATCGGGGGGCTCTACGCCGCCCTGCTCCGCTGCGAGGGCTATCATATCTACAATCTGGGTGAATCGAACACCATCGATCTGCTCGGGCTGATCCATCTGCTGGAGGAGGGACTGGGGCGCAAGGCGGAGCTCGAGTTTCATCCGGATCAACCCGGCGATGTGCCGGTCACCTATGCCGATATCACCCTGGCGCGGAGGGAGCTCGATTACCGCCCGTCGACGCCGATCGAACAAGGTATCGCTCTTTTTTCCGAATGGTTCAAGAGCTGTCATAAATAGTGCATCCATTGCCCGGTTGCGGGGTCAGCCAGCTGCGCAGCGCTGACCAGTGAATTTTGATGAAGTGAGCGGTATGGTTTCTGAGAAGGAAAGATTCCTGGGGAATGTGATGCGGGTGGCGGATGTGCTCACTCTGCTCTTGACCTTTCCCCTGGCCTATTTCGTCGACGAGTACATCCGGACCGTCGCCGAGCTCAACGTCAAGGCCTACGCGGTCTCGCCGACCTTTTCGGGCTTTCTCTACTTCGCCTCCAACTACTGGATGATGATCATCGGTTTTCCCATCATCTGGGCGGCGATTTTTTCCCTCTATGGCATCTACCGCAATTACCGCACCCGCTCCTTCAGAAAATACACCTGGCTCCTCTTCGTCTCGACGGTCTGGGCGACGATCGCCTCGGGCAGCCTGATCTTCATCCTCAAACTCGAGCTGGCCAGCCGTCTCTATTTCTCGGTATTTGTGATTCTGGCCTTTGCTCTTCTTCTGCTGGAGAGGAAGCTGCTGCTGCTCTTCCTCGACCGCATCCACAGCCGAGGGTACAACCGGGAGAACCTGCTCATCGTCGGCACCGGCAAGCGGGCGCGCGATTTTATCCGTGCCATCAAGCTCCATTCGAACTGGGGCTTGCATATCGTCGGGCTCATCGATGACGAGCACGGCATGTACGGCAAGGAGGTCGACGGCTACCGGGTGATCGG
>JAKQKF010000297.1 GCA_029560815.1 bacterium
GCTGCCGGAGCTGCGCGAGGATGAGAACGGCATCGTCGCTGGTCCGCGCGAGTACATTTTTGCCGCCACGCGGCGCTGGATGGATCCGGACGGGGACGGCGATCCGGCCGACGGCATCGACGGCTGGCGGCTCGATGTCGCTTTTTGTGTCGCCCACCCCTTCTGGCAAGCCTGGCGCACCCATGTCAAGACGATCAATCCCGAGGCCTATCTCACTGCGGAGGTCATCGACCGGATTGAGGTGCTCCAGCCCTACCTGAAAGGGGACGAGTTCGACGCAGTGATGAACTACAATTTCGCCTTCTCCTGCATCGAATTTTTCGTTGCAGAAAAAACGCGCATCGGCGTGGCCGAATTCGACCGCCGGCTGGCGGAGCTGCGCGCGGCTTTTCCGGCAGGGGCCTCTTTCGTGATGCAGAACCTGCTCGACAGCCACGACACCATGCGCATCGGCTCGCTCATCGTCAACCGCGACCACGGTTCGATCCGCGACTGGGGCAAATTCTTCGACCTCAGCAAGGGCAGCCATCCCCGCACCAGCACGCGCAAGCCGGCGGCGGAGGAGAAGCAGACCCAGAAGCTGCTCGCCCTGATGCAGATGTGTTATGTCGGCGCTCCGATGATCTATTACGGCGATGAGGTGGGCATGTGGGGGGCCAACGACCCCTGCTGCCGCAAGCCGATGGTCTGGGAGGATCTGGTTTATCAGCCCGAGCGCATCCTGCCCTCAGGCGATGCGCGGGCGGAAGCGCAGGTGGTGGAGGCCGACCGCGACCTGTTACAGTGCTACCAGAAGCTGATCGCCCTGCGCAAGTCCCGGCCGGTATTGAGTACAGGCGGCTTCCGCACGGCGATTGTGGATGAAGAGCGGCAGCTCTACGGATTCGAACGCTTCTCGGACGAGGCGCGTCTGCTGATCGTACTGAACAACAGCCGGGATGAACAGCAAACCGTGGTGGCGTGCGAAGCGGCGGGCTGGCGGGACCTGCTGACCGGTGAGCGCTTCCTGCCCAATGGCGACCGGCTGGCCTCCCTGACGGTGCCGCCGCGCTGGGGAAGAGTACTCGAACCGATACCCATTTCCGGAGAATAATGTCATGAAGGTCCTGTTCATCGGCGGCACGGGCAATATCAGCACCTCGGTCAGCCGGCTCTGCGTCCGGCGCGGCATCGATCTCTATCTCCTCAACCGCGGCGTGCGCAGGGTCGAGATCCCGGGTGCGAAGATCCTGCAGGGCGATATCAGCGATGGCGGCATGACCGCCCGACTTTTAGGAGAACATCAATGGGATGTGGTGGTCGACTGGATCGCCTACGTCGAGAGCGAGGTCCGGCGCGACATCGAGCTCTTCCGCGGCCGGACGAAGCAGTACATTTTCATCAGCTCCGCCTCGGCCTATCAGAAGCCGCTGCTCCATCCGGTCATCACTGAGTCGACGCCCCTGCACAATCCCTTCTGGGAGTACTCCCGCAACAAGATCGCCTGTGAGGAGCTGCTCAACCGGGCCTACCGTGAGGAGGGATTCCCCATCACCATCGTCCGCCCCTCGCACACCTACGACACCATCGTCCCGGCCTTGATCGGCAGCGGCGGCGAGTACACCCTTATCGACCGCATGCAGCGGGGGGGAAAGGTGATCGT
>JAKQKF010000316.1 GCA_029560815.1 bacterium
GGATGAGCAATCCGCCCCCCGGGCGCAGGATCCGGAGCAGCTCCTGCATCACCCTCTGCGGATGGCGAAAGTGGGGCCAGGTGCCCAGGCAGACCGCCTTGTCGAAAGATTCAGCGCGCAAGGCGAGCAGGGCGGCGTCGCAGCAGAGGGGTTCCACTCCCGCAGCGGTATACTCATCCGCCCCCGCCGCGAGCATCCTTTCCGCGCAGTCGAGGGCGACAATTCTGCCTTCCGTCCCGCAGCGGCTGCGTAGTGCGGCCGCCAGCCGCCCCTTGCCCGCCCCCAGATCAAGAATCCAATCCCCTTCTCCGATATCGAACCCCTCCAGCCGCGCCTCCAGCTCGGTCTCAGGCTCTCTGCGCGACGGCCACTCCTGCGCCAGCGCATTGAAATAGAGGCGATGCTGATGGGACATAGGCACTCCGTCTGGTTAGCGGCCGGAAGAGGCGATCAGATGCCCGCCGTCCATTCCAGCATGGCATAGCGCCGCGGCATGGGATAGCCGGTCATGGTCTGGTATTCGGCATCAAGGGCATTTTTCAGCAGCAGCCGGCCGCTCAGCCAGGAGAGCACGCGCCACTGCACCCCTGCATCGACCAGTGTATAATCGGGCAGGGGTTTGGCACCGAAATCGGCGCCGTGCAGGTCGCGGATATGCTGGGCCGCCAGGCTGAAGCGCAGGCTCCGCCAGGGGAGGTCAATCCCGAGGCTGAGCTTTTTGCCGGGGCTGTTCATGGTCTGGTCGTCGAGATCCAGCTTGCTCCAGGAAGCGGTTATCTCCCCCTCTGCGAAGGGGAGCCAGCTGGCGCTGATCTCATAGCCGCTGTGGACAAAGGCGCCGCTGTTGGAGAGAAGCATATTGGGATAGCGCCCCTGCAAGCGGATCAGATCCGACCCCTCGCTGCGGAAGAGCACCGTCTCGAGACGGAATCTCTCGGCTGTCATCCAGGAGAGGGCCATCTCGTAATTCCACATCGATTCGGGCTCCAGCCCGGAATTGGGCGCCGGGAAGAGATAGAGTTCGCGGATGGTCGGGCTGCGGAAACCCTCCGCTGCCGAAAAACGCAGA
>JAKQKF010000357.1 GCA_029560815.1 bacterium
CCGGAATCTGGCATGGGTTTTGCAAAAGAAAAGAATGAAAGCGGCTCCTGGAGACAGATGGGACAGCATGAAAGTCGGGAGCAGCATTGCACAGCAGCGGTTCTGACCGTAACATGGATGACGGGGTGCGGGTGGACGGAACAGGCCGTACGTATGGGACGCAACCTTAAGGGGGGCGGCCCGCCACGGCACACGATCAGGACCAGAAGTGGAGAAGGGAACGAGCAGCGCACTGGACCGGTGTGAAGAAGAGGTGGATGTGCCGGTGCGGGTGCAGTTTTCTCCGGGAGCGCCGTTTTCGCATGGAACTCCTCCTCTCTTATGACCCACCACAGCAAAAAGGGCAGCGCCCGAGCACAGCGCTGCCCTTTTTTTATTTTCCACCGGCATTATGGGCGTAGGAGAACGCGCCTCCCCTACTCCTCCAGCCGCGAGATGATCGTCATGTTCTGTTTGTTGCAGATATCCTTGGCCTCGGGGGTGTAGAGGTAATCGAGCCGCGGTTTGTAGGCCTCGACGATCTTGCCGCGCACCATTTTGAGGGTGCTGTTGAGGAGGTGGTTCTGCTCGGTAAAACCTTCGCCCAGGACGGCGACCGCTGCGGGCAGCCATTTGCCCGGAAAGAGGCCGGCCTCCTCGCCCCCCTCCCTGAAGCGGCCGATCTCCTGCTCGATCGCCTTGAGGGCTTCGCGCTGCCCCAGCTCGCTTTGCGGCGAGAGGTTCATCGCCTTGAGATGGCGCAGCAGCGCCTCCTTGTTGGGCGCGACCAGGGCGGCGGTGTAGGGTGACTGGTTGTTATAGAGCATGATCTGGTCGATCAGGCGGGAGGAGGAGCAGATCGCCTCTTCGATTCCCTCCGGGCTGTATTTTTCGCCGTCGTTGGAGATCAGCAGGCTCTTGAAGCGTCCCAGCACGTAGAGAAAGCCGTCCTTGTCCAGGTAGCCGAGATCGCCGGTATAGAGCCAGCCCTCGCGCAACGCCTCGCCGGTCGCCTTTTCATTCTTCCAGTAGCCGGCCATGACGTTTTCGCCCCGCACCACGATCTCCCCCTTTTCGCCCACGGGCAGATCGCTGCCCTTTTCGTCGCAAATCCTGACCTCCAGGTTGGCGACGATGGTGCCGGAGGAGCCGAGTTTGTGCCTTTTGGGCACATTGGCGGAGATGATGGGAGCGGCCTCGCTGAGGCCGTAGCCCTGGAACATCGGGATACCGATGGCGTAGAAGAAGCGCTGCAGCTCGATATCGAGGAGGGCGCCGCCGCCGATGAAGAATTCGAGCCGTCCGCCGAAATTCTCGCGCACTTTTTTAAAGAGGATCTTGTCGTAGAGCAGCAGCAGCGGTTTGTAGACGGCGCGCCAGCCCCTGCCGCGGTCCAGGCCGAGGCCGTTGTAGGAATAGGCCGCCTTGAGGGCCTTGTTGAAGAGCGCTTCCACCTTTGAGCCCTTCTGGCGGATCCCCTTCTCAATGTTCTTGCGGAAGTTTTGCGCCAGGGAGGGGACGCTGAGCAGAAAGACCGGCCGGGTCTCCTTGATGGAGATCGGGATATTCTTCAGGGTTTCAAAGGCGGTTTTGCCGATCGGGACGGAGGCCATGCTGGCGCCGTTTTTCATCAGGGTATAGATGCCGGCGGTATGGGCGAAGCTGTGGTCCCAGGGCAGGATGAGCAGCGAAAGATACCATTCCGGAATCGGCAGCAGTGAGCAAGCCTGTTCGACGTTGGCGGTATAGTTGCGATGGGTGAGGATGATCCCCTTGGGATCGGCGGTGGTGCCGGAGGTGTAGCAGATGTTGGCGGGATCGTTCTCCTCGACCCCCTGCCAGGTCTCCTCAAAGAGCCCGGCGTGGTGTTCCAGATAATCCTTGCCTTTTTGCAGCAGATTTTGTAATGTAATTTCGTCCGGACTGCGGCTGCCGCTGTCGTCGAAGACGATGATTTTTTCCAGGACGGGCAGGTCGTTTTTGATCGCCTTGATCTTGGCGGCCTGGCTGCCCGAGACCACGGCCATGCGGCAGCCGGAGTGGCTGATGCGGAATTTGAGATCCGCGAGTTCATCCACCTTGACCGAGATCGGCACATTGATGGCACCCGTGAAGAGGATGCCGAGCTCGGCGATCACCCATGCATTACGGCCTTCGGAGATCAGGGCGATGCGGTCGCCTTTCTGGATGCCGAGGCTGAGCAGACCGGCGGCGAAGAGATGCACCTGCTGCCTTGCTTCGCTGTAGGTGGTCCCCTCATACCGGTCGCCGATTTTTTCCCAGAGCAGGATGTTATCGGGATATTTTACCGCGCTCTCTGCGAGGAGATAGGGCAGGGTCCTTTTAGCCACGATGGTTCACTCCTTTAAATTAGCTGGCAAGAGTAACTCCCGCAGGACTGTCCCGCCGCAGTTTCGGGATGTATTGGTTGTGCGTAACGGCATGATATCATCATAACCACAAATGGCCAAAAAGTCAAGCTAATTCTCCCAAAAATAACCGGGATGGGCGCAGCGGTTGGCGATACCTCAGGAAAAAATAGAGCAGGTGCGGCTGGCGAGCGATGTCGTCGATGTGGTCTCCGGCTATGTCACCCTCAAGAAGCGCGGTAAGAACTATTTCGGCCTCTGCCCGTTTCACCAGGAAAAGAGCGCTTCTTTCAGCGTCAATCCTGATCTGCAGATCTTTCACTGCTTTGGCTGCGGCGCCGGCGGGAACGTCTTCACTTTTGTCATGAGGATCGAGGGGCTCACCTTCCCCGAGAGCGTTCGGCTGCTCGCCAAGGCCGCGGGCATCGTCCTGCCTGACGAGGAGGAGGATCCGGGCCAGCTGCAGGAAAAGGAAGCGCTTTATTACGCCAACAGCCTGGCGAACGACTTTTTCATGGCCAATTTGCTGCGTGAGGCCGAAGCCGAGCCGGCGCGCCGCTATCTCGCTTCGCGCGGGCTGACCCCGGAGGTCTTTGCCCGCTTCAGCATCGGCTACAGCCTGAACAAGTGGGACGGGATGATCCAGCATGCCCGCGCCAAATCGCTCAACCCCGATCTGCTGGTCAAGGCCGGCCTGGCGATCAGGAAGGAAGATGGCGGGATCTATGACCGTTTCCGCGGCCGGATCACCTTCGCCATCCACTCCCTGAGCAAGCAGGTGGTCGGCTTTGGCGCGCGCAGGATCGTGCAGGATGACTCGCCCAAGTATATCAATTCGCCCGAGACCCCGATCTATCAAAAGCGTTACATCCTTTACGGCCTTCACCTCGCCCGCGAGGCGGTGCGCCAGGCGGACCGCGTCGTCATAGTCGAGGGCTATACCGATCTGATCAGTCTGCACACGGCAGGCATCGAGCAGGTGGTAGCCACTTCGGGCACGGCCATGACCGAAGAGCACGCCCGGCTGCTGCGGCGCTACACCGCCAACGCTTCGATTCTCTATGACGGCGATTCGGCCGGGGCATCGGCTTCGCTGCGCGGCGCGGAGATCCTTCTCGCCAACGGCTTTGATGTCCGGATCGCGATGCTGCCGGGCGGCCAGGACCCGGATGAATTTGTCCGCCTGAACGGCGCCGATGCGGTCCGGCGCCATCTCCAGGAGGGGATGGCCCTGATCGATTTCAAGATGAAGAGCCTGGAGCAGAAAGGGCTACTGCGCACCCCCAGCCAGAAGGCGGAATCGACGCGCGAGCTGCTCGGTTCGATCGCCAGAGTGGCCGATACCATTCAAAAGTCCTTTCTGCTGCGCGATCTGGCGGAGAAGCTCAATGTCGAGGAGGCGGTGCTGTGGGCCGAGGTTCACAAACTCGAGCGGCGGCTTCATCAGCAGATCCGTCCCGGCGAGACCAGGAGTCAGCCGGTGAAGGGGGACCGTTATCTGGAGAGCAAGCGGGGGGGCGCGGAGCTCGGGCTGCTCGAGATGGCGCTGACCCAGCCGGAGCTGGTGCCGCGAATCCTGGCCCTGATCACGGCCAATGAATTCATTCACGCCGATGTGCGCACCGTCTATGAGGGGCTGGAGCTCGACGCCCTTGAGGGGGTCCCCTTCGACATCCAGCGCTACCTCGCCATGATCCGCGATCCGGTAGTGGCCGGGCGCATTTCGCGCGCCCTGCAGCAGCTGCACAAGCCACCCCATCCCGCCCGCTACACCTTCGACTGCCTCAACACCATCCGCATCGCCAAGCTGGATGAGCGCATCGAGGCCCTCCGCAGCCGTATGAAGGGGGGAGAGAAGCCGGGCGAGGAGCTGCTGATGGAGTATCGCACTGTGGTGGAGGAGCGCAAGCGTCTTGAACAGATCGAGTTCGCCTTTGAATGACCCCGGTTTTTCCGGAAGGCGCCGGCCGCGCCGGGAGATGGACCTGAAAAGGAGCAGATGATGAGCAAGGGATTCAAGCCGGTTCCGGTCGAACTGCTGCGCTGGCAGTGCGACCAATATGTTCAGTCCTTTCAGTCAACCGAGGAACTGGAGAGCTACCGCAAGATCCTCGGGCAGGAGCGGGCTCTTGCGGCCCTCACTCTCGGCCTGGAGATGGACTATCCGGGCTACAATATTTTTGTCAGCGGGGATACCGGCACGGGGCGCAGGACGACCGTCAACTTTATGCTCCACGATGAGCGTTTTCGCAAGCCGGTGCCCGATGATATCTGTTACGTGCACAACTTTCAGAATCCGGACATGCCGAAGGTGCTGCAGCTGGCGGCGGGCGAGGGGCTCCGCTTCAAAAAGGGCATGGAGGATGTCATCGCCCAGCTCCGGGTCGCGGTTCAGCAGGTGCTGGAGAGTGAGCGGACGCGCAAGCGGCGCGAAGCTGTGCTGGAAAAGTACGCCGTTCAGCAGGCCGAACGGCTGCAGCAGTTCGAAAAGCTGGCGCAGAAGGAACAGTTCACCCTCGTGCAGGTGCAGATGGGACCCTATTCCAAGCCCGATGTGCTGCCGGTCATCGAAGGCCAGCCTGTGCCCCTCGAAAGTCTGGGCGAGCTGGTCGGACAAGGCAAGATCAACGAAAAGCGGGTGGCGGAGATCCAGCAGGCCTATATCGAGCTCAGCAAGGAGCTTGCCAAGCTCTTTCAGGAGAATCAGCGGCTGCAGCGCGAGAAAAAGGCCCGGGTGGCCGAGCTGGAGTACGCCATCGTCAAACCGGTGATCGAGGAGGCCTTTAAGGATCTGCGCACCGCCTTTGCCGTCAAGCAGGTGAGCGACTATCTCGACGCCGTGCTCAGGAGCCTGCTCGAGAATCTCGGTAAATTCCAGGCCCGGCCCGAAGGGGAGGAGGGCGAGACCGGGGCCAGAGAGGAGAAATCCCGGGACCCGTTCCTTGAGTACCGTGTCAACGTGCTGGTCAACAATGCCGGCAAGGAATATGCGCCGGTCATTTTTGAGAATTCGCCGACACACAGCCGGCTTTTCGGCAGCATCGAACGGCTCATGGACAGCAACGGCCAGTGGCACACCAATTTCACCCATATCCGCGCCGGCTCGCTGTTACAGGCCAATGGCGGCTACCTGGTCCTGCATGCCCGGGACGTTCTGCTCGAGCCCGGGGTCTGGCCCATGCTCAAGCGCATGCTCAAGAATGCCGAAACCGAGATCAACGCCAACGATCCCGTGCTGCTGCTGGCCATGACTGCGATGAAGCCCGAGCCCATCCCCCTCAGCGTCAAGGTCATCATGCTCGGTGATCCCTACCTGTACCAGCTGCTCTATTCTGCGGATGACGATTTTCGCAAGATTTTCAAGATCAAGGCCGAATTTGATTCGGTGATGCCCAACGACGCCACCAACCTGCGCCGCTACGCCGAGTTCATCAAGCGGATGTGCGAGGAGCATGAGCTGATGCCCTTCGACGCGAGCGCGGTGGCCGAAGTGGCGGAATACGGCGTCCGTCTGGCCGGCCGCCAGAACAAGCTCAGCACCCGGTTCACCGATATCCTCGACCTGCTGCGCGAGGCCAACTATTACGCCCGGGCGGACAAGGCGGACATCGTCGCGCAGAGGCATGTCGAGCGGGCCATGGCCGCGGCCGAACACCGTCTCAACCTGATCGAAGAGAAGATCCGCGAGAATATCCTGGAGGGAACGATCCTGATCGATACCGACGGTTCCCGGATCGGCCAGGTCAACGGCCTCACCGTGCTGAGCATGGGCGATTATCATTTCGGCCAGCCGGTGCGGATCACAGCCCAGTGCTCGATGGGGCGGGAGGGGATTATCAACATCGAGCGCGAAGTGGCGATGAGCGGCCCGACCCACGACAAGGGGGTGCTCATCATCGCCGGCTATCTTCAGGGTAAATTCAGCCAGGAGAAGCCCCTCTCGATCAGCGCCTCCATCTGCTTCGAGCAGTCCTACGGCGGCATCGACGGCGACAGCGCCTCTTCCACCGAGATCTACGCCCTGCTCTCGCGCCTGGCCGAACAGCCCATCCGCCAGGATCTGGCGGTGACGGGCTCGGTCAACCAGAACGGCGAGATCCAGCCTATCGGCGGGGTCAATGAGAAAATCGAGGGTTTTTTCGAGATCTGCCGAATGCGCGGCCTGACCGGCAGCCAGGGTGTGCTTATACCCCGCCTCAATGTAGCGGACCTGATGCTGAAAAACAGCGTCATCGATGCGGTGCAGGCCGGGCAGTTCGTGATCTACGCCATTGACCGCATCGAGGAGGGCATCGAGATCCTCACTGGCATGCCGGCCGGCGAGCGCGGCAGCGATGGCCATTATCCCGCCGGCACCCTCTTCGGACAGGTTGATGTGCGCCTCGGCGCCTATGCCGAGGGTTTGCGGCGGTTCAGGGAGTGAGCTGATGACGGGTAAAAACTGCGGTCTCTCCACCTCCTGGCTGTCGGGCGTGATCCATGAGGGCAACGAGCTGCTCGACGCTTTGGGCGCCAGCGGCCTCCGCGGTCTGGAGATCGACTACCGGGTCAGCCGGGAAACCTTGCGGCAGATGATGCCGCGGCTGCGCAGCGGCGAATTCACCGTGCTCAGTCTGCACAACTATTGTCCGACCCCGCCCGGCTACGAAGGGCATCACAACGTCGCGTCGCTTTTCAATCCGGCCGCCCTCGACGAGGAGGAGCGCAAACTCGCCGTCAAGAACAGCATCCGGACCATCCAGGCGGCCAGCGACCTCGGGGCGCGCCTGGTCGTTTTTCATCTCGGCGTCATCGACATGGAGTGCCGGATGAAGGATCTCTTCAAGCTGTACGAAGAGGAGGGGGGCGAATCCGCCGCATTCACGAGCAGCCTCGAGGAGCTGCAGGGCAAGCGGGCGGCGAAAGCACCAGCCCATCTGACTCCGCTGCTTCGGACCGTCGAGGCGGTGCATGCGGAGGCGCACAAGCGCGGCATTCTGATGGGGGTGGAGAACCGCTACCGCCTTTCGCAGATCCCGGTCGGCGATGAGTTCGACCTGCTCTTCGCCGAATTCGAGGGCGGCGAGCTGCGCTACTGGCACGATGTCGGCCATGCCGAGGTCTTTGCCCGGCTCGGCCTGCTCGATCATGAGCGCGATCTGCTCCAGCGTTTCCGGGGGCGCCTCGCGGGCATGCACATCCACGATATCGCCGGTTTCAAGGACCATCTCGCCCCTGGGATGGGCAGCTTTGATTTCAGCCTCCTGCCGCCCTATCTGGGGGAGGAGAGCCTGCGCATCATCGAGGCGCATGATCCGGTTGATCTGGCGCAGCTGCGCGAAGGAATCGGCATCCTCGAACAGGCGGGGGTGCTGTGAAGCCCATGATCGGCATCACGCTGGGCGATCCGGCCGGCATCGGCCCGGAGATCGTCCTCAAAGCCCTGGCGGACGCGCGGGTGCAGCAGGCGCTCGATCCGCTACTCTTCGGGGACAAGGTCATACTCGAGGCGGCCATGGTGCAGACCGGTCTGGTCCGTCCGCTTTTCCGCCTCCACGCTCCGGCGGAGATTGCCGCCGGAGCCGGCGCTCTGCGCTATGTCGACACGGGCGCGCTTGCCGCGCCGGTGGAGATGGGGCGGGTCGACGGCGGCTGCGGCCGGGCGGCTTTCGCCGCCATTCGCACGGCGATCGAGTGGGCGCGGGCCGGAGCGGTCGGCGCTCTCGTCACCGCCCCGATCAACAAGGCCTCGCTGCAGCAGGGGGGTGTCCCCTACATCGATCATACCGAAATGCTCGCCGCTCTCACTGAGAGCCCGAAGCCGATGACTCTCTTTGTCGTCGGCCGGCTGCGCATCTTTTTTCTCACCAAGCACATCCCTTTGCGCCGGGTCGCCGAAGTGCTGACCACCCCTGTTGTGGTCGAAGGGCTGGTCGAGAGCGACCGGGGGCTGCGCCAGCTCGGGATGGCACGGCGGCGGATCGCCCTGGCGGCGCTCAACCCCCATGCCGGCGACGAGGGGTTGTTCGGCGACGAGGAGAGGGTGATCCTCACGCCGGCGGTGGAGGAGGCGCGCGGAGTCGGCCTCGAGGTCGTCGGCCCGGTGCCGGCGGATGCGGTCTTTCATCAGTGCAGTCAAGGTGAGTACGATGCCGTTCTCTCCCTCTATCATGACCAGGGCCACATCGCCGCCAAGACTCTCGATTTCCATCGCACCGTCTCTTTCACCCTCGGCCTGCCCTTTTTGCGCACCACGCCCGATCACGGCACGGCCTTCGCCATCGCCGGCAGGAACCTGGCCAATCCCCTGAGCATGATCGAGGCCCTGCTCGCGGCGGCGGAATACAGCCGCAGTCACGGATAAAAATTATCTTGACAGGCTCTGAATAAATGGCTATATTGCGTCATCATGAATGAGGAGAAGATGCAAAACAATCATCCCACATCCGTCCATCGCATAACGACCAGCTGGAATTGGTGGTGGTGGCGTATCTCCGTACGGAGCGGGATTGAGAGGTGCATCGGATAGCAAACCTCACCATCGATCGGCTGATTTTGGCCCGCTGCGTACAGTAAAGCAGCGGGCTTTTTTTTTACTGTTAACCCCATGGAGGAAAGCCATGCAAGCCACCAAGATCCTGCTCGACGAAAGCGAAATGCCGCGCCAGTACTACAACATCGCCGCTGATTTTCCCCGCCCCGCCGCGCCGCCGCTTGGTCCGGACGGCAAGCCGATAACGCCGGAGATGCTCGCTCCGGTCTTCCCGATGAACCTGATCGAGCTGGAGATGAGCACGCAGCGCTGGATCGACATTCCCGAAGAGGTGCTGGGGATCTATAAAATGTGGCGGCCATCGCCCCTGGTGCGGGCTTTCGGGCTGGAAAAGGTTCTGGGCACACCCGCGCGCATCTACTACAAAAACGAGAGCCTCAGCCCCGCCGGCAGCCACAAGCCCAACACGGCGGTGCCCCAGGCCTACTACAACATGAAAGAAGGCGTCAAGCGGCTCGCGACCGAAACCGGCGCCGGCCAGTGGGGCAGCGCGCTCGCCATGGCGTGCTGCTTCTTCGGCTTGAAGTGCCTCGTTTACATGGTCAAGTGCAGCTTCGAGCAGAAGCCTTTCCGCCGGAGTCTCATGCACTTGTGGGGCGCCGATGTCCATCCCTCGCCCAGCGCGACCACGCAGTGCGGCCGCGCCATTCTCGCCGTCGATCCCCACAGCCCGGGCAGCCTCGGCATGGCGATCAGCGAGGCCGTGGAGGTCGCCGCGCAGAATCCGGACACCAAGTACTCCCTCGGGTCGGTGCTCAACCACGTCCTCATGCACCAGACCGTCACGGGCCTGGAAACCAAGAAGCAGCTCGAGATGATCGGCGAGCGGCCCGATGTGATCGTGGGCTGCGTCGGCGGCGGCAGCAACTTCGCGGGCTTGGTGCTGCCGTTCTGGCCCGACAAGGCCGAGGGCCGCCCGATGCGCTTCCTCGCCGTCGAACCGGCCGCGTGCCCGACCATCTCGCGCGGACCCTACGCGTACGACTTCGGCGACACCGCCAAGCTCACGCCGCTCCTCAAAATGCACACCCTAGGCCACGGCTTCGTTCCGCCGGCCTTTCACTCGGGCGGGCTCAGGTACCACGGCATGGCGCCGATCGTGAGCGCGCTCGCCAGCCACGGCGCCGTCGAGGCCGCCGCGCTGCGGCAGAACGTGTGCTTCGAGGCGGCCCAACTGTTCGCGCGCACCGAAGGC
>JAKQKF010000366.1 GCA_029560815.1 bacterium
GGGCGCTCTGACCATGCCCAAGCTCTTCGTTCAGGGCATGGCGGATGCCCCGGTCTTCATCCAGGGATTCGACTCCTTTCGTGACATTGTGCAGCCCCCCGCCGATTTCATGGAACTCCCCGCCGCCAGCCATACCTATGCGCTCCCGGCGCACCGCCATCAGGCCATCCGTCAGAGTCTGATCTGGCTCAAACGCAATCTCTGAACCACCCCTAACTGAGGTAGCCATGTCCGATACCCCTAAAAAGAACCCCAAACCGGGCGCAGCCCGGAGACTGCCCGTCAAAGCCTATGCCAATGAACGCTTTCTCAACAGCTCGGACGCGCGCACTATTCGCATCCTCTCCGAGTATCTCGAACCCCAGATGCGCCTGCGCCGCCGGCATATCCGCAACACGGTGGTTTTTTACGGTTCGGCGCGGGTCCTGCCCCTCGATGTCGCCCAGAAGCAGCTCAAGAGCGTCCTCTCGCAATCGCAGCGTAATGGCACCGCCGGCGCGGATTTCCAGCGCGAATTCGACAAGGCCAGCCATGCCGTCCGCCTGGCCCAGTATTATGAGGACGCGCGCGCCCTGGCCCACAGGCTGACCGAATGGTCTCTAAGCCTCAACGCCCGGGATCGCTTCATCGTCGCTTCCGGGGGTGGCCCCGGCATCATGGAGGCCGCCAACCGCGGCGCCATGGAGGCGGAGGGATTGACCATCGGCTTCAACATCAGCCTCCCCTTTGAACAGGAACCCAATCCCTACATCAGCGACGAACTCGCCTTTGAGTTTCACTACTTTTTCATGCGCAAGTTCTGGTTCGTCTATCTGGCCAAGGCATTGGTCGTTTTCCCGGGCGGTTTCGGCACCATGGACGAGCTCTTTGAGCTTCTCACCCTGGTTCAGACCGAAAAGATTCACAAGACCCTCTGCGTGGTCATGTACGGCAGCGAATACTGGAACGAGGTGCTTAATTTTGACAAGATGGTCGACTGGGGGGTGATCAGTCCGGAGGACCTGCAGCTTTTTCACAAGGTGGACGATGTGGAGAGCGCCTTCATCATCCTCAAGAGCCATTTTGAAGCCCATTTTCTCAACCGGCAGAATTTCAAATATGGTTCAGTCTGAGCTGCATCGCCGGCTGCTGCGGCCGGCGAGATTCCCGGTCTGGCGGCAACGGGCGGCCGGACGCCTGGCGAGACGGATCTGCACGGCGGCGGCTGGAGTTGCCCTGGCGGCGCTCCTCGCCTGCGGCTCCTCCCGGCCGGGCTTCATCCTCGACCATGACGCCGTCATCCGCGGCGACAGCGGCCGCCGCGAATTGGCCCTGGTTTTCACCGGCGGAGATTTCGCCGACGGCGGCCCCCACATCGCCCGCGTCCTGGCGGACAAGGGGGTCAAGGCGGGCTTTTTCTTCACCGGGGATTTCTACCGGGATCCAGCCAGGGCGGAGCTCGTCCACACCCTGGCCGGCGGCGACCACTATCTCGGCCCCCATTCGAGCCGTCACCTCCTTTACGCCCCCTGGGAAAAGCGTGACTCCTCCCTGGTCACCCGGGAGGAGTTCGCTGCGGATCTGCGTGAAAATCTGGCGGCCATGGAGCCCTTCGGACTGCCTGACTATGGGCTCGACTGCTTCATCCCCCCCTATGAATGGTACAACACCCGGCATGTCGCCTGGGCCGCCGAGATGGGTCTCACCCTCTTCAATTTCACCCCCGGCACCTCCGTTAACGCCGATTACACCACCCCGGAGATGGTGGGCTATCGCTCCTCCATGGCGATCTGGGAAAAGATCATCGCCCGGGAGCGGGAGGATCCGCACCGCCTCAACGGCTTTATCCTGCTGATCCATATCGGCACCGATCCCCGG
>JAKQKF010000306.1 GCA_029560815.1 bacterium
GCCGTCTCGGATCTCTTGGAGATGATCTGAAAGAGGGCATCGGCCTGCTCCTTGTTCGGGATGACATAGCCCAGCTCATCGAGACAAAGCACCGGCACGCGGGCGTAGTAGTCGATGAGGGTGTAGAGGCTTTTGGCCCGGGCGAGCCGGGCCGTCAGATCGAAGAGGCCGGCAAAAACGGTCTGGCGGCCCTTCAGGAGGGCATCGTGGCAGAACGCCGTTGCCAGGTGGGATTTGCCGACCCCGGCGGGCCCGATCAGCACGAGGTTGGCCGGCCGCTTGAGCCAGTCGGTTTGCATGAACTCCATGATTTTTTCCCTGGGGATCTTGGGGTTGAAGGCCCAGTCAAAGTCCTGCAGCAGCTTGATCCGCCTGATCCCGGACATGCGCAGCAGCGTGGCGATCCTTTTTTGCTCCCGCCTGGCGTACTCGGCCCGGAGAAACTCCTCCAGGAAAGCGGCCTTGTCCGGCGGCAGCCCCTCGGGCTCGCTCAGCAGCCGGAAGTGCCGCCAGAGCTCAGAGAAGCTCATCATAGTTTTCCAGCTTCCTCCCCTCGTAGGTAATGCCCAGGAGTTTCGCGTCTTGCGGGTAAACCGGGTTGGGCTGCCGCGCCGAGGGCTCCAGCAGATTGGCGATATAGACGCTCTTGTAGATGCCCAGCGCGGAGGCCTCCCGGACGGCCGACACGAGGCTCTCGAGGGCCCGTCCCTTGAGGAGCCGGAACAGCTCGCAGGCGACCTCGGCAGGGTCTTCCCCCTCGGCCCCGGCTTTTTGGATGAACGCCTCGATCGCCTTGTCCATCCGGCTCATGAGCTGAAGGACGCGTTCGCGCTTGAAGGCGAGCGTGCACCGCAGGAGCGTTTCCCAATGCGAGGGATGCTCGATTGTCTGGTGTCTCAGCAGCGAACGCCGGTGCGCGACGCACTTCTTGCCGTCTACGACGATCTCGATCTGATCGGGATAGATCAGGAGGCTGCACAGACGATTGGCGTAAGACGAGGGGACGGAGTAGCGGTTGGTTTGCAGCTGCACAAAGCCCGTCGATCCGATGGCGGCCGTCTGGAGCCGGTAGGGCCGGTAGGGCAGTGTCGGAAGCGGCTTGAGCTTTTCCTCGGCAAGAAGCACGGCCGGCGCCTTTCCCGTTGAGCGGCGCAGCCGTCCGTTT
>JAKQKF010000390.1 GCA_029560815.1 bacterium
CTTATTTAATAAGACAGACAAAGTCTATAACACCGGCTGCGGCACATTCCATTTCACCTGATTTAAAAAAAAGGGAACCGAATGCGGGGTTCCCTTTCCCTCTTGACACCTAATATAACGCAAGGAATCCATAAATGATCCTGCGCTGGATCACATTTTCGACATAAAGTAATTATTCCGCCAGGCAGGCCAGCCACTCCTCATCATGGCGTATTCCGGCCATTGCAAAATGGTCCGCGGCCAGGGCGGCGCGGAAAAGCTCCTCCTCTTCACGGAGGATGCCGGAAAAGATAAATTCGGCCGGAGAGGCGAAGAGCTGCCGCAGCAGCGGCAGCATGCTGACGATTTCGAGGCGCTGGATATTGGCCAGGATCAGGTCGAAGGGCCGGGGGGTCAGGTCGGCGAGCACGCCGGCAAAGATCTCCATCCGGTCGCGCACGCCATTGGCGGAGGCGTTGCGTCCGGCTGTTTCGGCTGCGACCGGATCGACATCAAAGGCGACGATGGAGCCCGCGCCCAGTTTGGCCGCTGCAATCGCAAGGATGCCCGTGCCGGTGCCGATATCGAGCACCCGGCAGCCGGGGTAAATGCGCTCCTCGAGCAGCTGCAGACAGAGACGGGTGGTCGCATGCGTGCCGGTGCCGAAGGCCATCTCGGGATCGATCTCGATCAGACAGGGATACTGCACGGCAGGCGGGGCTTCCCAGGTCGGCTTGATGTAGATCTTTGCGCTGATCGCAAAGCCGTGGTAGCTCTTTTTCCACTCGGCGTTCCAGTCGCGATTGACGATCTCCTCAGCAACTACCGCCTCGGGCTGGAGGTTGTGCCCCATGGCCTGCAGCTCCGCCAGGTAGCGGCGGATGGGGGAGAGCACCTCATGCCGCGCTCCCTTGAAGGAGGCGGTCAGGCTGCCCTCGTTCTCAACCACACCCGCGGCGCCGAGGTCGAAAAGAAAGCTGGCGATGGCGTCACTGCATGCAGGCGTGGCGGGCACGGTGACGGCCAGGTAGATTTCCGGGGTGGACATGACGGACTTCCTTTCCGGCTGGGGCTGAGGCGGCGCCCCTGCGGTCAACTCATTCAGAATAGATCACCTGCAGTACCACCCGTCCGACTTTTTCGAGGGAGGACGGGCTGCACTTGTCAGGGGTGTCCGCCAGGGTGTGCCAGGGCGGATAGTCAAAATCGATGATATCAATGCAGGGGATGCCGCGCTGCAGCAGGGGGACATGGTCGTCATAGACCGCATACCCCGGGCGGGCGATGAATTCCGTCACCCCGAGCAGGGCGGCAGCGTTCCAGACCTTTTCGACGACAGGCCGGGCGTAGCTGAGAGAATACTGCTCCTGGTAAATATTGAGGTTGGCATCGCCGATCAGATCCAGAAGGATGCCGAAGCGAGGCCTGAAGGTGGGCACAACCGTGCGCGCGAAATACTGCGAGCCCTTCGCATAACTGTTGTCCGAGCCCTCCACGCCCTGATCCTCGGCGTCGAAAAGGACGATATCGACCCCGCAGCGGGGCGGTTTTTGGCTGATCAAGCGGGCGATCTCTAAAAGTACGGCCACGCCGGATGCGCCGTCATTGGCACCGAGGATGGGCTTGCTGCGATTGGCGGGATCCGGGTCCTGGTCCGCCCACGGCCGCGTGTCCCAGTGCGCGCAGAGCAGGATCCGCTCCCCTTTCTCCGGTTGGAAATTGGCGATGATGTTGGTGGCCTTGGCCGACTGAGGGGCATGACCGAAGGTGTGAATGAACTCCTGGGTGGAGACCTGGCCGGCATAACCGCGCAGGGCCGTGACCAGCCAGTCGCGGCAGCGCTGGTGACCGGCGCTGCCCGGCACACGCGGGCCGAAATCGCACTGCTTCCGGAGCAGGGCGAAAGCTTTGGCGCCGTCGAAGGGGGGCGGATTCTGGGCGCTGCAGGAGAGCGCCAGCCCGGCGATGAACAGAGTAACACTGATGACAAGTCGCGAGGATTTCATTTTATCTCCCTCTTTCCGCCCGGTCGAAGCCGCCCCGGATTCCCGGCCGCACGGCGACCGGATGCTGCTCCGCTGCAGCCCTGCACCGCGGGCCACGCCCGCCCCCTGCTGATGCCCGGAGCAGCGTCGAGCTAGCGTCCGCGGATCGATATGTTGGCATTGAGCCCGAATTCATAGTAAGAGGTGTCCCCGATCAATTTGTTGTGGGTCTTGCCCAGCTCCAGGAACATACCGCCGTTGACGCGCTCGGAAAAACTGTACTGCAGGTCGGGCTTGAAGAGCCATTGACTGGTCTCGGCGGTGATTTCATACTCCCCGCCCGTGCGGCTCTTGCGCGTGACATTGCTCTTGGATGAGACTGTAACCTGAAGATTGACGTTGTTTTTCAGCCGCATGTTCTTGAAAGGCCAGACCGGTATGGGGATGCGGAAATTGCTCTGCTTGCGGTACTGGGCCGAAATCGACAGATCATTGGTCGTGGTTTTGGTCCCGCCCACACTGTATCCCGACGAGAGCGAGTTGTTCTCGCCGGCGGTGTAGCGCACGGACATGGTCATGCCGTTCTTGAAGCTCAGGCTCATACCCGCCAGCGGCGAGAACTTGGAACTACGGTCCTCCTTGGTGATGACCTCCTTGCCATTCTCCATATTGTAGGTCTGGTCGAACTGGCCCGAATAACCATGGTCCAGACTCATGGTCTGCACATACTTTTTGACCAGGGGAAGCTTTTCGAAACCGCTGATGCGCAGAGTCCACTGCGGGAAAGGCATATCGATCTCCTCCCCGTAAATAAGCCGGCTGTTGGAACGCTGGCCGGTCGTTGTGGTGCTGCGGTTGAGCGAGGCGGAGTTGTCGTAATTCAGGCTCACCTTGATATTACGGGTGATGGCAAATCCCGAAGAGACATGGACATTCTCGTTGGTACTGGAGGTGTTGCGGTTGACGCCGCTGCTGCTGGTGCCGCCCACTGCGGTCTCGAGCGGTACCCCCAGGCTGTCCTGCAGCCCCAGCATGAACTTCATGCCCGGCATCCGGCTGATGCCGTAGGTGGTGAGGTTTTCGCGCTGGTTATAGGTGATGCTGAAAGGCTCGAAAAAGCCGAAGAATTTACCAAACAGGCTCATCACCGAAAAGCCGGGGCCCTCTTTCTCCTTTTTCTGCTCCTTCTTCTCCTCTCCGGCGGGGGTCTCTTTGCCCGGAGCGGGTCTGCGTACCGCCGGCGTCGGCCGCTTGCCGCCCTTGGCGGCGCCGGCCGGCTTGTAGATGGTGCTCCAGAGGTTTTCGAGGTCCAGCGAGCCGTTCACACCCATGGTCTTGGAGAGCTGGACGTTGCGCGACTGCACCTTCTGCTGCCGGTTGAATCCGTAGCGAAAACCTGCGCTGTAGGAAAAGTTGTTGGTCATAAAGTTAAAGATCTTGGGATTATAGCCGATCTTGAAATTCTGGTTCATATTAGCCAGATAGCCCAGCTGCCCCCGGTCCAGCATCATCCTCAGCGAGTCCTGCGGGATGTCGTAAAGATCGTTGGCGTAGGTCCGGTTCAGGTCGAGGGCGAGGGACTCGAATATCTTCATCGAGCCGCCGATCGAAGAGTTGACCGCGAAGGTGCCGTTGTCGGTCTCCACGCCGGTGCGGGTGAGGGAGAGGCTCTTGGTCCGCGTCCCGGAGATGCGGCTGTTGAAATTCTGCGGCGTAAAGAAGAGCTTCATATCGGCCAGCTTGATCAGCCATTTGGCGTCGCCGAGCCATTTAAAGGGGCGGATATAATTGTTCGGGCTGAAGGTGACATCCCAGCTCAAATCAGCGTTCTGGGTGCGGTTGGTGGTCTCTTTCATCGTCGAATTGCTGCCGCGGTCGCGCGATTCACTATAGCTGGCGCGGAGCCGGTTGAGGACGTTCTTGACAACGAAATTCTTGGAGCGCGAATTCATGCCGAGACTGACGCTGTAGCCCTGGCGCTGGCTGATGGTCCGGATGGACTCGAGGATCGAGTCAGGCAGGGCATCGGTCACCTCGACATCCGTGCCCGGCTTGTATTTGGGCGTCGATTCGCTGCGGCCGTAGTTGTAGCTGACCGGGATGGAAAGCCCCAGCTTGGCCGGCAGCAGTTTGTCCAGAGCCATGCTGGTGCTGAAGCTGCCGCTGAGGCTGTTGTTGCCCTCGCCATACTGCGTGGCCACATTGTGAAAATCGGCGTCCTGTTTTTCGATCTCGCCGTTGAAATTGAGCAGGCCGGCCCAGTTCATCTCCACGCGGGCGCGATAGGCCATCCCCTTGTCCTTTTTGACGTTGGAGAGGCGCAGCTCGTTCATGTAGACCTGGCCGGTGAAGGCGTCATGGGGGTCAAGGTTGCGCACACCCGCGATGAGCATCTTGACGTTGGTCAGCGCCGGGATGCCCTTGATGAAATAGCTCTTGCCCCCGCCGACGTCGAGAAAGTAGCCCTTGCGGTTGCCGGTCGAGTCATAATTCCCGGCGATGAGCTTGATCGCGGAAAGCTCGATCAGGTCGATTTCAATGTCATTGCGCTTGTCCCAGCCGTCATAAACCCGCTGGCGGATTTCGTAATAGTTGTTCTTGTCGGCGCCGAACTGGAGGAAAAACTCGACCGTTGAAGAGTCGCCGGTGATATGGGTTCCGGAGGGATCATAACCATAGGTGTACATCTTGAGGGTATTGTAATGGATATAATCCTGTTTTTCATAAAAGACCTTCTGGATGGCGCCGGTATCGCCGGACTGCAGGTTCTCGACGTTCATCACCAGCGACTGTTCGCGCGCGATGACGCCGGTGATCCGGTCGGTCTCGCCCGATACGCCCGGGGGGGCGACATAGTCGGGATTGTCATGGGTGTTGACGACCGAAACCGTGACGATCGAATCGCCGACAGCTTCGTATGCTTCCGGATCCAGGGCGCGGGAGACACCGATCTCCTTCCATTCACTGCCGACCAGATCGAGTTCGGCCAGCCAGATGCGCTGGGTTCCCGCCTCTTTGAAACCATCCACCCACATACGCAAAAATTCGATGCGGGTGATGTCGGGCGTGCCATGCTTGGTCAGGGTCGGCTCGTCGGCGTCCAGGGGGATGCGGTAAAGACGCCAGCCGTTATCCTCGCCGGTCTCCTTGTCGATGGAGGCGCCGGCGATGTAAACCGTGTCCGGGTGGTCCCGCTCGAGTGAAAAGGAGTAGGAAAAATACTCGTTATTAACATCCAGCGCATAGTTGCCGTTCATGTCTTCGCTGTCGGGGACACGGCCGCCGGTGTCGTTCTCATTGCCCTCGGTGCCGTTGATCCTGTCGTAATTGGTGCTGCCCGAGCTGTAGGACCAATCATCTTCGCTCATGGGCTCGCCATAGTCGCGCACACCGTTGCCGTTGATATCCCAAAAGTCGCCCCCGGCTCCGATCGCCTTGGGATCGGAGTTTGCCATGCCGTCGACACCGATATCCTCCCCTTCGTCGAGGAGGTTGTTGCGGAAGCCGTTGCGCATCTTATCTTCGCTGTCGTACTTGCTATTGGGGATATAGTCTTCCGAGATCTGGCCGATATCGATGTGCATGGTGCCGCTGGTGCCCTTGACCCAGATCTCGAGAAACTTGGATTCGGACTGGTCGTAATAGCCGCTCGAAAGTCCTTTCTGCAGGCCGCCCCATGACTGGGTGATGTCGGCAAGGCTGTCGGCGGGCTCGAAATCCATGATCAGCACATTGACCGTCTGGGCGACATTGGCGTTGATGTCACGGTTCGGCCAGATCTCCTTGATGGATACCTGCCCGTAGGGTTCGTACCACTTCATCGTGCCGCGCGCTTCGAGCGTGGGATAGGTGAGGCGGGTATCGACCTTGCCGATGGGGGGAGAAGCGGGCCGCCAGCTTTTACGCGTGATGCCCAGGGGCGTGATGCGCTTAGCCGCTTCAAAATCGTCAATATAGGCAACCCCGTCATGGTCGCCGGTTTCGTCGTTGTTACGGGTGTTGGGGTTCGGGATGACCTGCGCCACTTCACCCTCGAACTTGATGGTGGTCGGGTCGCGCGAATCGACAAAGGGAAGCAGATTGGCCGCGCGGGTCAGGAAAAAGGGCTTGAGCGTCATCGCCGTATTGACGTCCCAGACCAGATTGCGCATCGGCCCCTTGCCCACGCGCACCTTCTGGTCGAGGGTGCTCTCGTTGAGATAGAGCATGGTGGCGCCGATAAAGCTGTCGTCCCAGAGGCCGTACTCGGCGCGCGCACCCATCACGGTTTTTTTATCGATCTGAAAGATCTGGTTGCTCTCATAGCTGATCTCGACATTGGCCGACGGCTGCAGGGCCTCCTGGTTGAGCATCTTGAGGCTGCCGGTGAAGTACTCGATGATATAATCGGTGCCGCGCGTCAGGCGGCGGCCGTTGAGGATGACCTCCTCCGAATTCTCGATGACGTTCATGCCGAGCGAATATTCGGCGCTGCGGGTCTTGGATTTGACCTCGAAATAAAACTTGCTTTGACCGTTGATGACCTGCTGCACAGTGGTATCATATATGGCGGGGGATCGCTTCTCCGGGGGGAGCTTGGCCTGGAATTCTGCTTCGTCCGGGTCAAAGGGCCGCAGACTGGGCAGCCAGAGTTCGCCTTGGCCGAGCCGGAGGATGTTGTCGTTGCGGTCGATGATATTGTCGGGCGTGGGATCGCCGTTCTTGTTGACGCGGTCGAGTCCGAAGACCTGCAGATAGGTCACTGTCTTGCCATCAACCGAGGCCGTCTCCTGAGGGTCACCGGAGGCCGGCTTGAAGAGGATGCGCAGCTCAAAACCGTCATCGGACATGTTCTTCGGGCCGATCATGTAGACATTGCGCCAGGCCAGGTTCCAGGTTTTGTTGCTCGGCCGCGGGCTCATCGGTTTGAGCAGGCGCAGCTGCACGACCGTATCGGTATCGGGATTGAAATCGATATCGCCGCGGGTGTAGCCGGAGGTGTCGCGGAAGGCCACGGCCAGGACCTCGGAATCGTCCAGGGGCTGATTCATACGCAGATAACCCAGCTCCGGGTCGAAATAGTATTCGGTCTTTTCCTGGCGGATGAAGGGGCCGCGGTAATTCTCGGAACTCTGATAGGTGGTGTCGCCCTGCGTGATGACCAGGGTGTTCGAATCGGCCGCATCGGGCACCCAGGCCCAGCCATTGATCAGCGATTCACCGCTGGTGCGACTGTAGTCGTAGCGGGACTTGTAGACCTCGATGCGCGATATGCGCCGGTTGGGATCGACGAGAAACTCGCCGTTGGGCCCCCGCACTGGGAACTGCTTGCGGTAGAAATCGTCGATGAAGTAGTAATAGCCCTCGAGATAATCGTAATCCTGGATCTCCTTGACCCCCTCTGAGGCGCCGCCCTTCAGGGAGAGCTGCTTTTTCTCCCCCTTCTCCTGGCTGGCGATGGCGGTCATTGAGAGATTGCCCATCCGCATCGCGGTCTTGATGCCGAAAAGGCCTGCGCTCTGACCGCCGAAAGTCACATAGCGCGTCCCGGGCAGGGAGAGGGCGATATTGCCGGCCTCGATGGTCTGGATGATCTCGTCATCGTAGCCCTGATACTTGAGCTTGAGGCTGTTTTCGAAATCGAAAGTACGGTCCGAATCCTGGTCGACCCCGATGGTCACCTTGTCGCCGATATGCCCCTGCACCTTGAAGCGCTGGGTCTGCTCCATCTTGAAATTGGTGTCAGGGCTCTGGTTGAGGGCGGTCTTGACCTCGCTGTGCTTCTCATGGCGCAGCCCCCCCTTGATGCTGATGTCGCCGGTCACATCGAGCCCGACCGTGCCGCTGCCGAAGATCTTCTGGAAAGCCTTGCTCTTGATCTCCACCGGGATATCGATACGGAGCGCACCGCTGCCGCTCCCGCCCGTGGTCTCGCCCAATTTGGCAAGGGCGTTGCGCTGCCAGAGGTTCTCCATCCCGGCCTGCCGCCGCATCTCGGCATAGCTCTGCAAGCTCAGAAAATTGGGCAGCGAGACCGGAATTTTGTCATAATTTTCGTAAAAATTGATATTGCGGCCGGTGCTGTCGACCTTGACCTCGCGGCGGATGCCGGGGACCTGCCGCTTCAGCGGCGGTGAGGTGAAACCCTGCAGACTGAGACCGCGATAGCCCTGCTCGTCGGTGATGGGCACAAGAGGGGAAACGGGCGCAGGAGGGCGCAGACCGACATACGGTCTGGGCGTGAAATCATCTGCCCATACCTGTCCCATCAGGCTGACGAAAATGACCATCGAAAGCACCACCGCAGGCGGCAGGGTGACCATCGATGAATGGATGCGACGTTTGGCCATGCGCTCGTAGAGTAAGAGGAAAACCGGCCGGATACGGCCTTTTTTTAGGTGTTACGTCGGTAGCGAAAGAGCGATAGAGTCTCTCCCTAATAGCTTGATTCTAAAACAGTTCCCGCTGATGCGGGATGTGCCTGCGGTGGATTATAAGTAAAAATGTACATATTTTCTACTACAATATCAATAAAAAATACCCTCGCCCCGCCAAAAAGTTCCTGATTTTTATAGCATGTCTTGTTTTTTTTTAATACTTTATCTCATATCACTGTCCATCTGTACAAGATAACGATGCAATATGCATACCAGTTTCTGGCCCTGGCCCATCTAGGTTAAGCGATGTACACACTCTGGCGCTATATCATCAAGGAACATATCGGCCCCTTTTTTTTCGCCATCTGCGTGATCACCCTGGTTTTCGTCCTCAATCTGGTCTTTCGCGAGCTGCCGCGCATCCTCAGCCGCGGCCTGGAGCTGCTCCTGGTCCTCGAATTCTTCGCCCTCAACATGGCCTGGATCGTCGCCCTCGCCGTCCCCATGGCCGTCCTGGTCGCTGCTCTCATGGCCTTCGGACGGCTGGCCGGCGACAACGAAATCATCGCCATGAAAGCCAGCGGTGTCAGCGTCTTGCGCATGATCACTCCGGTGCTGATCTGCGCAGCCGGACTGGCCCTCTTTCTGATCTGGTTCAACAATTCGGTCTTGCCCGACTTTAACCACCGCGCCCGTCTGCTCGCCTCCGACATCGCGCGCAAACGGCCTACCCTCTCCCTCGAGGCGGGGGTGATCTATCGCGATCTGCCCAACTATACCCTGCTCGTCCAGCACATCATCGAGACCCCCGACACCGCCTTTGTCGATTCGGTCTATATCGACGACAACTCCAATCCCAACTCCAGCACCTTCATCACCGCCGATCGCGGCAAGATCTACCTCAACCCCCGCAACGGCCAGCTCAGCATCATCCTCTATGACGGCGTCATGTACGAACTCAACCTCGAGGAGATGGAGGCGTACCGGCAGCTGCGCTTTCCCAAGCAGGTGCTCTCCATCAGCGTGCCGGACATGGTTATGGAGCGGAGCGAATCGGAATACCGCGGAGACCGCGAAAAAAGCTCGGCGATGATGCGCAGCGAGGTGACGACCAACCATCGGGAGATGGCTACCGCCTCCGCACGCATGGTCAAAAAGCTGCACGCCCACTTCGCCCGCTACCTGCCGCCCCCGGACAGCCTCCTCGCCTCCGGGGCGCATAAGGAAACTCCCCTCTCGCTGCCGCTGCAGCCCGCCCCGCTGCTGGCCGAGAGCCAGCGCCTCAAGCAGGAACTCACGGCGGATCTGAGCTTTGTCAACGGCCTCGACCGCAAGAACTACCAGCTGCTGGTGGAGATCCACAAAAAGTATTCCATTCCCTTCGCCTGCCTGATCTTCGTGCTGGTCGGCGCACCGCTGGGAATGATGGCCCGCAAGGGCTCCATGGCCATGGCCGCCGGGGTCAGCTTTAGCTTTTTCCTCCTCTACTGGGCCTCCCTCATCGGCGGCGAGGAACTCGCCGACGAGCAGCTCATCTCGCCCTTTATGGCGATGTGGCTGGCCAATATCATTGTGGGCATCGCCGGCATCTATCTGGTCTTTTATGCGGTGCGGGAATCCACCCTCTTCAATCCGGATACCATTAAAAGCTTCTTCGCCCGGTTCCGCCAGCGTGCCAGCAAGGCCGCCGCGGAAGACGGCGGGATCTCCTGAACAGGGGCTTGACGATCATCATGACCACACTCGACCGCTATCTGCTGCGTAAATTTTTCGGCGTCCTCTTCTTCGCCCTCTTCGCCTTCATCTGCATCTTCATCATTGTCGATGGCGTCGAAAAGCTGGATACTTTCATCGACAAGGATGTCCCCGGCGGCATTGTCTTCAAGCTCTATCTCTACTACATCCCCTATATCGTCACCCTGACCTTGCCGGTCGCCATGCTGCTCGCCAGCCTCTTCAGCATCGGCACCATGGCCAGGCAAAATGAGATCATCGCGCAGATCTCCTCCGGTTTGTCCCTCTACCGCATCCTCGCCCCCCTCCTGCTCCTCTCCCTGTTCATCAGCGCCGGCGCGCTCTGGTTCGGCGAGACGGTGGTGCCCCGGGCCAGCGCCGCCCGCAGCCGGCTCATCGATGAGCATATCGAAAAACAGCGCGAGGTGTGGCGCAAAAGGGTGAACAACGTCTATGCCCTGGACGCCCGGGAGCGCCGCATCAGCATGCGCTGGTTCGATACCATCCATCACATCGGCCACAAGATCAATATCCGCCGCTTCGAGGGACTGGATCTCAAGCTGCACATCTATGCCAACCGCATGGAGTGGAAAGACAGTACCTGGGTACTCTATGAGGGGGTGGAACGGAGCTTCATTGGGGAGAAAGAGTCGGTGCGGACCTTCTCCACCCTGACTCTGGAGGACGAGAATCTCACGCCCGCGGATTTCGGCAAGGTGCTCAAAAAACCGGAAGAGATGTCTTTCACGGAACTGCGCAGTTTTATCAAGGAGGTGGAACGCAACGGCGGCGACCCCGACCACTGGCTGGTCGACCTCTATCTCAAGATCGCCATCCCCTTTGCCAATTTCATCATCGTCCTTTTCGGCGCGCCGCTCTCCTCGCCCAAGCGCCGCTCCGGCAGCGCGACCGGCTTCGGGGTCAGCCTCGCCGTCTGCTTCGTCTATTTCGGGATCGTCAAGACCGCCCAGTCCTTCGGGCAGAACGGCATTTTTCCTCCCCTGGTGGCCGCCTGGTCCGCCAACGTCCTCTTCTTTATCGCCGGCCTGTGGGTAATGTACAAAGCCCCTAAATAGCCCGCCAGCCCGGATCCCTCCGGCCGGCCGGACGCATCACGGCTCGGGCGCGCCGGGCCCCGCGAGTCCGCTGATAAAAGCCCCGACCCGGATACTGCGCACCCCCAGCTTTTGCAGATGGGCCGTCGCCGCATCGGCGAATGTCCAGACCGGCTTGCCCCACTTGCGCACCTGCTCGCAGAGATACTCCGTTTTTCCTCCCGGCGCAGCATAGGCGACAAAGACCAGATCCGCCGCCGCGGCCATGCAGAGATTGCGCTGAAAGGCGGTCTCGCGGGTGATCCGTCCCTCAGAGATGCCGAAATTAAGCAGCAGATAGCGGTTCTGCACCAGCAGGGAACGCTCCTCCGGGGTCATGCGCCGCTTTTCAAGCGCGCGCGCCGGGCAGCTGATCATCGGCGTGGCGCTGCGCTGGAGCAGCTCGAACCACTCCTTCTCCACCGGCGAATGAAATCCGCTCATCACCGTCACCAGATTCTGCCGCAGGCCGTTGGCCAGATCGAAGGATTTGCTGAGTATGCTCCCGGGGCAGCGCACCGAGCAGAAGAGGGCCAGTTTGCAGCCCTGCAGCAGACGGACATCCCCCTGGATCTCCAGAAAGGAGGGCGCACCCCGGCCCAGAGCCTGATAGAGGGCCGGTGCAAGCTCCCTGCTCTGGCGGGCGGAGTAGCGGATGCGCTCCACCGGTGCCTCATCGATGATGTCATGTCCCATAAAGTTGTCCCCTTGATCTGCTGCTGTAATGCGGTTATCCCCGGGCATTGGATTGCGGCTTATTAAATATAAGCCATTTTATGCCGTTCATCAATTCAAATCTTCGGCAGGACGTTTTTTTCCTGCAGCAGCGCGTCGATGACACGGCCGTTGGCGCGCGGAAAGGCGTACTCCCGCAGCTGCTCCGGTGCGATCCAGCGCCAGTCGCTGCAGGCACGGCAGGACGGACTGCCGCCCAGATAGCGGCAGTGAAAAAGATGCAGGGTGATGCTGAAATGGGTGTAGGCGTGGTCGACGCTCATGTACTTTTCGGCCACCTCGATCTCCACCCCCAGCTCCTCGGCGGCTTCCCGGACTGCCGTCTGTTCCAGGCTCTCCCCGCTCTCCTGTTTGCCCCCGGGGAACTCCCACAATCCCCCCAGCAGCCCCTTCTCCGGCCGGCGGGCGATCAGCAGACGGCCCTCGCGCCAGATCAGGGCGGCGGCGATCTGGTGGTGCGGCCTGGCCCGGCGCGGGGATTTCACCGGATAGCGCTCCGGCGCCCCCTCCCTGAAGGCCGCACAGCAGCCGGCCACGGGGCACACATCACAGGAGGGCGACCGCGGGGTGCAGATCACTGCTCCCAACTCCATCATCGCCTCGTTGAAATCTCCCGGCCGGCCCGGATCGAAAAAGGCCACGGCCATGGCCTCGATCTTTTTCCGGCCCGCCGCCGCCCGCGCCTCCTCCGCCATCGCCGTCAGCCGCGTGATCACGCGCACCACATTGCCGTCGACCACCACCTCGGGCAGGCCGAAGGCGATGCTCAATATCGCCGCCGCCGTGTAAGAGCCGATGCCCGGCAGCCCCAGCACCGCCTCCGCCTCCCCCGGAAAGCGCCCTCCGTATCTGGTCACGATCTCTCCGGCCGCCCGGTGCAGATTGCGCGCCCGGGCATAATAGCCCATCCCCTCCCACGCCTTGAGCACCGCATCCAATGGCGCGGCCGCCAGAGCAGCGACATCGGGAAAACGGGCGAGAAAACGCTCGTAATAGGGCAGCACCTGGCGGACCTGGGTCTGCTGAAGCATGATCTCGGAGATCCAGATCCGGTAGGGATCGCGGTCCTCCCGCCAGGGCAGCACCCGCGCCGAAGCGTCAAACCAGGCCAGCAGCTCCGCGCGGCAGCGCTGCAGCCACTCCCCATCAGCCGCGACGGCCGGCTGCCATTGAGCGGCCGCATCCCGAACGATGCCTTGCTCAGGTCTGCCGGCTTCCGCCCGCCCGAGCCTTGCGCCCGCACTTCTCCGCTGCTGCTTCCTCATCATTCCTGCTCACCCGATCTCGTTGAACCAGCAGATCTCCGCCAGCGCCCGCCGCTTCTTCTCGGGCATGCGCTGGTGGGCGGAATAGCCGACGGCGAAAAGAGCCACCGGCCGCAGACGGCGCGGGATTCCGAGGGCCTTGCGCACGCCGCGGGGACTGAACCAGCCGATCCAGCAGGTGCCCAGCCCCAGCTCCGCAGCCTGCAGGCAGAAATGCTCGCCGGCGATGCCGAGATCGAGCAGATAGTAGTCGATGCCGGTCACCCGCCGGCCCAACCGGTTGGCGACGATGTCAAGTTCGGCGCAAAGGACCACCAGGACCGGGGCCTGCTCAGCCCAGCGCGTGACGCGATAGATGCCGGAAAAAGCCCCGCCGGCCAGACGCGCTTTCAGCGCGGGATCGTCGACGATCAGAAAGCGCCAGGGCTGCACATTCTCGGCCGAAGGGGCCAGACGCGCCGCCTCAACACAGCGCTGCAGCACCTCCCGCTCCACCGGCCGGGCCGCGAAACGGCGCACACTCCGCCGCGCCAGGATGATCTCTGCCAATCCGTTCTGTTCCGCCATACGTCTGCTCTCCCTCAGGCCGGATAGATTTTATCGAACCCCGATTATTTTTTACTTGATAAAAAGCGGAAATGTTAATACATTATAGCCTGCGATTCCGGAAAAAAAGCACCCATAGCTCAACTGGCAGAGCAACTGACTCTTAATCAGTAGGTTCAAGGTTCGATTCCTTGTGGGTGCACACATCGAGTGAGGGTATTCAGGTGAATACCCTCTTTTTTTTCCTCACCCGTTCTTCAGGTCCGCGCATGGTGACAGAAAGCAAGCCCCTGGTTTCGGTGATCATCGCCTCCTATAACCAGAAGCACTACATCTTTGACGCCCTCGCATCGGTCTTTGACCAGGAATGCGATTTCGCTTTCGAGGTCATCGTCGCCGACTCGAGCGGGGATGACACCCCCGCCCTGGTGCAGAATCGCTTTCCCCAGACCCGCGTCATCGCCCTCAGGGAGCGCGCCTATCCCGGCACCGCGCGCAACGCCGGTCTGGAGATCGCCCGCGGCGAGTACTTTGCTTTCACCGACACCGACTGTCTGGTCGATCGCCACTGGCTGCAGAACCTGGTCGCAGCCCACCGCGAGGGCTATCCGGTGGTCGGCGGCATGGTTAAAAACGGCACCCCCTGGTCCCTCTTCGGCACCCTCGATTATCTCATGGAGTGCAGCGATCTGCTCACCCCCTACGCCACCACCGCCAAGGACCACTTCGGCACCGGCAATGTCTCGTTCAGCCGCGATATTTACCAGGAGTACGGCCCCTTTGCCAACCAGGTCAAGGGCAGCGACAACATGTACTTCCGCAAGATCCACGGCAGCGGCCAGGTGCTCTACTGGGAGCCGAAGGCGGTGATCTGGCACCGCAACCGCACCAAACTCAAAAAGATCCTCCGCAACCAGTACGAACTGGGCATCGGATCGGCGCAGAACCGCCGCAAGAATCCGGTCGCCGGCAGGATCTTTGTCCGCTATCCAGTCCTCATCCCGCTGATCCCGGCGGTGCGCATCTTCACCATCGGCCAGCGCCTGCTGCGCTACAGTCCCCTCAACTTGCTCAAATACGTGGTTATGCTGCCGCTGGTGCTGCTCTGTCTGATCTGGTACACAGCCGGCTTTTGGCATGGCTTCCGCCGGCCGCAGAGCTAAATCTCCCGGTAGTGGTTGGTGATCGGCATGCGCCGGTCCTTGCCGAAAGCGCGCGGGGTGATCTTGATGCCCGGCGCCCCCTGCCGGCGCTTGTACTCGGCGAAATCGACCAGCCGCGCCACTCTCCTGACCATTTTACCCTCGAATCCCTGCGTAATGATCTCCGCCACCCCCATCTCCTTCTCCACATAGAGCTCGAGCACGGCATCGAGCAGATCGTAGGGCGGCAGGCTGTCCTGATCGGTCTGGTCCGGGCGCAGTTCCGCTGAGGGAGGCTTGGTGATGATCGCGCGCGGGATCAGGTCGTAGCCGGCCAGTTTGTTACGGTATTCGCAGAGGGCATAGACCGTCGTTTTGTAGACATCCTTCAGGGGTGAAAAGCCGCCCGCCATGTCCCCGTAAATGGTGCAGTAACCGACGCTTACTTCGCTCTTGTTGCCGGTGACCAGGACCATCCAGCCAAATTTGTTGGAGAGGGCCATGAGCAGATTGCCGCGAATACGCGCCTGCAGATTCTCCTCGGCCACGTCGGGCTCCCGCCCTGCAAAAAGCTCCGCCAGCATCTCCTCATAGGCCTTGAAGGCGGGAGCGATCGGCAGCGTAAAGAGCTGAATCCCCAGGTTCCGCGCCAGCTCTTCCGAATCGGTGACGCTGCCGGAAGAGGAAAAACGGGAGGGCATCGTCACAGCCGCAACCTGACCGGGGCCGAGGGCGTCTGCGGCCAGAACGGCGACCAGCGCCGAATCGATGCCGCCGCTCAAACCCAGGGTCACTTTTTTGAAACCGTTCTTGCGGGTATAGTCTCCCAGCCCGAGCAGAAGGGCCTGATAGATCTCCTCGGTCTCACTCTTGACCGGTGCGATCATGCGGGGCGCGGCGCGGCGCTCCGGCCGCGGCCGGACGCTCCACGACACGGGCAGGAGATGGGGAGAATCGAGAGCGTTGGCGGGCGGCGCCAGCCGTGCGCGGGCGCGGCGCAGAGCGGCAAACTCTTCCAGGGGCAGATCGGCGATGATGAAATCCTCCTGAAACCCGCCACCCGCCGCGAGCAGGCGGCCGTCCGCGGCCACCACCAGGCTGCGGCCGTCGAAGACCAGCTCGTCCTGGCCGCCGATCAGATTGAGATAGGCCAGGACGCTGCCGGTGCGTCGGGCCCGGCTCCGCATCAGCTCCAGCCGCTCCTCCCCCTTGTTGCTGTGAAAAGGCGAAGCAGAGATATTGAGCAGGAGGTCGGCCCCGCCGAGCAGGGCTTCGGATTCAACCACGCTCTCCTCGATCCAGATGTCTTCGCAGATGCTCACCCCGATGCGCAGGGCTCCGAGGTCGAGCACCAGGGGCTGCCGGCCGGCCTCGAAATAGCGCTCCTCATCGAAGACACTGTAGTTGGGCAGATGCACCTTGTGGTAGACGCCGATGATCCCGCCGCGGTGGAGGACGGCGGCGGCATTGAAGAGCCGCCCCTGCAGCTCGTCGACAAAGCCGACGATGGCGAGACATTCGCCGCTCTCGGCAGCGACAGCCTGCAGCTGCTCGCGCTGGTCGGCGACGAACTGCCGCCGCAGCAGCAGATCCTCGGGGGGATAGCCGGTCAGGGCCAGCTCGGGGAAAGCGATCAGATCGCAGCCCTCCTCTGCCGCCGCGGCCATTTTTTCGGTGATCCGGCGGCGGTTGCCCGGCAGATCACCAACGACAGTATTGATCTGCGCCAGAGCGATTCGAAAGCAGGGTTCGGTCATGGGATCTTTCCTTTTTCCGCAAAGCGGTCCCCTCTGCGGTACTTAGAATTGTTCATGCTGCGGCTGGGCTTGAAAAATAATGAATTGACTTTTAACAGCCGGGTTTGTACATTGAAAATTAGGAAAAAAAACCCAAATCAGCAACCCTCTTTATTGACGACAGGCAGACTCATGAAACGTTATCTCGTCACCGGCGGCGCCGGCTTTATCGGCAGCAACTTCATTCATTACCTCCTCGCCAAATACGGCAGCGAGGTGGAGATCGTCAACGTCGACAAATTGACCTATGCGGGCAATCTCGACAATCTCAAGGATATCGCCGCTGCCCCCAACTACCGCTTCGTTCACGGCGATATCTGTGACGCCAGACTGATGGACGAACTCATTCCCCCGGTTGATATCGTGGTCAATTTCGCCGCCGAGAGCCACGTCGACCGCTCGATCGGCGCCCCCGACGACTTTATCAAGACCGACATCTACGGTGCTTTCGTCCTGCTCGAGGCCGCCCGCAAATATGGCGTGAAAAAATTCATCCAGATCAGCACCGATGAGGTCTACGGCAGCATCCTCGACGGCTCATTCAGGGAGTCCGACCGCCTCGAACCCTCGAGCCCCTACTCAGCCTCCAAAGCGGGCGCCGACCGCCTCGCCTTTTCCTATTTCGTCACCTACGGCCTGCCGGTGATCATCACCCGCTGCTCCAACAACTACGGCCCCTGCCAGTTCCCGGAAAAACTGATCCCCCTCTTCGTCACCAATGCCCTCGAGGACAAGAGTCTGCCCATCTACGGCGACGGCAAGAACGTCCGTGACTGGATCTATGTGATGGACCACTGCGACGCCATCGATTTCCTCATCAGCCACGGCGACGACGGCCAGGTCTACAATATCGGCTCCGGTAACGAACGCACCAATCTCGACATCACCGGCATCATCCTGCGCGAGCTGGGCAAGCCCGAAAGTCTGATGACCTGGGTCGCCGACCGCCTCGGCCACGACCGCCGCTACTCGGTCGACACCGCCAAAATCCGTGCTCTGGGCTGGCAGCCCGGGCACTCTTTCGAGGAGGCGATGGCTGCGACTATCCGGTGGTACAAGGAGAACCAGTGGTGGTGGGGAAAGCTCAAGACCGGAGAGTATCTCGAGTACTACAAACAAAATTACAAACGCGATCTCTAAGCCGAGGCCCGATCCTCTCATGCGCACCATCCTGAACGTCGTCGGGGCCAGGCCCAATTTCATGAAAATTGCCCCCATCCACCGCCGTATGCTCGAACACGGCGGTGTACATCCCATTCTGGTCCACACCGGACAGCATTACGACCAGAAGATGTCGCACGCCTTTTTCACCGAACTCGGCATGCCCGAACCCGACCAGTTCCTCGGTGTCGGCTCCGGCACCCACGCGGAGCAGACCGGTGCGGTCATGATCGCCATCGAGAAACTCCTGCTCGAGCTCAAGCCCGATCTGGTCGTGGTGGTCGGCGACGTCAACTCCACCCTGGCCGCTGCTCTGGCCGCGGCCAAGCTGCACGTCCCCATCGCCCACGTCGAGGCCGGCCTGCGCAGCATGGATCGCGCCATGCCCGAGGAGATCAACCGCATCCTCACCGACGCCCTGGCGGAGTGGCTCTTCATCACCGAGCAGAGCGGCTGGGACCACCTGCGCGCCGAAGGGGTGCCGGCGCACAGGATGCACTTTGTCGGCAACGTCATGATCGACTCGCTGCGGGAACACCTCGACAAGGCCCGCGCCTGCCCGGTCATGGAAGAGCTCAAACTCGCGCCGAAAAAGTTCGCCCTGGTCACCCTGCACCGGCCTTCCAACGTCGACAATCCCCTGCTCCTCGATACCATCCTCGCCGCCATCGAGGAGCTGCAGCAGGAGCTGACCATCGTCTTCCCGGTCCACCCGCGCACCGGCAAAATGATCGAACAGTTCGGCTACACTCCGCGCCTGACCGCGATGAAAAACCTGATCCGGGTCGAGCCCCTCGGCTACCTCTCCTTCCTGCGCCTGATGAGCGAGGCGGCCTATCTGCTCACCGACTCGGGCGGCATCCAGGAGGAGACCACCTGGCTCAACGTGCCCTGCCTCACCCTGAGAGAAAGCACCGAACGGCCGGTCACGGTGACGCTGGGCAGCAACCGCCTGGTCCCCCTCGAGACCGGCGCCATTATTGAACACGCCACGATGGCCCGCTCCGGGAAACTGGTGCGCAAACGCATCCCGCCGCTCTGGGACGGGCGCGCCAGCGAACGCATCGTCAACATCCTGGCTTCCTGATAGGTGGAAAAGATATGAAAAAATGGCTGATTTGCATCCTCCTGGCCCTGACCCAGAGCACCCTGGCCCAGGATCCTCTGCAGAGCATGATGGAGAAAAACCTCCGCGACCGCATGAGCGAGCGCTCAACCCAGGCTCCGTCGCTGCTGACGGCGATGGCACTCGAAAAGGAGGTCGATCCGGATGAATATTATGTCGGACCCGGCGACCAGTTCCTCATTCAGATCGGGGGCGCCGGCAGCGATAACATCGAGACGACCGTCAGCCCGGAAGGAGAACTGATCATCACCGCCGTCGGGGCCATCCCCGTCGCCAACAAAACCCTGACCGAGGCGAAAAGGATCACCCAGGAGTATCTCTCCGTCAAGTATGTGAGCAAGACCATCGGCATCCATCTGGTCAAGCCGCGCCTGTTCAAGGTCTCGGTCACCGGCGCCATCCTCGAGCCCGGATCCGTCGAGGTCACAGCGATGAGCCGCGCCGCGGAGGCGATCGATCTGGCCGGGGGATTGAAGCAGCGGATGACGGTGGAGACCCTGATGCAGCAGGTCACCATCAAGTCGCCGGTCAAGGAGGAGACCTCCCTGCAGACCACCAAACCCAATCCCCAGGTCAAGTATGAATCCTACGCCGGCTCGCAGCGCAATATCCTCATCAAACGGCGCACAGGTGAATCCGTGCCCGTCGATCTGCAGAAATTCAACCTCACCGGCGATCTCAAGGCCAATCCCTTTCTGCGCGACGGCGATGTGATCATCGTCCCCACCGAAGAGACCTCCGCCGGCCGCGTCTATATCGCCGGCGCCCTGAAAAATCCCGACATTTTCGAATTCGCCCCCGGCGACTGCGTCGGCGATCTGATCACCATGGCCCACGGCTTCACCACCGATGCCGACTCGAGCAAGATCGAGCTGGTCCGCTTCAAGGGTACCGGCTCCAATACAACCAGGGAGCTCCTCCACCTGCCGGCTGATAATCCGCAGGCGCGCGAGCGGAGCATGCGTTTTCCCCTGCAGCCCGACGACCGCCTCTTCGTCCGCTTCCAGTACAAATTTCATGAGACGCGCAATATAGAGATCGAAGGCGAGGTGCTTTACCCGGGTTTTTATGCACTGGAGGAGGGCGAGATCCGTTTGAGCGAGATGATCGAGCGCGCCGGAGGCTTTTCCAGTGAGGCATCCCTCAAGAATGCCTACATTCAACGCCGCGCCCAGGAGGATGTGCTCGATCCCGAATTCGAACGGCTGAAGAAAATGTCCGTGCTGGAGATGACCGAGAGCGAACGCGACTATTTCAAAATCAAATCGCGCGAACGTACCGGCGGCATGGGCGTTGATTTCGTCGCCCTCTTCGAAAAAGGGGACAAATCGCAGGATGTCATCCTCCGCGACCATGACCTCATCCATATCCCGGCCCAGGAGATGACAGTCAAGGTGACCGGCCAGGTGCTCAACCCCGGACTCTACCCCTACAAGCCCAACATGAACGTCAAACACTACCTCACCGAAGCGGGTGGCTTTAACTGGAACGCCCGTAAAAGCCGGGTCCGCCTCATCCGCAGCCAGACCGGAGAGTGGGCCAAACCGGACGATGACACCGCTGTCGAGATCGGAGACACCATCTTCATCCCGGAGAAACCGGAAAGGGATTATTGGCAGCTCTCCCGGGATCTCATCGCCGTCGCCGCCCAGCTGGCGACGATCTTTCTGGTGATCTATA